>JBBDNW010000129.1:12715-16912 GCA_040877375.1 Pirellulales bacterium | reverse complement strand
CGCTCTGGATCGCAAGACTGATGACCAGGGCCGCTGCCGCGAGGCATTTCGTCATCAGGCCACCCGCCGTCACTTTCTTTTCCGTTGGATTTCGACGGATCCCGTGCTCATGACGAGCATTTTCAGGCAAACCAATCGAACCGGAGGTCGAATCAACACAATCTGTTTTTCGTCCGCCAATCGAGTCGGAGCGGAGAGATTCGAACTCTCGACCTCTTGGTCCCAAACCAAGCGCGCTACCAACTGCGCCACGCTCCGAGGATTAATAGTGTAGCACGCCCGGCGGCGGCCCACCTCGGCCTCGCGGCTCAGTCGGTGATGTGATCGAGCAGCCGCTGGAACTCGTCGAGATCGCCGAACGGGACCACGATCCGGCCTGCTCCCTTGCCGTTGGCATGCACGACAACCTTCACGCCGAGCGCCCGCCGCAGCTGGGCCTCGACCGCCGCGACCTGGCTCGACCGTCGCGTCGCCGGCCGGCCCGGCTTCCGCTTGGGCGGCGAGGGCACTCTGGCCTTTCCCTCGTCGGCCACCAGAGCGCCGTCGTCGGCCTCGTCGCTGGCGATCCCGCCGCTCTCGTCGGCCTCCTCACGGCGGATGATCTCCTGCACCTCTGCTTCGATCGCCCGCACGGAAAGTCCCTCGGCCGCCACGCGGTAGGCCAGCCGCACCTGCTCGTCCTCGTCGCCGAGCGGAAGAATCGCCCGCGCGTGGCCCATCGAGATCGCGCCCGCACGGAGCTTTTGCTGCACTCCCTCGGGGAGTTCTAGGAGCCGAATCAGGTTCGCGACCGTCGAGCGGTCGACTGAGAGCCGCTTAGCTAGTTCTTCCTGCGTGCAGTTCCACGTGGAAAGATATTGTTTGAAACTCGCTGCCTTCTCCAGGGCATCGAGGTCGCGTCGCTGGAGATTCTCGACGATCGCGATCTCCGACATCTGCCGATCGTCGACATCGAGCACGCGAACCGGCACCCTCTCCCAGCTGAGCCGCCGGGCGGCCGCGAGCCGCCGTTGGCCGGCGATGAGTTGATAGCGGTCGCCCCTCGCGCGGACCACAATCGGCTGCACGAGTCCGTGCTCGCAAAGACTCGCCGCCAACTCGGCCAGGTCGGCGTCATCGACGACGCTCCGCGGCTGCCAGGGATTGGGATCGATGCGGGCCAACGCGATCTCGCTGGTCGGTAGCGCAGCGGCCGCCTGCTCGACCTCGTCGGGCGCGTGCAGCATGAGCCGCGCGGCGCCCGAGCCCAGGCCGGCAGGCGGAGCAGTGCGGGCTGGCTGCTGGGCAACGGCGGAGGTGCCCTGCGTCACGGCCGGCGGCACGTCGATCCCAGCACGACCGAGGAGTGCTTCCAATCCACGGCCCAGACGTCGTTCCTTACTCACAGTCGCGTACCTCCATGCAGAGTTCCGTGTAGGCCCGCGCTCCCGGTGAGCGGGGCGCGTAGTCGAGCACGCTCTGGGCGTGGCTGGGAGCCTCCGAGACCGCGACATCCCGCGGGATCACCGTCTCGAAGACGATCTCTCCGAAGAAGTCGCGGACCTCGGCCTCGACCTCGGCCGTCAAGTCGAGTGTGGCGTCGTGCATGGTGAGCACGATGCCACTGAAGGAGAGGCGGCCGGGCCTCTCCTGCATCACGTCGCGGATCACCTCGATCATCTGGGTGAGTCCCTCGAGCGCGAAGTATTCGCATTGGATCGGCATCAGCACCTCGGTGCTGCTGGCGAGCGCTGTTCTGGTCAGGTCGCCGATCGACGGGGGGCAGTCGATAAGGCAGTAGTCCCAGGCGGCGAAGCCCAGGCTGAGATGGTTTTCGAGGAGCGCCGCTCCGGCGCGCGACTGGGCCGCGATCCGCTCCACGTCGCGGACGCTCCTGCTGCCCGGCAGGATGGAGAGGTTGGTGATCGCCGTCGCCACGATCGATTCGGTGAGCGGCGTTTCCAACACCAGCGGATGCATGGCGGCGGGTGTCGCACCGAAGCCCGTCGTGGCGTTGCACTGGGGGTCGAGATCGACGAGGAGCGTCCGCATACCGCCATGGGCCAGCGCTGCAGCAAGGTTGGAGGCGGTCGTCGTCTTGCCGACGCCGCCCTTCTGATTTGCCACGCAGAGAATCCTTCCCACACGCAGAATCCTTCCCGCCGGTCCCGAAAGCATTCCAGGCACCATCGTGATATCGGCCACTTCAGGCACGATCGTCACGTCGGGCCCGCGGCCCTGCGAAAACCTCCGCGAGCGCAAGGTCGAGGGAAGGGTTTCACGTGAAACCGCCCTCTTTGCGCAGAGCCCGCTCCTCGCGCAGCCTTCCGGAATAGCCGCGTTTCACATGAAACGCACCGCCACCCGGTTTCCCATCGCTCGCGCTCCGGGCTTCTTGGGGGCCTCGCCCGCCGCGTCTCCCGCATCGGCACCGCCTCCCGACAGGAAGCCCCAAGCGCGAGCGCGGGGAATACGCTCACCACCCGATCCCGCTCCACACCACCGAAGCGGTCGCCACCCGGTTTCCCATCGCTCGCGCTCCGGGCTTCTTGAAGGCACCGGCCGCCGCGTCTCCCGCATCGGCACCGCCTCCCGACAGGAAGCCCCAAGCGCAAGCGCGGGGAATACGCCCGCTACCTCACTCCGCTCCGCGCCACGCCCGAGGTCGCCACCCGTATTCCCATCGCTCGCGCTCCGGGCTTCTTGAGGGCACCGACACATCGCTTAGTCGAGCGGATTGAACACGAGGCCGCTGGCAAGCTTCGGATAGAAATACGTGCTCTTCGCGGGCATGCGCTCCCCCGTCTCGCTCACCTTGCGAATGTCCTCGACGCTCGCGGGCATCACGAGGGCGGCCAGCGGATACTTTCCGCTGCCGAGCCCCTCGACCACCTCGCGGACGAGATGCACGTAGCCCGGGGTCGGGATCTCCTTGGCCCCGAGGAGTTCACCGATCACGAGCCGGTGGAGGATCGAGACGCCGAGGCTCCGCCAGGCGGCGCCATGGTCACCGGCCGCGGCGTCCATTCGGGCCCTGCCGGCGGGCGTGATCCGGGCGAGTGTCCAGGCTTGGTCGCCGGCCGTGTAGAAGCCGATGGTGCCCTGGTCTTCCTCGAGCTCGATGTTGGACCAGACGGCCTCGGCGGCCTCAGGGCCCTTCCACGATGTCCGCGTCGTGAAGCACTCCCCGAGCTTCGCGGCGAGATCTGCCGCGGTCGCCACCGCCGGCTGGATGAAGAGCCGGTGCGTGGGCAACACCACGAGTCCTGGGTCGCTCATTCCCACGAGCATCATCAGCACGAAGTTGGCCGGGTGGTCCGGGGGCAGCGGCTCTCCTCCATGGCCCGCGGGCCACGCCGCCGCGATCTCGTCGCGGTAGTTGCAGGCGGTCTCATAGCGGTGGTGGCCGTCGGCGATGAACACCGGCTTGGGCCCCATCAGGCCCGCCACCTTCGCGGCCACCCCCTCGTCGGTGAGCGGCCACATCCAGCTCTTCACCCCGAGGTGGTCGGTTGCCTCGACCGGCGGCTGGCCGGCCACGGCCTTGTCGAGCACCTCCTGCACCTCCCCCGTCGGGTCGGGATAGAGGCCGAACACCTGGCTGAGGTTCGCCCGGCAGGCCCGCGTGAGCAGGAGCCTGTCCTGCTTCGGCCCCGACATCGTCTCCTCGTGGGGATGGATGTTGCCGGTGCCAAACCGCTCCAGCCGCACCCGTGCCATCACACCGCGGCGGACGAATGTCTGCCCCTCGACACGAAACTCCTGGTGATACACATACAGCGCCGCGGCGGACTCCTGCATCACCACGCCCTGGTCCCGCCACTCCTTGAGGAACCGCGCGGCCCGCGTGTATTTGTTGGTCCGCTCGTCGTCGCCCGGCTCCTCCCGATTGAGCTCCAGCCGGATCACATTCGCCGGATGCTGCTCGTAAAGCTTGGTCTGGAGAGCGGCGTCGATGACGTCATACGGAGGAGCGATCACCTGCGACAAAACGCCGACGTGCTTGGGGTCGTAGCGAAGGCCGCGGAGCGGGGCGACGGTGGGCATCGTGACGTGGTTCCTCGGGAAGCGTGGCGGAGAAAATGCGAGCCGGGATCGTAGCAAAAACGACACCGCACGGGCGCGCCGCATGCGTTTCCCGTGAAACGTGAAACACGAAACCTGAAACGCGAAACGGGGTAGCGCTTTCGCGCTACCCCGTTGCTTGAATCACTGACG
>JBBDNW010000129.1:0-12615 GCA_040877375.1 Pirellulales bacterium | reverse complement strand
GAAACGCGAAACGGGGTAGCGCTTTCGCGCTACCCCGTTGCTTGAATCACTGACGTCCGCAGGCCCGCGAGTTAGTAGCGATAGTACTCTGGCTTGAACGGACCCTCGGCCGGGATGTGCAGATACTCGGCCTGCTCCTTCGTGAGCTTCGTCAGCTTCACGCCGAGCTTGTCGAGGTGCAGCCGGGCCACCTCCTCGTCGAGCTTCTTGGGGAGCATGTGGACACCGATGTCGTAGTTGTCGGGATCCTGCCAGAGGGAAAGCTGCGCGAGCACCTGGTTGGTGAAGCTCGTGCTCATCACAAACGACGGATGGCCGGTGGCGCAGCCGAGGTTCACCAGCCGCCCCTCGGCTAGCAGGATCACGCTCTTGCCAGAGGGGAGCGTGTAGCGATCAACCTGCGGCTTAATCTCGACCTTCTTGACGCCCTTGGTGTTTTCCAGCCAGGCGACGTCGATCTCGAGATCGAAGTGCCCGATGTTGCAGATGATCGCGTCGTTCGGCATCTTCTCGATGTGGTGTCCGAGGATCACGTCGCGGCAGCCGGTGGCCGTCACGAAGATCTGGCCCCGGGGAGCGGCCTCCTCCATGGTCGTGACCTCATAGCCCTCCATCGCCGCCTGCAGGGCGTTGATCGGGTCGACCTCGGTGATGATCACCCGCGCACCGAGCGCCTTCAAGGCATGGGCAGAGCCCTTGCCGACGTCGCCGTAGCCGGCCACCACCACCACCTTGCCGGCCACCATCACGTCGGTGGCCCGCTTGATGCCGTCGGCGAGGCTCTCGCGGCAGCCGTAGAGGTTGTCAAACTTGCTCTTGGTGCAGGAGTCGTTGATGTTGATGGCCGGGAGCTTGAGCTCGCCGTTCTCATGCATCTGGTAGAGCCGGTGCACGCCCGTGGTCGTCTCTTCGGAGAGGCCGCGGATGCCGCCGATCAGTTCCGGATACTTGCTGTGCACCATCGAGGTGAGGTCACCACCGTCGTCGAGGATCATGTTGAGCGGCTCACCGTCCGGGAAGAACAGCGTCTGCTCGATGCACCAGTCAAACTCCTCGTTGGTCATGCCCTTCCAGGCGTAGACCGGGAAGCCGGCCTTGGCGATGGCCGCCGCGGCATGGTCTTGGGTCGAGAAAATGTTGCAGCTGCTCCACGTCACTTCGGCACCGAGTTCTTTGAGCGTCTCGATGAGCACAGCCGTCTGGATCGTCATGTGGAGGCAACCGGCGATCCGGGCTCCGGCGAGCGGCTTCGAGCGGCCGTACTTCTCCCGCAGCGCCATCAGGCCGGGCATTTCGTTCTCGGCCAGCATGATCTCCTTGCGGCCCCAATCGGCAAGCGAAAGATCAGCGACCTTGTAAGGCAGACGCGTTTCGACGTGGGCCACGGGAACCTCCTGAATGGGGACTGAGGCGTTTTTTGCCGCCATAGAAGACGAATGTCCCAAATCTTAGCCGTTTGCTCGGATTCGAAAAGGGTTCAGCCGGCCGCAGCGGTCCAGGCCCGCCGGGCTGCGGCACAAAATGCCCGCATCTTTTCCGGGTCTTTGCTGCCCGGCGCTGCCTCTACACCGCTGGCGGTGTCGACCGCTTTGGCTCCCGTAGCCCGAATCGCCTCGGCCACGTTCGCCGGGGTCAGCCCGCCGGCGAGTGCCAGTGGGATCTCGAGATCGCCCGCTGCCACCAGCCGGCTCCAGTCGACCAGGTCGCCGGTGCCGCCGAGCCGACCGGCGGCCGCCGCGGACGTAACCGCCGCATCGACCACCACCATGACCGGCCCAACTCCCGCGGCCCGTGCCGCCGCGATCCAGCGCCGCGTCTCGTCAAACCCGGCAGCCCCGAGCCGCACCGCGCGAATCACTGGCAGCGGCGCCACTGCGGCACAGGCCTCGGGCGGATCGACCGCGGCCGTGCCACCGAGGTGGCCATGCAACTGGATCGCATCGAGGCCGACCATCCCGGCGACCTGCCGCATCTCCGCCGGGGTCGCGCCCGCAAACACACCGACAACAAGAACATGTTCGGGGATCGCCGCTGCGACCTCGCGGCCAGCCTCGGCCGAGAGACACCGCGGCGAGCCTGGTACGAAGTTGAGCCCGATCGCGTCGGCGCCCGCTTCGACGGCCAGCCGTGCGTCGGCGGCCGTCATCACACCACAGATCTTCACGTGAAACATCGCGATTGCTCCGCACCAATCGGCGCCGTCTCGGTCGTTAGATCCGGCGTGACCGCCACGCAGCGTGCCTTTTTCCCGACCCTAAAAGTCTATGGCAGCGGGGGGCTGTGCAGGAAGCGGAGCCCGTTGGTCGACATCCCTTCTGTCGAGATCCGCGCGAGTTCCCCACACGTCACCGGAATGACACTCGAGATGCACATCCCCAGCAGGCACCCGTCGAGCCGTCCGTTCATGGCCGCCCCGCGGACGCAGTTTTATCACCCTGCGACGCTGATCGAGGCCGCCCTCAAAGGGATCGAGCGATGTATCCGGCGGGCTGAGGGGGCGTCGCTGGTCGTGGGAACGCCGGGCACGGGGAAGTCGCTGTTGCTGGCGAAGGTCGCCGACCACGTTCGCGACGACTTCGATGTGGCACTGCTCTCGGGGGCGAGCATCTGCACCCGCCGCGCGCTCTGGCAGGCCGTGATGGCCGCGATCGGCGAGCCCTACCGCGGCATCGACGAGGCCGATCTCCGCATCGCCCTGGTGGAACGGATCCGCGGCCTCGCCGCCACCGGGTCGGGTCTGGCGATCCTCGTCGACGAGGCCAACACGCTGCCCACCCGGCTGATCGAGGAGTTGCGGCTGCTCACCAACGTGCCCACCCCGCTCCCGGCTGTGCATCTCGTGCTGGCCGGCACCATCCGACTCGAGGAGATGCTCGCGGCACCGCGGATGGAAAGCCTGTCGCAGCGGATCGCCGTTCGCGCCTACCTCGAACCGCTCGACCACACCGAGACGATGGCCTACCTCCAAACGCAGACGAAGACCGCGGGGCTGTCGTGGGAGCGGCTGTTCGCCGCCGGCTGTGACGACGCCGTCTTCACTGCGACCGACGGGGTGCCACGGCTGATCAACCAACTCTGCGACCAGGCGCTCGTGATCGTCGCTGAATCGAGCCGGCAGGTGACCCCCTCGGATATCGCCGCGGCCTGGCGGGAAATCCAGCGGTTGCCTGCGCCGATGGGGCTGGAGCCCCGCACACACACAGCCGACCACGTGCCTGGGTCAGCCAGCGACCGCGACGACGAGCATGTGTCCAACGGGTTTGGCGACGACGTCATGGAGACGATCGAGTTTGGCTCGGGCGACGAGGATTTCGCCACGCTCGAGACCCCGGCGCCTGCCGATCGAACGCCGAATCGCGAACAGTCGGCACCGCCCCACGGCGATCCCTGGAACGGGCCCGATGTGGAGCTCGTCTTCGATCAGGCGAGCGATCCCTTCGATTCGTTCTTTCGCGAGGATAGGACCACGTCGCAACGTCTTGTTGTAGACGGACCAGACGACTTCAGTTCGTGTCGCCCTGTGACGAGCCGCGAGGGACAGGCCATGGGCCGGCTGCTCGTAACGCTCTCTCAACTCGACGCCGGCACGCCGCCGGTCGCGTCCGGCCCCGGCAGGGCACCGCCGGAGGCAAGCCGGGATGACCGGGTCGAGAAGCAGACCTCGCCACCTCTCACCGCAGCGGTCGTTGCCGTTGATACCGACCTCGATGATGCTGACATGGTGGTCATCGAAGACGACCTGCAAGACGCCAACTCAAAACCGTGTTCGATTTTCAGCGTCCGCCCCGGCGACTACCGCAGCCTCTTCACCCGCCTCCGCCGCGGTGACCGCTAGTAGCGATCGGCAAGAAGCCCGGAGCGCGAGCGACGGGAATACGGGTCGCGACCCCGACGGCGACGCGGAGCGGGTTCGGGTGGAGGACGTCTTCCCCGCGCTAGCGCTTGGGGCTTCCTGTCGGGAGACGCGGCCGTACGGCTCACGCCGTTCCGATTCCTGTCGGGAGGCGCGGCGCGACATGCCCCCAAAAAGCCCGGAGCGCGAGCGACGGGAATACGGGTCGCGACCCCGACGGCGACGCGGAGCGGTTGGTGGATCTCTTCCCCGCTGATGCTGCTGATGATCACGAAAAAGGAGCCCCGGCCTGGATCGCTCCGGGCCGGGGCTCTTTATCGTTGCGTGGATGCCGGCCGGCGGCGGGCCGCTCGGCGAGCACGGGTTTAGAATCCGACGTACGTGACGAGGATGTCGCCGCACTTCTGAAAGCGGATCACGACCGAGCAGCCGCAGGCGTAGTCGTACCGCACCTGGCCGCAGCCGAAGAGCGTGCACCGCGAAGCCTCGCAGGGGCAACCCTGGCAACAGGCCGGCAGGCAGACCGGCACCGCCACCGTCTGGCAGGTCTCGGGGCTCGTCGGCATCAGCACCGTCTCGTAGGTCGGCTCTTCGCAGCAGCCGCTATTGCAATGATGGTGCTTGCAGGCGTGCTTGTGGCGATACTTAATACACGGGTTGGTGGGGCACACCGTCTCGGCACCGCAACCGGGCTCAAAGCCGCACGACGGCTCCATGGCACAGGCCGGCTCGAAAGCCGTGCAGCCCGGCTCGACCGCGGCACAACCGGGATCGATCTGGTGACGATGACGAAAGCCTGCCTCGGAGAACGTCGCGGCAAACGCCACGGCGGTCGAAAGGGCCGAGAGCAGAAGAACACGCTGAAAACGATTCATGGAGAGAACCTCCTGGGCGGAGACTGGGGACCGCCGGATCCTGGGAACGGCGGTGGAACCGTGATGCAGTCACGGCTCCACGCAACTCTGGCACACGCCCCGGTCCTGTCAAAAAATACTTGAGAAAATGGCTCTTTTGCCGGGCTCGCCTGGCGTAAACCGCTTTGCCATCGGGAGTTGCGCTACACCATCATCTGGCGAAAGCGGGCGAAGAGATAGGCCGAGTCGTGGGGCCCCGCGGCGGCCTCGGGGTGGTATTGCACGCTCGCGGCGTTGGCCGACCTGTGTCGCAGGCCCTCGATCGTGCCGTCGTTGAGATTGCGATGCGTGACCTCGAGTTCGGCGGGGAGCGATGCCTCGTCAACCGCAAACCCATGATTCTGCGACGTGATCTCCACCTTGCCGGTGGCGAGATCCATCACCGGCTGGTTCGCACCGCGATGGCCAAACTTCAGCTTGAACGTCTTCGCGCCACAGGCGAGCGCGAGCAACTGGTGGCCGAGGCAGATGCCGAACATTGGCAGTTTGCCGACGAGGCCTTTCACCGTCTCCACGCAGTAGTCAAGCATCTCCGGGTCGCCAGGGCCGTTGGAGAGAAACACCCCATCGGGCTTGTACGCCAGCACCTCCGCCGCCGTCGCACGGCCCGGCAGCACCGTGACATTGCAACCGACGCTTGCAAGATGCCTCGCGATATTCCACTTCATCCCGTAGTCGAGGGCGACGACGTTTTTCGGAGCAATGATCGGTGACGGCGGCGGGAGGTCGCCTCCCTCGAGCGGTTGCAGCAGCGGCCGTGCCAACTCATCGAGCACTTCTGTCCACGCCCGCGGCCGATCGGGCATCACCTCGCGGACGAGATCGCGGCCCACGAGTGCCGGTGCTGCTTTTGCCGCGGCGACGAGCTCGGCGGCGTCGAGGATGTCACTCGAGAGCACGCCCGTCATGGCGCCACGAATCCGTAACCGGCGGACGAGTGCCCGCGTGTCAATGCCCGTAATCCCGATCACACCCGCTGTGGCGAGATACTCGCCGAGCGTCCCTTGGGAGGTGAAGTTGCTCGCCAAGCGGCTCACCTCACGCACCACATATCCCGCCATCTGGAGCCCGCCGCTTTCGACGTCGGCGTCGTTGACCCCGTAGTTGCCGATCTGCGGCGCGGTCATGCAGAGGATCTGCCCGCGATACGAGGGATCGGTGAGGATCTCCTGATACCCGGTCATCGAGGTGTTAAAGCACACCTCGCCCGATGTGGTGCCCGTGGCCCCGAACGAGTCGCCGAAATAGACGGTTCCGTCTTCGAGCGCGAGTGCGGCGCGTGCCACGGCAAAAGCTCCGGGGGTGGGATCGGCCGCCAATGATGCCTCGGCCGCCGCCCATCATAGCGGGCGATTTCGTGTTTCTTGTCCCGCCTCGCCGCGGGGCGTGTTCCTTGTTGGCGGCGGCCGCGGGCCGTAAGATACGAGGGCAAAAAACCGCGAATTCCGCGGGGTTTTGCGGCCGCCCCCGTAGCTCAGTTGGATAGAGCGGAGCTTTCCTAAAGCTCAGGTCACAGGTTCGATCCCTGTCGGGGGTATTCAGTTTCTCCCGCATCTCACGCACCGAGATGCACCGCGACGAAATCCGCGGCAATCACGGCAAAAACGCGGGCCGGCTGTTTCCGAGTTGTCGCCTTCTACGTCTCTAGTCGTCTCCTGCGTGCAGGTGCAGGGAAGTCTGTAGGGAAGTTTTTTCGGGGGAGCGAAACGCGAGGAAACCCGCGTAGAACCGGGACCGGAGAGGGGGCCATGAGGCGAGCGCGGAGGGAAGTCCGCCTGAACGAGAAGAGGCCGCCTCGGCAGCCCGCCCGTCGTGCGCCGCGCGGTGCGGTTATGGTCGGGACGCCGTGCCTACGCCGACTTCAGAACGGCCGAATCGAGCGTGACGATCTCGGCGGCGGCGGTTGCGTAGCTCTCTCTGCTGACCTGCATGTAGTACTCGAGGGCGACCTTCGGGGTGTGCCCCAGCCAGCTGCAGAAGTCCTGGATCGGAATGCCACTGCGAGCGAGTTCGGTCGAGCGGGTCGAACGAAGGTTCAGGAAGACCCGCACCCAATCCTCGATGCCGGCATCAGCGATAATCCGGCTCATGGGCACTCCGAGGTTGCTCTCGGCGTCGTAGCCGAGCACGACTCTGCCGCTGGCCTTCGGCCTACCCGCCAGAACATCGCGGAGTGCCGTGGCCACCTCGGGGAAGAGTGGCACATCACGCATCCGCGGCCCTCGCTTGTGGCGACCCTTCGCGCCGCGGAGGTGGATCAGGTTCATGTCCCACCGCACATCCTCCCAGCACAGGCCGATGATCTCCTTGGGACACATGCCGCCGAACCGGGCGAGGCTGAAAATGGCCCGCCATTCGGCCGAAGGGCAGGCCTTGAGCACGAGGGCCGCCAGCTCGGGGGTCATGAAGCGGAACCGGGCCTCGTTGCGGATTTCCTGAAGACCCTCCATTCCTCGGAACGGATTGGCCGTCGTGAAACCGCGTTCCGCAGCCGCGGTGAAGAACTGCTTGGACTTTCGACAGTGGGTGCTGACGGCGTTGTACTGCAAGCCACACGCCTCGAAGAGATAGTTGCGGAACGCGATCGCATCGTCGCGGGTGATGTCGTCGATCCTCCGAGTTCGACCAAAAAACGCGAGGAGCTTCATACGGGCCTGCGTAAGGTTCCTGATCGTGCGAGGCGAGGACTCGGGTCGCTTCTGCTCGATATAGGTGTCCGTGAACTCGGCAAGCGTGACTCTGCGGAGTTTCATGCCCGGCCTGATCAGCCCGAGCCGCTCGAACTTCCCACGGAGACGCTCGTCCACGCCGCCGACCCACGCGGCGGTCTCCGGGGGTAGGGCGACATTGGCCCGCCTCGACTCCACGAGCCGCTCGGCGTGTCGGAAGATTTCCTCGGCGGACCGCTTCTGGATCCGGCCGAGGTAGAGCGTGTGCTCGCCGGCGTCGTCGTAGTCCTTGACGACATACTCGCCGGTATTGCGTCCACGCAGGCTCGCCATCAGCCCTGCCCTCCCTTCCGGCGGCACCGGCCGCGGCCAGGCGTCGCAGGAGTGCCTCGCGATCGACATCAACCCGCGGGTCGACTGGATCACGTTGCCGAAGACGGCCCCGGTGAGCGCGAAACAGGTGTAAAGCAGCACCATCGCAATAAGCCAGGTCACGGCGTATCGGCCGGCGGCACTCCAGTCGGCGGCGACCGGATCGGTTGCCCGCAAGGAGGTGAGCGGCGTGAGCGGGGCGGCGACAATCACGAGTCCGCAGAGGCCGCCGCAGAGGCTGTAGTTCAGCAGCATTGCCAGCCCGCCGGCCCGCAGTCGGTCGAGCCCGCAGCCTGCTGAGAGCAGGTCTATCAGTCGCACGATGCAGAGATCCGCGAGGGCGAAACAGAGGCAGGCTGCCAGCATCAGGCCAAACGCCCGCGCCGGCAGTCCACCGCTGGTCTTCTGCAGAAGTGCCGTGGCCTAGACGCTCAGCGCCACGGCGATCCATTGCCGGCCGGTCAGCGACTGTCCGAGGACCGCGGCCACAATGGCTGCCAGGATAAAGATCTTGAGGCCGAGAAACGGGGTCAGTCGCGAGGCCTCGAGCCGCCGAAGCAGATGGAACATGATCATCTGTCCAACGAGATAAAAGCCCGCTGACGCCGCGAGCGCCGGCACGAAGTCGCGAACAAGCGGCATCTGTTCGGGCCAGATGGCAGCCAGCGCCGGCGTGCAGGAGATCCCCATCACGAGATGCGACTGCACGAGCAGGCGTTCCGCTGCCGACTCCCTACGGCTCGCGGGCTGCGCGAGCCCATGATGCCGAGACAGGAGATAGGAGAGCGACATGAACGCCGCCGCGGCGAGTCCGGAGCCGATGCCCAGCGCGAGGGTGGCCGGTGTTGTAAGTGCGTGCATGGGATCGAAGGGCAGGCTGTTGCCCGCGCTATTTGTGTCGGCCTTCGCTGCGGAGCGAGTCTTTGAGGCTGATGAAATCGGAGAGCAGGAAGATGACTGTGAAAAACGCCAGTGTCACCTCCATTAGTGTGACCAGCTTGGCGGGGATCGACTGCGGCGTGATATCGCCGAAGCCGAAGAAGGTGAAGTTGAGCACGCTGTAAAAGAGACAGTCAAAGAGGATCCGTGGCTCCCCGAGGCCGGCGCCGAAGCCGCTGAAGCTCTCAATTTTCGCAGCCTCGAGCAGAAAGAAGTCGAGGGCGAACGAGGCCGTGATCTGCGCCATGTTCACGCCCATGAGCGCCAAAAACTTGTGGTAGGGAATCTCGTGGGAGGTCGTGAGCAAAATGTGCTGCAGGTTCTCCGCAAAGAAATAGGCGGTTTTCGCCAGGGCGAGCACCGCCACAAGCCAGCAGATGGCAGATGGCGAGATGAGGCCTGACCGCCAGAGCTCATGCACGATTCCTGCCGCGATCAGGATGACGACGGTCTCCGTCGCCTGACGGGTGAGTTGGCTGGGGTGGGGGCGAGAAGTCATGCGGCCGATTGTAGTTTGTGCGGCCGCCTGCGTTTGAGGACAGTCTGCGTTTGTAGACCGCTTGTTTCACAAGCGGCTGGGGATCCGCTTCCGAAGGAACCGGTCTACAAGCGCGAGCGGTCTACAAGCGGCGCAAGCGGAGTATTCGGCACAACCGGAATGGAAACGACGCCGTGACTGGCTGACTGGCGGCCGCCGCGGCAGAAACTGGCCTGTAGCGTTCAGCATCTGCTGCGATACTGCGCCCGGCCGCCCTTTGCACTCCAGCGGCTCTCCGTGATCCGTGACGCAGACGGCCGCATCACCCGCATCCGCTACGTGATGCCCAGGCGCTGGATCCCCATCTGGGCAGCCAACTGGGTCGGGCCAGGCCAGAAGCGAAAGTCCACGCAGCCGGGGGCCAGCGGCGATATCGAGCTCGCGCCGTTTGAGTTTTTGGAGCGGCTCGCGGATCTGATCCCGCAGCCGCGAAAACACCGGCACCGCTATCACGGAGTCTTCGCGCCGAATCACCAGCTGCGGCCGGCTGTCACGGCGCTGGCAAAAAGGCAACGCCGGCAAGCAACGCGATGCCACGACCGGCGGGCACGCGGACGGCCGACATGCCGCGGAAGGCTGCTGCAACACTCATGAAAAGCCCCGTTCCCACGACACTTCGCGCAAAAGCGTGGGCGCAACTGATAGCGCGGGTCGGAGAGGAGTTTCCTTTTGCGTGCCGAGCGTGCGGCGGAGATATCCGACTCATGTCATTCATCACGGAGCCCGGGCCGATCCGGAAAATCCTGACGCACCTTGGCGAACGGCTCAGGTCCCCGCCGATCTCGCCCGCCCGCGGGCCGCCCGTCGACTGGGGTGAACTCGTGCAGGTGCATGACGACCGGGCAATCTTTCAGGGACGGATAGACGAACTGCCCGCGATCGACATCCACAGCCTCTGACCGGTGCCGGACACGAGGCATCAACGAAGCCGCCACGCGGCCCGACTCGGAGAGACTCCGCGCACAAACCAGAAAACCGCCACTTCGGAAGGGGAAGGCAGGCGGGCTGGGAAAGGCCTGGTGCGGGCCGGGACACAGGAGCACCCGACTCACGAGCCGCTCATCCGCTCGATAATGGTTGAGGAAGTGCCATTGGCCGGGCTATCCTTTACCCCTTAGCCGGAACGGCCGCGATCAGCGGCTTGCGACGAAGGTGCTGAACATGCAACCCGACTTTATCGCAAGTCCGCTGCATCGCCTGGTTCTGTGTCTTCGGAACCGCTCTCGTCGCTCCGTTGCTCTTTTGACTTCTCTGTGAGCATTCGGATTATTCGCCTCGCAAGAGGCTCCTTGACGTCACGATGGCGAGGCACTGGCTGAGAGACACCGGTGACTGGGTTGCGATACCAGTCATGCCTGCCACCATGCCTCACCAATACGCAACCGTTCGCCTCGATAGCCTTGATCAGATCGACACGCTTCATGGCATGACGAGCTCACCGACCTTGCGAGCACCAGGAATATGTCCGCCCGAAAGATCGATGTAGAGATCTTTCAGGTGCTCGACCAGATCCTGCAAGGTCTCGCCTTGGGTCCAGTAATCAGGGTATTCCTCGAGATAGCCGAGCCACCAGTCGCCTTCCTGCCAGTGGACATACTTAACCGAGTGCATGGGGCACCTCTCCAAACATCGCGACGGAGAACGCTGATGTCTCAAGCCTACCGCGACGGTCGCTCAGAAGGCCAGTTATGACCTGACGCCCGTGGCGAGGCGTACCTGCCGCAGAACGGTAGCGATCAATGGCTCGCGGCCCACGGGCTGACCATCACCAAGCGCAATGCCCGCAAGACCATTGTATCGCGTTGTTCGGTGCGGGGTTATGAATCACTTTGAGGATGCGAGCCGACGGGCAAGGCAGCCGCCTGGGTCGGGCCAGGCCAGAAGCGAAAGTCCACGCAGCCGGGGGCCAGCGGCGTTATCGAGCTCGCGCCGTTTGAGTTTTTGGAGCGGCTCGCGGATCTGATCCCGCAGCCGCGAAAACACCGGCACCGCTATCACGGAGTCTTCGCGCCGAATCACCAGCTGCGGCCGGCTGTCACGGCGCTGGCAAAAAGGCAACGTCGGCAAGCAACGCGATGCCACGACCGGCGGGCACGCGGTAACGAAGGCGTGGATGGATTGATTATTGATGCTGTCCGCGATGACAGGCACGACGTTCGGTGGATGGCCGAGGAACTCGGGGGGACCAAAGACAGCATCGTGCTCGAAGCAGCCGTGCTAGATGCAAGAATTCTGATCACCAAAGACAAGGATTTCGGTGAGCTCGTCTATCGGCAGCGACGTCATCACCGGGGCGTCGTGCTTGTTCGCGTCGATGGTATCTCCAACTTGGAACCTGAAGTTGCTTCGATACCGGATCCGATATATGCTTTCAGTGCCACGTATCGAATCCCGTAAGCCGCTTGTTTGGCTGCACTGCCGCGTGAAGACGCCGCCGTTCACCAAGCAGGGGCGAGTGGAGGCCGGAATCCTTCTCAGCCTATTGCAGGCTGGCAAAACGCTCTCGATGCCTCACTCGCGGGCGTTGCCTGCCATCGGGCCGAGGTGTGCGGAACTGCGGATTCGTGACGCGGAGCATAACTGGCGAATCGTCTACCGGCTCGATCACGACGCGGTGATCGTCATGGACGTCTTTACCAAGAAAACCCAACGGCTGCCCAATGAGATCATCCAAAAGTGCAGGGAACGGCTCCGGGACTACGACAAGGCCTCGCGGAAAGCAGACGCGAGGTGATGCCATGGCTATGACCACGACAAAACGCAAGTCGCTCCAGGCCGCCGGCTGGTGGGTCGGCGACGCAGCCGAGTTCCTAGGGCTGTCTGCCGAGGAGAAGCAGCTCGTCGAAGTGCGGCTGGCCCTAGCTTTGGCCATCAGGCGGCAACGCCAGGATCGCGGTCTATCGCAGAAGCAACTTGCTGAGCGAATCGGCACAAGCCAGCCACGGATCGCGAAAATCGAAATCGCCGCAGCAGATGTGTCGCTCGATCAACTCGTCCGCGCCTACATCGCCGCTGGCGGGCGAATCGAATGCACGACGACGGGGGCGACGGCTTCAAAAATGCTTCGCCTAAAATGCGGATCTGCCACGTGAGGGATTCACCAAGGCGGGCGGGCGCAAGATGATCGCAAAGATCAACGAGGAACTTGCCGGCTTCGGAAGCCGTGAAGAGGCTCGGCTGGCTACACCGCACTGATGCGGCAGCCCAGGCAGTTTAGCGGTCACGACGCGACTCGAACGAACTGCACGAGCACGATCCGGCCCTCGCGCGAGCCCGCCGGACACGGGCGGAACAGGCACCATGAGCCGTCCGGGATCAGCGGCTCCATCG
>JBBDNW010000128.1:0-3805 GCA_040877375.1 Pirellulales bacterium | reverse complement strand
TACAAGCAGGAGCACAAGGACCTGATCGACTCGATCCGCGCGGGCAAGCCGATCGTGGAGCTCCGGCAACTGGCCGACAGCTCCATGGTGGCGGTGCTGGGACGGATGGCGGCCTACACCGGCCAACGGGTCACGTGGGACTTCGCGACGAAGGAGTCGAAGCTGGATCTGTTTCCCGAGAACCTGACCTGGGAGTCGTCTCTGCCGAAGCCGCAGTATGCCATCCCCGGTAAAACGAAACTCATCTAGCGGCATCGTCGCCGTCGTGTCGTGAAAGGGGTCTTGATGTCCACCTCGTCGAATGTCGTGTCTTCGTTACCGATCTATCGCGGTCCATTGCCGCACATCACCACCGTCGAGCGGCTGCCCGTCACGGTCTACGACCAGCCGGGCGATGCCAGTCGCGCAGTGGCCCGCGAGATCGCGGATCTCGTGGCGCAGCGGGCGGCCGCCGGCAAGAAAACGGTGCTCGGCCTCGCCACCGGCAGCACCCCCGTGGGCGTGTACGACGAGCTCATCCGGCTGCACCGCGAGGAGGGGGTGTCGTTCAAGACGGTTGTCACATTCAACCTCGACGAATACTGGCCGATGCCGATCGATGCCCTGCAGAGTTACCACCGCTTCATGCGGGAGCACCTCTTCGACCACATCGACATCCCCTCTGAATCGATTCATATCCCCGACGGCACGCTCGCCCGTGAAAAGATTCCGGCGGCCTGCGCGGCCTATGAGGAAAAGATTCGTGCGGCCGGCGGCATCGACCTGCAGATCCTCGGGATTGGTCGGACGGGCCACATTGGCTTCAACGAACCGGGCAGCGCCGTCGAGAGTCGTACACGGCTGATCACGCTCGACAGTGTGACCCGCTCCGACGCCGCCAGCGATTTCTTCGGCGAGTGGAACGTGCCGCGGCAGGCGATCACGATGGGGGTGGGTTCTATTCTTGCTGCCCGTCGGGTTGTGCTCCTGGCCTTCGGTGAGCACAAGGCTCCGATCGTCCGCAAGGCGGTCGAGGAACTGCCGTGCAGTCACGTCTCAGCCAGCGCGCTACAGCAGCACGCGGATTCGCGGTTTGTCCTGGATCGAGCCGCTGCCGCTCGCCTCTCGCGGTTCGAGGCGCCGTGGGTGGTCGGGCCGCTCGATTCGATGGGCCTCGAGTGGACCGACGAGCTCACCAAGAAGGCTGTAATCTGGCTGTCACTGAAACTCGGCAAGCCGATCCTCAAGCTCACCGACGAGGACTACAACGAGCACGCCCTGCAGGATCTCCTTTCCTGCCGTGGCCGGTCGTACGACATCAACATCGAGGTCTTCCGCTCGATGCAGGACACGATCACGGGCTGGCCGGGGGGCAAGCCGGGCGGGTCGCGGCGGCCGCACGGTAGCGCCGAGGTTTTCCCTAAGCGGGTCGTGGTCTTCAGTCCGCATCCCGACGACGACGTGATCAGCATGGGCGGCACCTTTATTCGGCTCTGCGAGCAGGGGCACGAGGTGCACGTGGCCTACCAGACGAGCGGCAACATCGCGGTCTGGGATGAGTCGGCCGATCGGCACGTCGACTTCATTGAGGAGTTCTGCAAGGCCTTTGGCGTGGGCACGAAGACAAGCGAGATCGCTGACAGAATCAGGCGGTTCTTGAGGGAGAAGCCTCCGGGGGCAGTCGATATCGCCGAACTTCAGGCCGTGAAGGGGCTGATCCGGCGGACGGAGGCCCGGGCTGGCGCTAGGTATTCGGGCGTGAAGCCCGAGCACATCCATTTCCTCGACCTGCCTTTTTATGAGACCGGCCGGGTCCGCAAGAAACCGATTGGTCCCGACGACATCGAGATCACGGTGAAACTGCTCGACGAAGTGAAGCCGCACCAGGTCTACGCGGCCGGCGATCTCTCCGATCCGCACGGCACCCATCGCGTTTGCCTTGCCGCTGTTCTGGGCGGGCTCGAAGCCGCCAAGGACCGTCCCTGGGCGAAGGAGTGCCAGCTCTGGCTCTACCGTGGGGCGTGGCAGGAGTGGGAGCCCCACGAGATTGAGATGGCGGTGCCCCTCGCGCCCGACGAGGTTGAGCGGAAGCGAATGGCCATCTTCAAGCACGAGAGCCAAAAGGACCGCGCTCTCTTTCCGGGGCCGACCGACCCGCGGGAGTTTTGGCAGCGTGCGGAGGATCGCAATCGCGAGACGGCGCGGCTCTATGACCGGCTTGGACTACCGGAATACGAGGCGATCGAGGGGTTTGTTCGCTACCAGCCAAAATCAGGAACATGACACGAAAGAAACGATGAAGCATTACAACGTCGGGGTCATCGGCTACGGCTGGGCGGCGACGGCCCACATCGCCGCCATCAATGCCACTTCGCAAGGGCGGGTCGCGGCCGTCTACTCGTCGCGGCCGCTCGACTCGGCCGAACTCTCGGCCAAGCACGGTGGCACGATCAAGGCCTACCAGAGCCTCGACCTGATGCTTGCCGACCCCGATCTGCACGTCGTCGACATCACGAGTTACCCGAGCCAGCACCGCGAGCAGGCGGTGGCGGCGGCGAATGCGAAGAAGCACGTGATCCTCGAGAAGCCGATGGCCAACACGCCGGAGGAGGTTCGCGATATTCTTGCTGCGGCCGAGGCCAACGGCGTCAAGGGCTGCGTCTGCTTCGAATGCCGCTACTCAAACCAGTTTCAGGTGACCAAGGCTCTGATCGACGAAGGGCTCCTCGGCAGGCTGCATTATGGCGAGGTCGACTACTACCATGGTATCGGCCCGTGGTATGGCCAGTACCGCTGGAATACGGGGAAGAAGGAGGGGGGCAGTGCCCTCCTTACAGCCGGCTGCCATGCCCTCGATGCGCTCCTGATGCTCATGGGCAGCGACGTCGAGACCGTTTCGAGTCTAAGCACAAAGTCGGCGAACGGGGCCTTTACCCCCTACGAGTACGACACCTCGAGCGTGACGATTCTTCAGTTCAAGAACGGGGCGGTGGGCAAGACTGCGGCCATCGTCGACTGCCTCCAACCCTATTACTTCCATACCCACCTCGTCGGCAGCGAGGGCAGCGTGCTCGACGACAAGTTTCACTCTGCGAAGCTCAAGGCCGACAAGGGCCACTGGAGTACGCTCTCGATGAAGATGCTTGATTCGGGCGACGTGAGTGACCACCCGTATCAGGCTCAGTTTCAGGCATTCTTCGATGCCCTCGACGCCGGCCGCGACATGCCGCTAACCAGTTTCAAGGAGGCGGCGAAGACGTTCGACGTGATCTTCGCCGCAGATAAGAGCGCGGCACAGGGCGGCCAGCCGGTCCGACTTTGAAAACAGTGTCACCACTTCATAAGGAGAAGTTACGTTGAGATTCATGCAGCGAGTGCGTCCGGCCTTCCTAGCGTGCCTGTTTGTGGTGCCAGGCACCGTTTTTTCTGCCGAGCCGCCGGCTGGATTCACGCCGCTCTTCAACGGCCACGATTTGGCGGGTTGGCGCGGGCGGCCGCACTTCGACCCAGCCAAGGAGGTCGAGGGCACGCCCGAGGAGCGGGCGAAGCGCCAGGCGGAGTGGAATGCTGACATGACCGCCCATTGGAAGGTGGCGGATGGCGTGATTGTCAGCGACGGTCGGGGCGTGTTTCTCACTACCGATCGCGACTTCGGCGATTTCGAACTCCTGCTCGAATGGATGCTGCCGGAGCCGTGTGCCGACAGCGGCATCTATCTCCGCGGCCACCCGCAGGTTCAGATTTGGGATCCGGCCTGCGAACGCGACTTCAAGCACGGCTGCCAGAAGGGCTCGGGAGGTCTCTGGAACAACCCCGCCGACTCGCC
>JBBDNW010000127.1:5721-21209 GCA_040877375.1 Pirellulales bacterium | reverse complement strand
CTTGGGCGTATCCTCGCCCCGGCGACGAGACTTTTGCCGCCCCCGAGCCGGCGATACACGTAAGTCGAATGCGCTCTAGCCTTGATCCCGAGTTCGCGGCGGAGGCTGGCGGGAAGGGTGACGACCCCTCGACTCGTAACTGTGACAAAGCTTTTCATGAAAGCAGAGTTGCAGTAATACTGCTTCTTATTGAGCGAGCGTTGGCGGCCGCGACAAGGCCCGATAGCCATTTTTATGGAGGCTCAGCGGCCGTATGATCTTTAGATCGCTCGCTGCCAAGCCGCGGGCGGCCTCATGCGGAGACGAAAACGGAATGAAGCGGATCAAAACCGGCGTTGCGGCAACGCCACACAGGCCACGGCATAACGGCGAAGACCCGCTTTTTCGTCCGAGTGAGCGGTTTGCCCTCGATGAACGCTCGCCGTTGCCGCTCTATCATCAGGTGGAGCAGATCATCCTCGAGAGGATCGCCAAGGCGGGCGAGATCGGGCTCAAGGTCCCTCGCGAAATGGATCTGATCAAGATCTTTAGCGTCAGCCGGGCGACGGTGAAGAAGGCGACCGACTTACTGGCGGCGAAGGGACTCATCGAACGGCGCCGGTCGGCCGGCACGCGGATCGTGCGGCTCAACGTCACGGAAGACCTCGGCCGGCTCACGAGCTTCAGTGAGCAGATGCAGAGCCGCAACCTGCGGGCCTCGACCGAGATTCTCGGCGTCGAGCTGCACGTACCCGACGCCGCAGTGGCCGAGGCACTGCACCTGGCGAAGGGCGAGAAAACGCTCTGCATTCGCCGGCTTCGCGGCACGAGCGAGGCGTTTCCCGTGGTGCTCCTGCGGTCGGAGATTCCCGCCGCGTTCGGGATCGACCCGCGAGAGGATTTCAACGCGTCTCTTTATTGGATCATCGAGACGAAGTACCACATTCCGATCGAGTGGGCCGACCAGAAGATCTGGGCAGGAAAGGCGACGGCGGTCGAGGCGAAGCTCCTGCGGATCAAGGCCGGCGACACGATCCTCGGCATGGAGCGGATCACCTACACGAAGAGCGATCGGCCGCTCGAATACGTAAAGGCGATCTACCGCCCCGAACACTACACCTTCGCGATGCGGCTCAAGCGGTAGGCTGCCGCGTTCGGCATTGACGCCTGCATGTTTTAGAGTCATAGTGCCTACTCTTTATGACTCAGATAACGGTCCGAAACATCCCACCGTCGGTTGAAGCTAGGCTCCGAACACTCGCCCAGCAATCGGGCCTGAGCCTCAATCAGACCGTCGTTCAACTGCTCGAGGTCGCGACCGGTGGCAAACGCACGGATCCGCGCCGGCGGAACCTGAGTGACTTCACTGCTCGGTGGACTGCCAAGGAGGCAGAAGCCTTCGATCTCGCAATGGCGGTGTTCGAAGCGGTCGATGCAGAGGTGTGGCGGTGATCCGCCTGTGCGTCGACACGACCGCCTACAGCCGACTCATGCGCGGGCAGGCAGGTGTTCAGCAACGTCTCGAACAGGTCGATGAGATCCTGGTGCCAGTCACCGTACTCGGCGAGCTCTACGCCGGATTTCACGGCGGCAAGCGGGCCGATGAAAACCGGGCGATTCTCGCCGGCTTCTGCAGCCAGCCCGGTGTGGTCGTGGTCGACACCACCGACAGCGTGAGCCAGCGCTACGCGGCCATCGTGGCAGCGCTGAAGCAGGCAGGACAGCCGATTCCCACCAACGACATCTGGATCGCAGCCGCTGCCCTCGAAAATGGTGGCCGGATCATCGCCTACGACAGCCATTTCAGCGTCGTCCCGGGCTTGCTTGTGGAAGCCCCGTAGCGTCGGCTACCGGCAAAGGCTTCCCGCGATAATCGTCGTCCACCTGCCAAGAGACATGCACGAGCCGGTTATGAGCGATGACTGACATTCCAGCGGCCTTGCGTGCTTTGTACGGACAAAGTAGTCTGCGGGCATGCAACGCCTACGACTTGCCTTGATCGGAACCGGACGGGCCGGGCTTATCCACGGGGCCAATATCGCCCGGCGGATCGAACGGGCCGACCTCGTGGCCCTCTGCGACGCGAGCCCCGAGAACCTCCGCACGGCGGCGGCGGAATTGGGCTGCCCGCGCACCTGCGGCGATTATCGCGAGGTCTGCGACGATCCGGCGATCGACGCGGTCGTGATCGTCACGCCTACGTTCCTCCACGCCGAGATCGCGTGTGCTGCGGCCGCGGCCGGCAAGCATGTGTTTCTCGAAAAGCCAATGGCCGTGACGGCCGATGAATGCCGGGCGATTGAAGAGGCCTGTGCGGCGGCCGGCGTAAAACTCCAGATCGGGTTCATGCGGCGGTTCGACGAAGGCTTCCTGCGGGCGAAGGCGGTGCTCGACTCGGGCGACCTCGGCCGCGTGATGATCATCAAGAGCACCGGTCGCGGCCCCGGTGGACCGGGCCCTTGGATGTGGGATTTGAAGAAGAGCAACGGCATCGTGGCGGAGGTCAACAGCCACGACCTCGACAGCATCCACTGGTTTACGGGGGCGCACGTGCGGCACGTCTATGCCGAGGCCCACAACTTCAAGATGCCCGAGGCCCGCGCACAGTTCCCCGACTTCTATGACAACGTCGTCGCCACGCTACGGCTCGACGACGATACGATCGCCGTCGTCGACGGCACCTGCCCGGCACACTACGGCTACGACGCCCGCGTCGAGATCCTCTGCGAAAAAGGCGTGCTCTTCGTGGGCAGCGCCCGCAAGCACGGCTGCGAATGGATCACGGTCGAATCGGGCCTGCATGGCGAGGCCGTCGGCAGCTGGCGGACGCTCTTCCGCGACGCCTATCTGGCCGAGATGGAGAGCTTCGTCGCGGCGGTGCTCGACGATCGCCCCACGCAGGTCACCGGGGCCGACGGCCGCTGGGCAGTCGAGGCCGTCGTGGCCATCAACGAGAGCCTGCGGACCGGCGGCCCTGTGCCCGTGAACGGCGTGGGGGTGTCGGCATGATCGCGGCCCGCTACACGCAAGGCGGCGGCTTCGCCGTCACCGACACGCCCGAACCTCAGGCTGAAAAAGGCGGCCTCGTCGTGCGGATCGACGCCGCGAGCATCTGCGGCACCGACATCAAGATTCTGAACCACGGCCACCGCAAGCTTCGCGACGGACAGACGATCACGCTCGGCCATGAGTTCGTGGGCACGATCGAGGAGATCAACGGCAGCAACAACGGCTTCACCGTGGGGCAGCGCGTGGGCGTGGCGCCGAACATTGGCTGCGGACACTGCCGGATGTGCATGCAGGGCATGGGCAATATGTGCCCCGCGTACTCGGCCTTCGGCATCGACCGCGACGGAGCCCATGCACCCTTCATCGCGATTCCAGCAGCGGCGATCGAGCAGTCGCTCGTTGTGCCGCTGCCAGACGGCATCGACCCGCAGGCAGCCACGCTCGCCGAGCCGCTCTCCTGCGTCGTCGCGGCCCAGCGGGCCACACGGATCGAGCCCGGCGACACGGTCGTCGTCTACGGAGCCGGACCGATGGGGCTCCTGCATGTCATGCTCGCGGCCGTGAGCGGCGCGGGCAGAATCATCGTGGCCGACAGAAATCCGGCGCGGCTGGCGCTGGCGGGGGAGCTTGGCGCGGCCGACACGGTCGACGTGGCCGAGCGGCCGGTGCACGACTGGGCCCGTGAACATGCTGCCGGCGGCGTCGATGTCGTGATCATTGCGGTGCCCGTGCCGGAGATTCAGGCCGAGGCCCTCGAGATCCTCGCCCCGCTCGGCCGGCTCTGCCTCTTCGCCGGCTGGCCGCGGGGCACGGCGGGCACGGCGCTCGACACCAATGCCATCCATTACAAAAGCCTGGTCGTGACTGGCACGACCGGGGGCACGGCCCGAGACTATGTGGCAAGCCTCAAGCTGATCGGTTCGGGCCGCGTGAACGTGCGGCGGGTCGTGTCGCACGTCTATCCGTTTGCCGACCTCTCCCAGGCCTACGAGACGGCCTCAAGTGGAAAAGCTCTCAAGGTGGTGATCGCAGCAGAGGCCTGACGACGTTGTGGTTCACAGAGGGAGAGGGGGCTTGTGGCGATTCTGATCGGTATCGACATCGGCACGCAGGGCACGAAGGCCGCCGCCTTTGACGCGGACGGCACGCTCCTTGCTTCCGCCTTTGAGGCGTCGCGGCTTCAGCGGCCGAAGCCCGGCGTGGTGGAGGAGGATCCGGCGCGGCAGTCTGCGAGCGTTTGCCGCACAATCCGGCAGTGCGTCGCGGCAGGCCGGATCAAACCCGCCGCCGTCGCGGCGATCGGCATCGACGGCCAGATGGCGGGCGTGATCGGCGTGGGAGCCGACGGCAGGCACGTCACACCCTACGACTCCTGGCTCGACACGCGATGCGGGCCAATCATCGAAGAGATGCTTGCGGAGGATGGGCCGCTCGTCATCCAGAAGACCGGCGGACCGCCGAGCTTCAATCACGGGCCCAAGAAGCTCTGGTGGAAGCGGGAGCGGCCGGCTGAGTTCAAGCGGATCGCGGCCTTCGTGCAGCCGGGCGCGTATGCCGCGATGCGGCTCTGCGGCCTCGGCGGCAGCGACGCTTTCATCGACCACACCTATCTCCACTTCTCGGGATTCGCCGACACGGCTTGCGGCGAATGGGACGACGATCTCTGCCGCCTCTTCCGCTTCGACCGCGCGAAACTGCCGCGAATCGTCGCGCCGCAGGAAATCATCGGCTCGCTCACCGCGGCCAGCGGCCGGAGCTGCGGACTTATAGCGGGCGTGCCCGTTGTGGCCGGCTGCGGTGACACGGCGGCAAGCCTGCTCGCCTGTGGCGCCACCAAGCCGGGCATCTGCGTCGATGTCGCCGGGACGGCTAGCGTGTTTGCCGCCACGTGCGGCACCTTCACGCCCGATGTCGAGCAGGGCATTCTGTCGTGCGGCCGGTCGATCACGCCCGGCCTCTGGCACCCGTATGCCTACGTGAACGGCGGAGGGATGAACATCGAGTGGTTTCGCGGGCTGGTTGCAGCAGCCGGTGGCGACGCCCGTCGCCTGCCCGACGCCGCGATGCTCGACCGGCTTGCCGCTGCGGTCGAGCCTGCCGACGATCTGCCGCTCTTCGTGCCGCACCTCGCGGGCCGCAACTCGCCGCCGCAGCCGCACCTCCGCGGGGCCTGGACGGGGCTCTCCCACTCCCACAGCGCCGGGGCGCTCTACCGGGCCGTCCTCGAAGGCGTGGCCCTCGAATACGCGATCTACGTGGCGGCGATCCGGTCGCTGCTTCCCGCTGCGCGGCTCGACGAGTTGCGAGTGACGGGCGGGGGCGCGGCGAGCCATATCTGGAACCGGATCAAGGCCGACACCCTCCAGTTGCCGGTGCGGCCGGTGATCGAGAGCCAAGGCGCGCCGGCGGGGGCCGCGATTGTCGCCGGCTGGGGCGCCGGCATCCTGAAGTCGCCCGACGCAGCTGCGCGGCAGTGGGTGGAGACAGGGGCCGCCGTGAAGCCGGCCCGCAAGGCGGCCGATCTCGCGGCCCGGCGGCTCGACCGCTACCGCATGCTCCTCCGCGTTCTCGACCCGACATGTGCCCCGAGCCTCGCCGCCACGTTGCCCCACCATCCACGTTTCACCGACATCGGAGACGACCTCCTGTGAGCACGATCACCCACCCGCCGAAGGGATCGGAAGCTGACGCCGCGATCGTCCTCCCAGCCGTGCAGGCCGCGGCCGACAGCATCTTCGAGCCGGCCGACCGGCCGACGATGTATTTCATCGGCGTGACGACGGGCAAGAGCTCGATCATGCAGGTGTTTCCGAAGTGGGCGGCGCATCTCGGGCTGGGGACAGTCGCAATCCGCGGCATCGACTGCAAATGGCATGACGACCCGGTCGTCTACCGCCGCGTCGTGAAGTTCATCAAGGACGATCCGCTCTCGCTCGGCGCGCTGGTCACGACGCACAAGATCGACCTGCTCACCGCCTGCCGCGATCTCTTCGACGAGGTCGATCGCTACGCCGAACTCCTGGGCGAGGTGAGCGGCATCTCGAAGCGGCGGGTCGCCGGAGCGACGCAGACGCTCCTCTGCGGTCATGCGAAAGACCCGATCACCAGCGGCCTGTCGCTCGAGGCATTTCTTCCCGCGGGCCACTGGAAGAACACGGCCGCCGACACGCTCATCCTCGGCGCCGGCGGCTCGTCGATCGCGCTCTCCTGCGCGATGCTCGATCCACAGCACGGCACGAACGTGCCCCGCCGGATGTTCGTGACCAACCGCAGTCCCGGCCGACTCCACGAGATCGAGGCGATCCACCGGAAGCTCGGCGTGAGCATCCCGATCGAATACATCCACACGCCGCAGCCAGAGGACAACGACCGCGTGCTTGCCCGGCTCGTGCCGCATTCGCTCGTGGCCAACGCCACCGGCCTTGGCAAAGACGCCCCCGGCTCACCGCTCAGCGACGCGGCGGTGTTTCCCGAGCACGGCCTCGCCTGGGACTTTAACTATCGGGGCGACCTGCACTTCCTCGTCCAGGCCCGGCGGCAGGCCGCCGCCCGGCAACTCCTCGTGGAGGACGGCTGGGTCTACTTCCTGCACGGCTGGACCCGTGTGATGGAGGAGGTGTTTCACGTCGAGATCCCGGCCCGCGGCCCGGCCTTCGATGCCCTCGGAACGATTGCCGCGAGCACCCGCACTTAGAAGGAAGTTTTCATTTACCGATGACACATTCCCTTGCCGATCATCCCGCAACCGACGCCGCCTTGCCCTTTGGCGTCGACATCGACCTCGTCACGGGCGCGATGGCCGCCCCCGACCGCGTGCTCGTCCGCCGCGCCAGCGACATGAAGGGCTATTACAACGACGCCGCCGCGCTCGACCGACTGATCGCCGCGGGCGACCCCGTCCACTACGAGGTCTTCGAAAAGGTGATCCCCGAGACCTACGGCCATCTCCTGTTTTGCATCTCGAAACTCTATCCGGGAACAGTTGGCGACGAGTGCTTCATGACCAAGGGCCACTACCACACTGTGAGCGGCACCGCCGAAACCTATCTCTGCATCGCCGGCACCGGATACATGATGTGCAAGCTCTCCGACGGCTCGTGCCACGCCGAGCCGATGCGGCGCAACCGGATGGTCTACGTGCCGCCCCACTGGGGGCACCGCTCGATCAACACGGGCGCGGAGCCGCTGATCTCGTTCTGCGTCTATCCCGCCGAGGCCGGCCACAACTACGGCGACATCGCCGCTGAGGGCTTTCCCAAGCGGGTGTTCATCCGTGGCGGCCGCGAAGTGATTGAGTAAGCCCATCATGAAAAAGATTCTCATCACGCCGCGCTCGCTCACGACAGACGGACATCCGGCGCTCGACCGGCTCACAGCCGCGGGCTATGACGTCGTGCTCGGGCCGGCAGGGAAGATGCCGACGGCCGCTGACCTCGTAGAGCTGTTGCCGGGCTGCGTGGGCTGGTTGGCTGGCGTGGAGCGGATCACCGACGACGTGCTTGCCGCCGCCCCCGACCTCCGTGTGATCTCCCGCAACGGCACGGGCGTCGATGCGATCGACCTCGAGGCCGCGAAGCGCCGGGGCATCGAGGTGCGGCGGGCTGACGGGGCGAATGCCCGCGGCGTCGCGGAATTGGCGATCGGTCTGATCCTCGCCCTCGCCCGGTCGATCCCGGCTTCCGATGCCGCGATCAAGGCGGGCGAATGGGACCGCCACAAGGGTTTTGAGCTGGAGGGCAAGACGCTCGGCGTCGTCGGCTGCGGCAAGATCGGGCGGATCGTGGCCGAGCTGGCGCGAGGCTTCGGAATGCGGGTGGTGGGGCATGATCCTTTCGCCAAGGACTCGGACCACCTGCCACTCCTGCCCATCGACGACCTCGTGCAACGCAGCGACGTCATCACGCTCCACTGCCCGCCGCCGGCTGATGGCAGCCCGCTGTTCGACGCCCGCCGGCTCGGCCTCGTCAAGCCAGGAGCGGTCGTGATCAACACCGCCCGCCACGAGCTGATTGACGTGCCCGCGCTCGTCGCGGCGATCGAGGCGGGCCGGATCGGCGGCGCGGCCCTCGACGTGTTCGCTGCCGAGCCGCCGATCGAACGCACCCATCTGGCAAAGAGCCGGATCATCGCCACGCCGCATATCGGCGGGTTTACCGACGAGAGCGTGGACCGTGCGGTCGACGTGGCTGTCGACAACCTGCTCGAGGCCCTCGCCGGGCCAGAGATGCCCGCGGCACGGGATCGGAAGGCTCACGCATGAGCACGAGCCAAAACGATCCGTTGGCTGTGATCGCGAAACACCGCGTGGTACCGGCGGCCGCCAGAACGGGGGCCGTATGCTGACGGCCACTGACCCGCCCGCCTGCCCGCAGATCGTCGTCGCGGATGGCGGTGCGCGCCGGCTAGCGGCAACGCCACCTGCGGCCGGCACGGTCGGGCTCGCGTGGCTCGGGCAGGCTGGGTTTCTCGTACGCACAGCCAACCACACGATCCTGATCGACCCATATCTCTCCGATGTTCTCGCCGCGAAATACCGGGGCCGTGAGTTTGCCCACGAGCGGCTCATGCCGGCCCCGATCGCCGTCGGCGCGATCGACCGGCTTGATCTCGTGCTCTGCACCCACAAGCACTCCGACCACATGGATCCTGACACACTGGCGGAGATCGCCGCACGGCATCCGAGCTGCAGGTTCATCGTGCCGGCCGCGGAGGTGGACTATGCGCGGGCACTCGGCCTGCCCGCGGAGCGGCTCCTGCCACTCGATGCCGAGGAAACAGCGTCGCCCCTCGACGCGCTTTCCGTCACGGCCGTGCCGGCGGCCCACGAGTCGCTTGAACACGACGCCGCAGGCCGGTGCCGGTACCTCGGCTACGTCGTCCGTGCTGAAGGGCTCACGCTCTACCACTCCGGCGACACAGTCCCCTTTCAAGGCCTGCCCGAGCTGCTCGGCCGCATGGGAGTCGACTGCGCGCTTCTGCCCGTGAACGGTCGCGACGCCTTCCGCTCGGACCGCGGCGTGCCCGGCAACATGCACGCGGCCGAGGCGATCGCCCTCTGTCGCACGGCCGGCATTCCGCTCCTCGTGCCACATCACTTCGGAATGTTCGCGTTCAATACGGCGAGTGCCGCCGATCTCGACCTGCTTCGCGCTTGCACGGCTCCACGGACGGTAATCCCTGACCCCGATCACCACCTTATCCTCACGGTATCCACCACTCCCGCGGAAACAAACTCATGACAAGCGGTCCCATGAAAGTCGGCATCGACAACTACTGCTACCACCGCTTCTTTGGCGAAGTCTATGCCCAGCAAAAGGATCCCGGCCAGCGAATCACAATCGAGTGGTTCGTGGACCGGGCGAAGGAGCTTGGCGTCGATGGCGTGTCGCTTGAGAGCTGCTTCTTCCCGGGTTTCGACGCGGGCTATCTCGACTCGCTCAAGGCCCGGCTCGACGCTGCGGGCCTGATGCGGGTGTTTGCCTGGGGGCATCCCGACGGCCTCGAAGGGGGCAAGAGCACCGCGGCCCTCGAGGAACTGATCGCGATGCTCCCGCACGCCCGCCGGCTCGGGGCTGACGTGATGCGGGTGGTGGGGTCGAGCCTGATGTTCCGGTTTGAGAACCACCAGGAGCAGATCAGGCGGCTCACCGGCATGTTCAAGAAGGCCGTGGCCGTCGCCAAGGATCATGGCGTAAAGCTTGCGATCGAGAATCACATCGACTTCACGAGTGATGAGATCGTGCAGCTGCTCGACGAGGTCGATTCCGATCACTTCGGCGTGAACTTCGACACGGCCAACTTCGCCCGGCTGCTCGATGATCCCGTCAAGGGGATGCAGAAGCTCGCGCCACGGGTGTTTGCCACGCACATCAAAGACCTTAAGGTAAACCCGCAGGCGAGCGTGGACGACTGGTTCTTTTTTTCATCGACACCGGTGGGCGACGGGTTTGTCGATAATCTGGCGCTGGCCCGGCTGCTCAAGCAGGCGGGCTATCAAGGATTTCTTGCCGTCGAGACCGACTTCCTCCATCCCGACTATGCCGACGAAGACACCGCCGTAGCCCAGAGCGTGGCGGCCCTCAAACAAATCGCTGCCGCCGCCTGACGCCCGAGGAACCTGATGATGCCGACGACACTCGAACCACCCGCGATGCCCAAGGCCCGCGTCGCGCCACTGGCCTTCAGTGCCGAGCCCGACGAGGGATTTCACGCCCAGGTCGCTGCGATCAGCCGCCTCCTTGGCGACCGGATCGACCTGTTGCCATTTGCGGTACTCGGCCAGCCGCTGCCCGACTGCGATGCGGTGATCCTGCCGCAGGTGCTCGGCGACGCCTACCGCCGGCTCGACGCATTCAAGGCGATTCCGGTGCCGATCCTCGTCGTGACGAGCGAGTTTGGCACGCTCTCGATGTGGGACTGGGAGATCCTGGCGTGGCTGCGGGCAGAGGGCGTGCAGGCGATCGCCCCCTACGATCTCGTCCAGGCCCGCCGCGTCTGCGCTGCGCTCCAGGTGCGCCGGGAGCTGGCCACGGGAAAATTCGTCGTCTACCAGGATGATCCCGGCGACGGCATGCAGGCTCCGATCTTCAAGCGTTTTTATTGGTGGGAAGACGAATGCTCGCAGCGGATGCTCACCCGCTTCGGCCTGCGGATCGAGAAGCGGAGCTTCCAAGAACTCGGGGCCCGCGCCAAGGCGATCCCCGACGCCCTGGCCGAGGCTGCCTGGCGAGAGAAGCAGCAGCCGGTCGCGGGTTGCGCCGGTCGGCCGGTGACGAGCGCGATGAAGATGTACCTCGCCCTGCGCGACGACCTCCACGCCGACCCGACGATCCGCGCGATGGGGATCAATTGCCTCAACGAGTCGATGTTTTCCGACACGACACCCTGCCTCGCCTGGAGCCTCCTGCACGACGAGCGGGGGCTGATCTGGGGCTGTGAGGCCGACACCGTCGCGATGCTCACGAAGTACATCCTCAGGCGTTCCACGGGCGCGGCGGTGATCATGACAAACCTCTACCCGTTTCTGCTAGGGCAGGCGGCGCTCAAGCACGAGCGGATCGCGGAGTTTCCGGCGGTAGCCGATCCGGAGAACCACATCCTCGTGGCCCACTGCGGCTACATGGGCGTGATCCCGCGGTCGATGAGCACGTCGTGGACGCTCCGGCCCAAGGTGCTCACGATCGTCGATGACAACGCCACGGCGATCGACGCCCGGCTGCCGGAGGGGCCGATCACGATGGCGAAACTGCTCCCCACGTTCGATGCGCTCGTGGCGACCCGCGCGGAGCTCACCGGCTACGTCGGCTGGCCCGGGAGCGACTGCGTGAACGGCGGCCTGATCCGCGTCCGCGACGGCCGGCGGATGATGGCCCGCTTGCCGTCGCACCATGCCCTCGTGATGGTCGGCGACCACACCGCCGACCTCCCGCTCCTCGGCCGCGTGTTCGGCCTGTCCGTGGAAGACCTTTGTGCCTGACACCCTCCGGAGAGAGTCTGCGATGGCGAAGAAACGGCTCAACGTCGCCCTTATCGGCGCGAAGTTCATGGGCAAGGCCCACAGCCACGCCTGGAGCAGCGCCGCGAAATTCTTCGACCTTCCGGCCGAGCCGGTGCTGAAGGTGGCAGTCGGCCGTGATGAAGCGTCGCTGCGGGAGTTTGCCGACCGCTGGGGTTGGGAGGAGACCGCGACGGACTGGCGGGAGGTAATTCGCCGCCCCGACATCGACATCATCGACATCGCGACACCGACCGCGCTCCACTGCGAGATGGCGGTCGCGGCGGCCGAGGCCGGCAAGCACATCTTCTGTGAGAAGCCGCTGGCACTCGACGTGGCGGAGGCGGTGAAGATGGCCGACGCCGTGCGGAAGGCCGGCGTGACGAACTACTTGAATCACAACTACCGCCGCGTGCCGGCCGTGATGGTAGCGAAGCACCTGATCGACTCGGGCCGGATCGGCCGAATCTTTCACTGGCGCGGAGCCTACCTGCAGAGCTGGATCATCGATCCGGAGTTTCCGCTCACCTGGCACCTTCAGGCCGAGCATGCCGGCGGCGGCCCGCTCTGGGATCTTGGCAGCCACTCGGTCGATCTGGCGCGGTTTCTCGTTGGTGAGATCGCGAGCGTGCAGGCGCTGACGACAACGTTTATCACCGAGCGGCCCCTGCCCGGCGCGGAGGCGGGCACGTTCAAGGCTGGGGGTGCCCAGGGAGCAACAGCTCCGCGCGGAGAGGTCACAGTCGAGGACGCGGCGATCATGGCCGTGACGTTTGAGAATGGAGCGATCGGCTCCTTCGAGAGCACGCGATTCGCGACGGGCCGCAAGAATGCCAACCGCTTCGAGATCTACGGCGACAAGGGCGCCGTGGCCTTTGATCTGGAGCGATTGAACGAGCTCGAGTTCTTCGACGCCACGCTGCCGTCGGCCGAGCAGGGCTTCCGCACCGTGCTCGTCACCGAGGCCGAGCATCCCTACATCGCGGCTTGGTGGCCGCCGGGCCACGTAATCGGCTATGAGCACACGTTCACGCATGCCGTGGCCGACTTCGTGAAGGCGGTCGCGACCGGCCAGCCGATCCACCCGACCATTGCGGATGGCGTCGGCACGATGAAGGTGCTCGAGGCCGCGAAGCGCTCGGCGGCGGCGGGATCCGTCCAGCGGCCTTGAATCGTGGCATGGCTCAGACGGCCGCGCCCATCTGCACGCCCGACGCGCAGCGCTCCGCCAAGAAGCCCCAAGCGCGAGCGCGGGGAAGACGTCCGCCACCCCAACCCGCTCCGCACCATGCCCCGGCCGCCACCCGCATACCCATCGCTCGCGCTCCGGGCTTCTTGGGCACTCCGCATCAGTGTCGCATGGCGACCTTGCCGGCGAGCCGGAGCAGGTCTTCGGCCTGACACTCGTGGATTTTCAGGTGCAGGGGCCCGTGGCGGTGCGGCCGCCTAGGCCTTGATGCAGCGTCTCGGCCGGTGTCGGCTTGCGGAGGTGTCCTTCGACGGGATATCATCTCGCCCTCCTCAGGGGGAGGCGTGAAGAGCGGCTCAGCGGAGGCATCATCCTTCGCCGGTTGCCGGTTCGACACGGCTCGCCTATGAAACTTCTGGTTGCCGTTCCATTCGTGAGGCGGCGGCATTTTTTGTAGCTCCACACCAAAACAGGTGACGCAATGATTGAAGGCTTCTTTTTGATGGGATCGGCGATGCCGGATCTGTCCGCGTTTCAATACAACGCGGTCACCAACATCTTTTCAATGACGGTCGCGACGATGGGGGCTGCGGCCCTGTTCCTCTTCATGTCCCGGGCGCATGTCGATGCGGAATACCGGCCTGCCCTGCTGGTGTCGGGCCTGGTGGTGTCGATCGCCTGCTACCACTACTTCATGATTCGCCACAGCTGGCACGACGCCTACAAGCTGGCGGAAACCGGCGGCGGCTATGTCGGCTCCGGTGCGGCCTTCAATGATTTCTATCGGTATGCCGACTGGATCCTCACCGTGCCGCTGTTGATGGTCGAACTCGTGGCCGTCCTCCGGCTGCAGCCATCCAAGGCGACAAGCCTGCTCACCCGGCTGGTCATCGCGGCGGCGTTGATGATCGCGCTCGGCTATCCGGGCGAGGTGATCTCTGATCCGACGAGGTGGCAGGAGCGGGTCATCTGGGGCGGCCTGTCTTCGATTCCGTTCTTTTACATCCTCTACGTGCTCTGGACGGAACTGACGAATTCGCTCAGTAGCCAGCCGCCCGCGGCCCGGAAACTGCTCGAGATCGCCCGTCTTGTCATCTTGGTCACGTGGGCGGTGTACCCGATCGCCTATGCCTTGGGTGGCACGCCGGAAGCGCTGGCCGCGAAGGCGGGCACTGCCAATGCCGCCAACGCCATCGTTGGGGCCACTGGGGTCGTGGGTCTGCAGATCGGCTATGCAATTGCCGACATGACTGCCAAGGCGGGCTTCGGCGTGCTGATCTACTTGATTGCCCGAGCCAAGAGCACGAAGTCGGCTTTGGGCGAGGCGTATGCCGCGGCCTGATCAGGCCGATTTTTTCGCGGAAGATACGAAAGCACAGTGATGTCATGCACGCGGCCTCAGTAATCTTGCTCTGTTGGGCGATGATTGGGGCCGCGTGCTTTTTTCCTTCGGCCGGGGCCGGCGTGACAGCCGGCATCCTCGCGGTGCTCGTCGCCGTGGTCGGCCTGCCGCACGGCGCGGCCGACCACCGATTTGCACGGCCGCGGCTCGAACCGGTTCTGGGGATGGCGTGGCTGCCGGTGTTTCTGCTCGGCTACCTGGCGGTCGCGGTCGCGGTCGTGGGCGGCTGGTTCGTGGCGCCGGCCGTCACGATTGTTGCTTTCTTCCTGGCTTCCGCGTGGCACTTCGGCCGGGAAGAGCCGCGGCTCCCGGTCGGGCCGCGCTGCCTTCGACCGGCGTTCAGGTTCGCTCGCGGAGGGCTCGTGATCTGGACGCCGATGGTGTTTCACACCAAGGAGGTCGGCGAGATCCTCGCTCTGGTCTCGCCGGTGGGCTCCGGGCCGGAGATCCACCGTGTCATCGATGCTCTGGTGATCTGCTCATGGATCATGCTGGCGATCGCGGCTGTTGCATGGGTGCTCGAGGGCCTGGCGGCCTGGGCCCATGGAGGGCTGAGGCGGCGGATACTCCTGGCCGACAACGCGCTGGTCGCGTCGCTGGTAACGCTGTTTGCCGTGGCGAGCCCGCTGGTGAGCTTCCCGATCTACTTCTGTGCCTGGCACTCGGCGCGGGGGCTCAAGCGACTCCGCCGCGAGCTCGGCGAGAGCTGGCCCGAGTTGGCCAGGAGCCTGGCGCCCTTGACTGCCGGGGCGATCGCGTTGATCGCGGCGGGGGCTTGGTGGGTGCTCGGCGGGGCAGGTTGGAACGACACGCTCATCCGGGCAACGTTCGTCGGCTTGAGTGCCTTGGCCATGCCGCATCTGCTCCTGCACGGGATCGCCCCGCTGTTCGAGGAGTCTGCCCGGAGGCCGACGACGCAGCCGCTTGGGCTCGGGGGCCCCGCATGACACCGGCCCCGGAGTTCGACTTTTGTGTCGTGGGCGGCGGTCTTCAGGGCTGCCTGCTGGCCCAGGCGCTCGCCCACCACCAGCCGGAGGCCAGCGTCCTGCTCCTCGAACGCGCCACCGAGCTGTGTGGCAATCACACGTGGTCGTTCCACGAGACGGACGTAGCCGTGCAGGCGCGGGTCTGGTTTGACCCCCTGGTCGCTCACCGTTGGCCCGGCTACCGCGTGAGATTTCCGGGGCTGTCTCGGCGGGTCGCCATCCCCTACGCGACGATCACGTCCGATCGCCTCCGCGAGGCGACGTTGTCGCTGGCAGGCAAGGCCGCGGGCCCGGCTCGCCCTGGCCGGCTCGTCATTCGCACCGGGGAGTCGTGCGAGATTCGCTCGCCGACCAGCGTGAGGCTCGGCGGGAATACCGACGTTTTCTGCCGGACTGTCATCGACTGCCGCGGTCGGGCGGCGCCGTCAG
>JBBDNW010000127.1:0-5621 GCA_040877375.1 Pirellulales bacterium | reverse complement strand
CGTCAGGGTTGCCCGCGTCAGGGTTGCCCGGCGGTGCGGGCTATCAGACGTTCATCGGTCATGAGTATCAGCTCGATCAGCGCTGGCCGACATCCGAGCCGACGGTCATGGATGTGCGGGCGGACCAAGCCGGCGGCTTCGAGTTTCTATACGAACTCCCGTTCGGCCCTGATCGTGTGCTGCTAGAGTACACCCGCTTCAACGAAACGCCGACCTGTGACGAGGGGCGGGCCGCCGAGTTGATCTCGACGCGGCTGGCCGAGGCCGGCGTCCATGCTGCGAAACTTGTCCGCACGGAGCGTGGATGTCTGCCGATGCCTTATGCGGCAGCCAGTCGGAATGAGGGGCCGGCGCCGGCTGGAGGATATGCCGGCGGGTGGTACCATGCCGCCACGGGATACTCGATGCCGCTGGCGATTCGATTCGCGGAACTCGTGGCCCGGGCAGATCCGGAACGGATCGCCCTGGAAGTCACCGCCGCGGCGTCCCAGGAGCGGCTGCGGCGGGGATTTGCCCGCTTTTTAAATCGGCTGCTCTTTTGCCTCGTCAGGCCCGAAGACCGCTGGAAGATTTTTCGGCGGTTCTACGGCGTGTTGCCGGAAGAGCGGATCGCCCGGTTCTACGCCCATAGCTTCACGTTCACCGATGCGGCGCGGATCGTCATCGGCTGGCCGCCCGCCGGCCTAGCGCCGATGCGCTTCGCCATGTCGTTCGTCTCACCCCCCGGGCCGGTGCCGACATGACTGCAAATCCCCTCGGTTTCGCCGGCCCGACGCACCAGACCGGCCGCACGCGGCACGGCTGGTCGAAGGCCCTCCAACTCGCCCCCGACCTCTATCCCGGGGTTGGCGGGAAGCGTTTCCGGGCCACCTTGCTGCAGCGGGCCTACGCGTGCGCCGGCGGCAGGGGCCCGGCCCCCACGATGATCGTCGATGCGGTCGAGATGCTGCACGCCGGCTCCCTCGTGGTCGACGACTTCGAAGACGATTCGCTCACGCGCCGCGGGCAGCCGGCACTTCACCGGGTGATCGGACCGGCTCGTGCCGTCAATGCCGGCAACTGGATGTATTTTAGAGCGTTGGAGCTGGCGGCCGCCGCCCTGGACGACCCCGCCCGGTCTGCGGCGCTCGTGGGCAGGTTCATCACGGCGGCGCGGCAGTGTCACGAAGGTCAGGCGATCGATCTGGCCACGCGGATCGACGAGGTCACGCCGCGGCAAGCCCAGGTGACAGCGCTGGCGATCTCACGCTGGAAGACCGGCCGGCTCGCGTCGCTGGCCGCGTGGTGCGGGGCCCACGCTGCCGCGGGCGACGCCCAGACGCTGCAAGCCGTTGCCGCCTTCGGTTGCCGGGTGGGCATCTGCCTGCAGATGAAAAACGACCGCGACGAGCTCTGCGAGCTGCTCGACGGGTCGGATCGGTGCGACGACCTTCGCAATCGCCGAGTTACCTGGCCCTGGGCCTGGGCCGCGAGCGAGCTGTCGGCCCGGCAGTTTGCCGCCTGGCAACATCGCCTGCGGCGGTCAGAAGAGCAGCCGGCCGAGTTCCGCTCGCTGGCCAAAGATCTGCTGGGCGCGACCCACGCCCGGGCGGCGGCCGCGATCAACTCCCGGCTCGAACGGGCAATCGACAGGCTCGCTGCCGCCACGGGCGGTGCCCGCGAAGTCGGCCCCTTGGCCGCGGTCTCCGACGCCCTGCGGATCACCGGCAAGCCGACCGCGGTGGAGGCTCTTTCATGACCCTGGCAACCGTCGCAGGGCCGCGTCCGCCTCGGTCGGCGACCACGCCACACCGTCGGGCGGCGGTGATCGGCAGTGGCTTTGGCGGCCTCGCGGCGGCGATCCGCCTGCAGTCGATAGGCTTCCAGACGGTCTGCTACGAGGCCCAAGACCAGCCTGGCGGCCGCGCCTCCGTCTACGAGGACGGCGGCTACATCTTCGATGCCGGGCCGACGGTGATCACGGCCCCGCACTGCCTGGAGGAGCTTTTCGAACTGTCCGGGAGGCGGATGGCCGACTATGTCCGCCTGTTGCCGGTGACCCCGCTCTACCGGCTCCAATGGACCGACGGCGTCGCATTCGATTATGTCGCCGACGAGGAAGGGCTGATCGAGCAGGTCCGGCGGGTGAACCCTGCCGACGTCGATGGCTATCGTCGGTTTGCCGACTACTCGCGGCAGGTGTTTCAAAAGGGGTATGAGGAGCTCGGCGCCGTCCCGTTCCTCAACTTCACCGACATGCTCAGAGCCGCCCCCCATCTGGCCCGCCTGCGGGCCGATCGGAGCGTGTATGCGACCGTGTCGCGCTTCGTCAAAGACGAGCACCTTCGGCAGGCGTTCAGCTTCCATCCCCTGCTCGTCGGCGGCAACCCGCTGGAGGCGAGCTCCATCTACACGCTGATCCACTGGATCGAACGGAAGTGGGGCGTGTTCTTTCCGGAGGGCGGCACCGGCGCGCTCGTCCGCGGGCTTGTCCGGCTGTTCGAAGACCTCGGCGGCAGGCTCCGGCTCGACTCGCCGGTCGATCGGGTCACGCTCGAGGCCACTGGCACCGCGACCAAGCACGTCGTCCACGCCGTCGGCGGGCCGCCGGAGGCGTTCGATGCGGTCGTCTCAAACGCCGACGTCCATCACACCTACGCCAAGCTCTACCGCGGCGTCCACGGGGCCAGCCGCCGGCAGCGGCGGCTCGAGCGAATGGACTGGTCGATGTCGTTGTTCGTGCTCTACTTCGGCACCAACCGGCGGTATCCGCACCTGGCCCACCACACGATCCTGTTTGGGCCGCGGTTCCAGGGTCTGTTGCGGGATATTTTCCACGGCCATCGCCTGCCCGAAGACTTCAGCCTCTACCTCCACGCCCCCACGATCACCGACCCGAGTCTGGCGCCGCCAGGAGGCGAATCGTTCTACGTGCTCAGCCCCGTGCCGCACCTGGGCAACGCGGCGATCGACTGGGAGAATGTGGCCACCGGCTACGGAGACGCCATCCTTGAGTTGCTGGAGCAGCACCTCCCGGGGTTGCGCGACGCGATCGTGACCCGTCGTCATTTCACGCCCGCCGATTTCGCCAGCAGGTTCAACGCCCATCATGGCTCCGCCTTCTCGGTCGCCCCGACACTCACGCAGAGCGCCTATTTCCGCCCCCACAATCGCGACCCGGATATCCCCGGTCTCTACATCGTGGGGGCGGGCACCCACCCGGGGGCCGGCGTGCCCGGCGTCGTCAACTCTGCCAAGGCAACCTGCGACACGATCGCGGCCGACTTTCATGTCGTCGGCAGCTAGATCGCATTTGACTTACGTGGGGAGGGAAAATCTGCTCCCCTCGCGCCCAACCATGACCGTGAGCGCTGGAGCGAGTTGACAACAAACCAGGAAACCAGGAAAGTGGGGAAATGAAAACAACCCTCGATCTCCCTGATGCGCTCGTCAAGCAAGTGAAGCTCCGGGCGGTGCGCGAGGGACGTAAACTGAAGGACGCCGTGGCGGAATTGCTGCGAAAGGGACTCGCCGTCGTGGATGCGACGGAGGCGATCGCTTCGAAGCCCGTGATCACCACCCACAAAAAAACCGGTTTGCCTGTCATTCAGTGCAAACGTGCCGCGACATCGGAAGAAGAGATGACTCCTGACCGCGTGGCTGCCATTCTGTTGGCCCAGGACGTTGAATGGCATCATGCTGCTGGCTGACACGAACGTCTGGTTGGCGCTGGCCCTCTCCAAGCACCAGTTTCATGACGCGGTGCGGAAGTGGTTGACGACGTGTGGCCCCCATGAGGTCGTGTTCTGCCGTTCCACCCAGCAATCGTTGTTGCGGCTCCTGACTACCAGAGCGGTGTTAGCGGCTTATGGCATTCCGCCGCTGAGCAATCAGGCCGCCTGGTCGTTCTATGATCGCTTGATCGCGGATGAGCGGATCGTTTTCGTCGAGGAGCCAAGCAGTTTAGAAGCCGTGTGGAGAAAACTCTCCAGAGGAACCAGCGCGTCGCCGAAACTATGGACGGATGCGTATCTCGCTGCATTTGCCGTGGCAGGCGGCCATCGCCTCGTGACCACCGATCAAGGATTCAAACAGTTCAAGGGGCTCGATCTCGTGGGGCTCTGTCGATGAGTGATCGTGCAACACCTCTTCTGGGAATGCGGGATTGTAGAGGCGTTGTTGCTTTATGCCCTGCACGGGCCGTGGTGCCGCGGTCATTGGCCTCTCAAGTAGCCCAGCATTCATTTCTAGTCGTGCACGGCACGGGGTTCTGAACTTTCATGTCGTCGGCAGCTAGCGACCCGGCCGCAGGAGAGTCGATCCGGCGGCACAGCCGTTCGTTCTCCTTCGCCAGCCGGCTCTTGCCTGCCGGCAAACGGGCCGACGTCGAGCGTCTCTATGCCTGGTGTCGCTGGTGCGACGACGGTGTCGATGCGGCCGCCACGCCGTGCCAGGCGGTCGAGTTTGTCGAACTGGCCACGCAGGACGTCCGCCTGATCGCCCGTGGCGAGGTGCCGTCGGGTAGCGAGAGTCGCTGGCTGGCGGATCTCATCGGCCGGCACGCCCTGCCGCTCGAGGCGGCAGTGGCCCTGCTCGATGGGATGCGGTCAGACCTCGCGCCGGCGGCAGGCTTTCAGGAAGCCGACCTGCTGCGTTACTGCTTCCGGGTCGCCGGGGCGGTCGGCGTGCTCTTGTGCCCGATCCTGGGCCTCAAGGATCGCCGCTATCTTCCCCACGCCGCGGCGCTGGGCATGGGAATGCAACTCACCAACATCGCCCGCGATGTCGTCGAAGACTGGCGCCGAGGTCGCTGTTACCTACCGGTTGAATGGACAGGCGGCCTGCGGCCTGGCGGCGGGCCGCCAGACCCCCAGGGCGTGCGGCAGGGCGTGCGGACGATTCTCGAGGTGGCCGACGGCTACTACACTGCCGGAGAGGCAGGTATCGGCGGCCTGGATGCCGATTCCCGCCTGGCCGTCCGGGCGGCAGCGCGGATCTACCATGGGATCGGAAGTAGGATCAGAAGCCGAGGCTTTGACGTGCTCGACGAGCGGGCTCGGGTGTCGACACTCGGGAAGCTGCGGCTGTTTGCCCTTGCGATGCTCGCGCCCGTCAGCGGAGGCCAGCGGATAGAGTTTGATGACACGGCCGGAAGAGCCCTCGCCACGGCCACACAATTGTTAAGCGAACACGGAGTCTCGTCATGAAGTGGAATGCCTGGAGTGTTGTGTTTACCGGTTTGTCGCTGACAAGCGTCACGTCGGTTGCCCTGTTCATCCTGGTCGCGATCAACCCGAAGGATGCCGCCTACGGCCCGAGGCCGCTGTTTTACGCCGGCGGCTCGGCCGTCCTGGCGCTGGCCTTTAATCGGGCCTCGGCGTGGGCGGCCCGCCGGGCCGAGCGTCTTATTCCGTGACCGGCTGGCACCGGACGCGGATGAAACAAGGCGCGGCTTTGCAGATGCCGGGTCAGCGCCCGGAGCAAGGCAGGGCTTGCTGATTCGGGCTTCTTGAAGGCCTCTGACGTAATACGTTGCGATCCGCAACGCCTCCCGCGCAGCAACTGGTGCAGCCGACGTGGGCTGCATGCATCAGAAGTCGTAGTCGAACCGCATCCCGTATATGTCGGTCAGGCTGTTGCCC
>JBBDNW010000126.1:0-21221 GCA_040877375.1 Pirellulales bacterium | reverse complement strand
GGTAGAGCATCCGCTTGTTGCAGCGTGCCTGGCCGACGATCTCGTCGACCGACACCCCGTGGTAGCCCCGCTCCGCAAAGAGCCGCACGCCCGCCGCCAGCAGGCTGCCGCGGGTGCGCACCGGATCGCGGGCGCGCCCCGGGCGAGCCGATGTGCGGCTGGACGTCATGGCATCTCCGGAGACTCGTCTTGGCCGGCTTGGCACCGTGGCCCGCATCGACCATGATAACCGATCGGTTACCTCTGTCTGGGGCTCGTCATTCATGACCACTGCATTCGCAACGTCCGTCGATCCGGCCACCCTTGTCCGCTCCCGCCGCAGGATCCGTGGGATGTCGGCGATCCTGCTTCCGTTCCGAGCCAACCTCACGGTCGACTGGGAGGCCTTCGCCGCCCATGTGGCCCGGACTCACGCCGCGGGCATCGCGCCCGCCGTCAACATGGACACGGGCTACGTGCAGCTCATCGACAACGCCACCCGCCGTCGGGCACTCGCCGTGGCCCGTGAGGTAGTTGGTGCGGGCGAACTCGTGGCGGGCGCCTGCGTCGTCGACGCCCCGGGCGCCGCGTTCGACGAAGCCGGGTATGGTTGTCAGCTGGAGACGATCCGTGAGGCAGGGGCGCTGCCGGTGATCTTTCCGTCGTTCGGCCTCACCGCCGGTAGCGACGCCGATTTTCTCGCCCGCCTGCGACGGCTCGCGGCCCGCGTCGAGCGGTTCATCGGCTTCGAGCTCTCCACCGCGTTTGTGCCCAGCGGTCGCGTGCTTTCGTTGGATACCTACGCCGAACTGCTCACTATCCCAAACTGCATCGGCGCGAAGCACTCGTCGCTCTCGCGTCGGCTCGAGTGGCAGCGGCTCGCCCTCCGCGACCGGCTGCGGCCGGAGTTTCACGTGTTCACCGGCAATGATCTGGCCATCGACATGGTCCGCTACGGAAGCGACTGGCTGCTGGGACTCTCGACAGCCGCCCCGGAGGCGTTCGCCCAGCGCGACCGGTGGTGGGCCGCAGGCGACCCGCGCTTCGACGAACTCGACGACGCCCTCCAGGCTCTCGGCGACCTCGCCTTCCGCCGCCCCGTGCCTGCCTACAAGCACTCGATGGCCCAGGCACTCCATCTCCGCGGCCTGCTCGCGACCGATGAGCCCCACCCGCAGAGCCCACGCCGACCCGATTCCGATCGCGAGATCATCGCCACCATCCTCGAACGCATCGACGCCGCGATGCACGCCACCCCATGAATACCAGGCCACACTCCCACCCCCGCGTCGCCCGGTTTCGGACGGTCGACGAGTTGCGGGGCCATCTCTCGGCGATCGACGCGCCGATTCCGCTCGACGACGTGCCGCTCTCGGCCACGGCCGGGTCGCCGCTCGCCCAGCCGCTTTTGCTCGGTGACCGCACGGCGGGCAACCGCTGGTGCATCCATCCGATGGAAGGCTGGGATGCGAGCCCCGACGGGCTCCCCACGGAGATCCTGCTCCGCCGCTGGCGACACTTCGGCGAAAGCGGCGCGAAGCTGATCTGGGGCGGTGAAGCGGTGGCCGTCGTGGCCGAGGGCCGCGCGAATCCCAACCAGCTCTGCGCGCCCGCCTGCGGCCGCGCGGGCTTCGCCACGCTGCTAGCGGCCCTCCGCGACGCCCACCGCGCGGCGCATGGCCGCGACGACGACCTCGTGGTGGCGTTGCAGCTCACCCACTCCGGTCGGTTCAGCAAGCCGACGCCTTCCGGCCGCGTGCCACGGATCGCTTTCCACCATCCGCTGCTCGACGCCCGCCACGACGTCGATCCTGCCAACCCAGCCTGCCTCGTCTGCGACGCCGACGTCGAGCGGCTGATCGACGCCTACGTTGCCGCCGCCCGCGATGCCGACGCCGCCGGCTTCGACATGGTCGACCTCAAGGCCTGCCACGGCTACCTCATCCACGAGTTTCTCTCGGCCCGCCGGCGGGCCGGCCCCTGGGGCGGTGACTTCGCCGGCCGCACGCGGCTTCTGCGCACGCTCGTCGAGCGGGTCCGCGCGGAGTGCCCCCGGCTCACGATCGGCGTGCGGCTCTCGCTCTTCGACACCGTGCCCTGGCAGATGGTCGACGGCCGCGGCGCGCCCTTTCCGTTTTCAGACGCCCTGCCCTACGACTGCGGCTTCGGCGTCGACGAACACGACCCGCTGCGGATCGACCTCACGGAGCCGATCGCGCTGCTCGAAATGCTCCGCGATCTGGGCGTCGCCGCCGTGAATCTCTCGGCCGGCAGCCCCTACACCGTGCCCCACATCACTCGGCCCGCAGCGTTTCCGCCCTCCGACGGCTACCCGCCGCCCGAAGATCCACTCGCAGGCGTGTGGCGGCAGATCGATGCGGCACGGCAGGCGAAGGCGGCCGTGCCCGACCTCGTGATGGTGGGCTCGGGCTACACCTACCTGCAGGACTTCGTCGTCCACGCGGCGCAGGCCGCCGTGGGCCGTGGCTGGATCGACGCTGTCGGCCTCGGCCGGATGGTGCTCTCGTATCCCACGCTGCCAGCCGACTCCCTCGCCGGCCGGCCGCTCACCCGCGGCGCAGTCTGCCGGACCTTCTCCGACTGCACGACCGCCCCGCGGCACGGCCTCAGGAGCGGCTGCTATCCGCTCGACGCCTTTTACAAAGCGATCCCGGAGGCCGCCGACGTGAAGGCGATCAAGGCCCGCTTCGAAACAGGCGGCTGACGCTCGCTCAGAAGTTTTTCGGCCGCCGCGGCATGAACCAGCGGCCGGCGCGGCTGGCCAGCAGTGCCGGCAGCACCACTAGGTCGCCGACAAGCGCCGTGGCCACGAGCAATGACAGCATCCACGCAAACCGTCTCGTCGGGGCAAACGAACTGCCGGCGAACGCAAGGATGCCGAGCCCGCACACGATCGCGCTCTGGGTGAGTGCCGGGGCCGAGTGCCGAAAGGCCTCATACACCGCGTTGACCCGCGTGGCCGCCGCTCCGCCAGCGTCGTCCGCCCCCCCCTCATCCCGTGAGAGACCACGGCGAAAAAATGTCAGGAAGTGAAACGTCCCGTCCACCGCCATGCCCAGCGCGACCGAGGCCGTCATCACACTGCCGATGTCGAGAGCCAGGCGGGTCCAGCCGAGAAGTCCGAAGAGCAGCACCATCGGAAACACATTCGGGATCATGCTCACGAGCCCCGCCACCACGCTCCGTTCGACGACCATCATGACGAGTGAGATCACCAGGCATGCCGACAGAAAGCTCGTAAACAAATCGTGCAGGAGCGTCTTCTGGATCGCGTTGATCAGCGGCATCACTCCGGTATAGTCGGCGGTGAGACCGTGGGCGGCCCCGCCATGGGCGACGACGACCGGGTCGACACGACGTCGCACCTCGTCGAGAAAATCACCGTAATCGATACTGGCCAGTGCCGAGGTGCGGGCCGTCACCCGCCACAACTGCTCGCTGCCCGTATCACGGATGATTCGCAGGTCGGTAAGCCCGGCGAGATTCGCCTCCAGCTTTCGGGCCACGATGGCCTTCCGCGCCGCCGCACGTGAGCCGGAGGCCGCCGGCAGGTCCGGCAGGAAGGTGGCGGCCGAGAGCACGCCGCTCACCTCCGGCAGGTCGCGGAGCGCCGCCCCGACCTCTCGCACCGCGTCGAGTCGCTCGGCGGGACGGATGTCGGATGCCTCGCCAAACCGCAGCACCACCTCCACGGGCACGAGCGGCCCGATCTCCCGCTCGAGCCATTGATAATCGCGGATCACCCGGCTCTCGGCCGTAAACAAGGTGTCGATCGCGACGGAGGTGCGAATGCCGGGCACGCCGATCATGGCGACGAGCATGGCGATGGCGGCCACCACGACGATCGGGCCTGCACTCCGCACGACGCCGGCTGCGAAGCGGGAAAACGTCACGCTCGCCTCCGCGACGCCCGCAATGGCCCGGCGGATCGGCCACCGCGAATACACGCCCGGCACGACGAGAAACAAGACCACAAGCGTGGCCAGCACACCGAGCGCGGAATGAAATCCAAACACCCGGATCGGCTCGAGGTCGCTAATGACGAGCGACATAAGCCCCAGGGCCGTCGTGCCGGCGGACAGGCTGCATGGCACCCAGCCCAGGGCGATGGCCCGCCACGCCGCCGTCTGCTCGTCTCCCTGCTGCGACGCCTCGACTAAATAGTTGACCAGATGAATGCCCCCTGACACGCCAAGCGTGAGCACCAACAGCGGCATCACGATCAGCACGGGATTCATTCGGTCGCCACACAACCGCAGCGAGACGAAGCAGAGCCCGACGCAGACCAGCGACAACACAAACACCAGCAGGGCATACCGCATCGACCGCAGCGACCACCATGTGAGCAGAAAGATCGCGAGGGCCGCCGGGCCACCGTATACATGCAGGCTTTCGGCACTGGCCTCGTCGACGGTCACGTTGTCGACGACGGACCCGGCGAGGTGCAGGTCGCCGGCTTCAGTCGTGGCCGTGCGAATGAGCGTGTCGCGGATCCACGCTGTCGCGCGTCTGCGGTCGGTGAGGCCCGCCGGGGTCAAGCCGACGACGAGGCAGGTCTGCTGGCCGTCCGGGCCCACGAGCACGCCCTTGAGCCGCTCGATCGCTGTGTCGCGGTCGAGCGACAAGGGGGGCGAGGCGAGCCGCTCGAGCGCAGTCGTACCGGCCACTGCCGACTCAAACCAGAGCTTGCCGTCGGCATCGCGCGGAGCGCTGGGCCCCGTGGCGGCGGCGATAAAGCGATCGATCGCGGGCGAGCCGAGCGTGCATTCCGGCCACGACGCCACCACGACGTCGCCGCTCTCAAACTCGCGGCAGAACAGCCCGTAGGCCTGGCGGGGCGGAAACGATTCCGGAACCCACTCGATCGGCGTCGTCGAATCGAGCGAGAGAATCTCGACCGCGCTCTGTACGATCCACGGGCTGCACGTCGCGAGCGCCACGAGCGTCACCATGCTGACGGCGAAGAGCGCGGAGCCAGTGCCGCCGACACGACGCCCTGGCTCGAGCAAACGACTTGCGTCGGGCTGCAGTGGTGACACGTCGCTAAAAGCCTCAGACCCGCGGAATCTCATAGCCGGACCGTGGCGTCCGTGCGGCGAACGCGGCGGCCTGGTCATCGCCCACGATCTTCTCGGCGACCGGGTCCCAGGTGATCGTGCGGCCCAGCCGCGCGGCGATCGCCGCCAAGTGGCAGGTGTTCATCGTGGCGACATGGCTCAACACATCCGACACCGGCAGCCCCCCCTCGCGGATGCAGCGGTAGAAGTTTTCCTTGTGACCCTCGAAAGGCTTGCCCTTGTAGAGCGCCACCACGTCGGCGTCGGTGAACTGGTCCTTGTCCCAGCCCTCCTCGATCGCCGTGCCGGTGATCTTCTGCCGGTTGACGAAGATCCTCCCCTTCGTGCCCTCGAAGAGGATGCCGTTGTCGCCACGGCTGGTGACGACCATCTCCACACCACTGGGGAACGTGCAGTTCACCGCGAAATCCTCCGACGTGTTGTAGCAGTCGTCGACGGTCGGATAGCCATCCTTGAAGGGCACGGGATGCTTGGCATCGGTGCCGTCGATCTTCGTCGGTCCCTTGCCCTTCGCATCCTCTTTCAGGGCCCACTGGGCGATGTCGACGTGGTGGGCACCCCAGTCGGTGAACTTGCCACCCGAGTATTCGTACCACCAGCGGTATTCGTAGTGGCACCGCTTCGCGCGGTAGTCGACTTTCGGAGCCTGGCCCAGCCACATCTCCCAGTCGAGTTCCTTGGGTGGATTCTCGACCGGAAACGGCCCGCCGGTCGGGCTGCCGTTGATGCCGACGGTCACCTTTTTGATGTCGCCGAGCAGTCCCTTGTGGACCATGTTCACGGCCCGCAGGAAGAGGTCTCGCTGGCTCCGCTGCTGGGTCCCGATGAAAAACTGGAGATTCGGATACTTCTCGGCCGCGCTGCGGGCCAGTTGGTTTTCCTCGAGCGTGAGCGAGAGCGGCTTCTGGCAGAAGACATGCTTACCGGCCTGGAGGGCCTCGATGGCGATCTTCACGTGCCAGTGGTCGGCGGTCACGACGCTGACGACGTCGATATCGTCGCGGTCGAGCAGGCGGCGATAGTCGCGGTAGGCATCGGCCTTGCACTTGCCGGCATTGTCGTCGTTGCGGGCCCGCTCGGCGTGCCGGTTGTCGACGTCGCACACAGCGACGATGTCGCCAAACTTCGCGTGCCCGTGGGCGTCACCCGTGCCCATCGACCCCACGCCGATGCAGCCGATCCGCGGGCGGTCGTTTGCGGCAGTGTTGGCAAACGCGGTCGCCGTCCAGGCGAAGGCAGGCACGAAGCCGCCGGTCGCGGCCGCGGCCCCCGTGAGGGATGTGGAGAGAAAGCCGCGACGATTCGTGGTGCCAGCCATGGAGAGAAGACCCCGGGGGGTGGAAGAGACTGTAATGCCCAATCAGATTACCCGCGGCCGTTGACCACGCCAACTGCGATCGTACCGCTGACGCAGTCCTCAGGAAGCCCCAAGCGCGAGCGCGGGGAATACGCCCCCTTACCCCATCCCGCTTCCAGCCGCATTAACGCCCGCCACCCGCATACCCATCGCTCGCGCTCCGGGCTTCCTGAGGGCGTCGTCTCCCGTATCCTTGCTACCGGTCCTCCAGCGCCAGCGCCCGCAGGTCGCGAAACTCGACCTTCATCACAAGACCGCCGTGAACCTGCAAGCCAATCGGGCTGGGGTTCGCATACTTCGCGTCCTTATACTGCGACACTTGTTCGCCGTTGAGCCGGACGGTGAACGTGTCGCCCTTGGCCTCCAGGCGGAAACGGTTCCACTCGCCGGGCTTGAGCAGCTCGGCGGCCTTCGGCGCCCGAGCCTCCTCCGGGTATTTTCCGTTGTAAAACGAGCAGGTCATGTCACGCTGCAGGCTGCGCGACACGCCGATCTGCACCTGAATCTCGGGCTTCCGCACCATGATGCCGCTATCGATCTCGCCCGTGAACCGTACCTCGGCCTCGATGATCACGTCGCCGTACGACTGCTCGGTGTAGAGCATCGAGCCGAGTTTGCGCTCGTCGCTTTGCCCCACGAGCACGCCGTCGACGACGGTCCAATAGGAGAGTTCGTTCGACGCCTTCCAGCCGGCGAGGTCCTTGCCGTTGAAGATCAGGGGCAGGCTTGCGGTCGGCGGCACTTCGGCCCGAGCGGATACGGCCATGAATGATGCAAGGAGGAGTGACAGCAGAAGTGTGTGGCGGGGCAGATTCATGAACCGTGCTCCGGAGTATTTGGAGTGCCAGACAGAAGCCTATCGGCCTGGCGGCGGCCAGGAGGCGTGGTCGACGCGTGTCCGTTACGGTGGGCGTCCCGCGGTACACATCGCCCCTCGGAGCGCTGCCTCTTATGATCGAGGTTGTGGGATGGGTACGGGCAGCCCCGATCGACGAAAACACCCGTGAATCAAGTGTGAGCCGTATTCCTCTGGCAGCCCCGAGGCGCGAAGACGTGACGATCTCGACGGCATCTTCGCTCATCCGCTGGTGGGCTCCGGTCATTCTGCCAGCACGGAAGCCACCCGGTCGCCCACGGCGGTCGGGTCGACGGCGCCGCCCGCGAGCCGCACACAACGCCCCCCCGTCGCAACAAGCTCCGCGGACATGATCGGCTCGCGGCTGGCCAGCTGCTGCCGCACGATCGCACATGTCGCATCCGACGCATCGCTGCCGGACGACTCTCGAACGGCGACGCGGGCGAGCACTACGTCGGCCGGCACGTCGAAATCGAGCCACACCAGCGGCACGCCGCTTTCCCGCGACACGCCCGCGAGCAAGTCGCGTTGCCACCGTTGATTACAGGCCGCATCAACAATCACGCTCGTGCCGGCCGCCAGCACCGTGGCGGCGAGCCTCGCGAGCCGTTCATAGACGCCGTGGGTCGCCGCCTCGCCGTACAGCACCGCGACGCCGCCAGCGGCAGCGGGTCGCTCGCTCGCCGCCAGACCGGCGAGCCGCTTGCGTTCGACGTCGCTGCGAATCCTGATCGCGGCGAATCGACCGACGAGCTCGGCAGCCACGGTGCTCTTGCCGCTGCCCGACACACCGCTCGTCGCGATCATCACCGGCGCACCGGGCGCCACGAGATGCTCGGCCAGATCGAGGTAGCGGTCGGTCTCGGCCCGCGATCCTGCGTCGCCTCCCTGCCCACCGCGGATCGCGGCGATCGACGCCCGGACCACGGCACGGTAGACCTCGTAGATCGGGAGCAGCGCCACGGCGGCATGGTCGTTGGCCGTTTCCACCCAGCTGCTCACCACCTGGGCGGCGAGATCGGGCCGGCCGCGGGAGTGGAGGTCCATCGCGAGGAAGGCCACGTCGTTGGCGACGTCGATCCACCGCAGGCCGGAGTTGAACTCGATCGCATCAAACGCCATCATGCGGCCGGCGTGAAACACGAGGTTGGCCAGATGCAGGTCGCCGTGGCACTCGCGGACACGGCCCGCCGCCAAGCGGTCACGGAGCAGCGGGGCGGCGGCAGCGAGACGGTCGCGCAGCCAGTCTCCGATCCGGTCGGCCCGCGGCGCCGCGTCGGGACGATGGGTCCGAATCGCGGCCAGGTTGATCGCCACTGCATCGCACACCGACTCCGCCAAGCCCCAGCGATCCGCGGGGTCCGCCACGGGCAACCGCTCCTCGACCCGGGCCACCGTCTCGCCAAGCGCACGGCAGTCTGCGGCCGTGAGCCGGGCCTCGTTGAACCGGTTGTCGAGCCGGTCGGACTCGTCAAACTGGACGAGCTTCACGGCCCACTCGATCGGTTCACCGTCGCCGCCGACATGCGGCCGGTCCGCCGCGCCTGTAATCGGCACGGCCGCCAGGTAAATCTCCGGCGCGAACCGGCCGCTGACCCGAACCTCCTCCTCGCAGAAATGCTTCCGCTGCTCGAGCGTGGTGAAGTCGAGAAAGCCGAGGTCGACCGGCTTCTTGAGCTTGTAGGCGAAGGGCCCGGTGAGAAAGACCCACGAGATGTGCGTCTCGACGAGGCGGATCGACCCGGTCGGATGGGGGTATGCCGCCGGATCCAGGAGCCGCTCGACGAGCATCGGCCGGCCTGAAGGGAGCGAAGCCATGGGAGAAGTCTACGGTCGATCGAGGCCAACGAGCAGGTCGTGACTCAAAGATCAGCCATGCGGTTGGGAGGACAATCTCGTCGGGCCAAAACTCTTCTTGCCTCTGAGCCGGTCGGTGCGGGAGAATCCCTCATCGCCTCCCGTCCCTGCACCCACCACTGCCGCACCATGAGTGTTTTCGTCTTCGGGCACCGCAATCCCGACACCGACGCGATCTGTTCTGCCATCGCCTACGCCGATCTCCTCCAGCAGACCACACGGCCCGACGCCGTGGCCGCCTGCTGCGGGCCGCCAAACAAGCGGACGGAGTATGCACTGGAACGAGCGGGCCTCGCGCCGCCCCGGATCATCATGGATGTGCGGCCCTCGGCGGAAGACCTCTGCCGTCGCGACGTCGTGACCGCCTCGTTCGGTGAATCGTTCCACGAGGTCTATCAGCGGATGCAGGCCGCCGACCTGCGGGCCCTCCCGGTGATCGACGACGACCGCCAGGTGGTGGGCGTGCTCTCCGTGCTCGAGGTGATGAAGCTCTTCTTCCACAACGATCACGACCCAGTCAAGTCGCGGACGATATCGACCTGCCTGGGGAAGATTCACGACGTGCTCGGCGGCGGCTTTCAGCACCTGGTTGATCCCGCGCGGAAGGACGAGCTCATGGTGATGGTCGGTGCGATGAGCGCCGAGGGCTTTACCGACCGGATGAGGAAGTTTCCCGCTGAGCTGCTGGTCGTGGTCTGCGGCGACCGGCCCTCGATCCACCTGCCTGCGATCGAGCATGGCGTGCGTGTGCTGGTCGTGACCGGCGGCTTCACGCTCTCGCCCGGGCTGATCGAACTCGCGAAGATCCGCGGGGTGTCGGTGATCATGAGCCCGTTCGACACCATCAACACAGTGCTGCGGATCCGCTCGGCCCAGTTCATCGACCCCGTCGTCAACCGCGACTTCGTCACGATCGACGGTAAGGCGAGCCTCGCTGAGGCACGCGGCATCGTCGAGCGGTCGTCGCAACCGGTGTTTCCTGTCGTCGAGGACGATGGCCGGCTGTTGGGCTACTCGTTCAAAACCGACATCATCAATCCGCCCAAGCCCCGGCTCGTGCTCGTCGACCACAACGAACTGGCCCAGGCCGTCAGCGGCGCCGAAGATGCGGAGATCGTGGAAGTGCTCGACCACCATCGCCTCGGCGGCGGGCTGAAGTCGACGCAGCCGATCCGATTCATCAACGAACCGGTAGGGTCGACCTGCACGCTCGTGGCCCGGCAGTTCCGGGCCGCCGGCATCACGCCACGTCCCGAGATCGCCCTCTGCATGGCCTCGGGCATCATCTCCGACACGCTTTTCCTGAGGTCACCGACCACCACCGACACCGACCGGCAGGTGCTCGCCTGGCTCCGCGAGCTGTGTCTGGTCGACCTCGATCAGTATGCCCAGGAGTTTTTCGAGATCGGCTCGGCGCTGCGGTCGAAGCCGCCGGTCGGCGTGATCAGCGAGGATTGCAAGGAGTTTACCGAGCACGGAGTGCGGTTCTCGATCTCGCAGATCGAGGAGACCGGCTTCGACCTGTTCTGGGAGCGGAAGGATGATCTCCGCACGGCCCTGGAAGTGTTTGCCGAACGGCACCGCCTCGACTTCTCGGCGCTCTTGGTCACCGACGTCGTGAGCCAAAGCTCCCTCCTGCTTCTCTCGCACGAGTCGGAGGCCTGGGAAGACATCAACTATCCGCGGCTCGACCGCGGACTCTACGAACTGCGAAACGTGGTCAGCCGCAAGAAGCAGCTGCTGCCACTCCTGTCGCAGATCATCACCCCCGCGCATGTGTAGGCTGCGGCCACCAGCATTCCGCGTGGGCTGGATGCCACGTGTCCGCGGCGGCAGGCACCGCGACGCCTCGCAGCGATTTGCCCAGCCCGCTTCTCACCCGTAGAATCCGTCGATGCCCGCCACGCATGCCAGGTAGCCCGATGCAACACGCCTCACTCGACCGGATTGCGTTCGTCGGCAACCACGTTCCGCGACGCTGCGGATTGGCGACGTTCACCCGCGACCTCCGCTCGGCCGTCGCCGACCGGCTGCCCGAGGCCGACTGCCTCGTCGTGGCCATGAACGACCGCGGTCAGCACTACGACTATCCAGCCGAGGTCCGCTTCGCCTGCGACGATAGCGACCCGGCCACCTACCACCGGGCTGCCGAGTTTCTCAATCTCACCAACGTCGACGTGGTGTCGCTGCAGCACGAATACGGCATCTTCGGCGGCACGGCGGGCGGGCACGTGCTCGACCTGCTCCACGACCTGCGGATGCCCGTCCATACAACGCTCCACACGGTGCTCGCCCGGCCATCCCCCGACCAGCAGCGGGTGCTCGACAAGGTGCTTCACCTCTCGGCCCGGGTGGCCGTGATGTCCGATCGAGGCAGGGAACTCCTCTGTTCGATCCACGGCGTCGCCGATGACCGAATCGACGTGATTCCCCATGGCATCCCCGACATGGAGTTCGCTGATCCCAACTTCCACAAGGACCGCTTCGGCATCGAGGGGTCGGACGTCTTGCTCACGTTCGGCCTGCTGTCGCCCAGCAAGGGGATCGAGCACGTGATCGCCGCCCTTCCCGAGATCGTCGCCCGGCATCCCAACGTGACCTATCTCGTGGTGGGCGCTACCCATCCGCACCTCCTCAGCGAGCAAGGAGAGCGCTATCGCGAGTCGCTCATCCGACTGGCCAACGACCTCGGTGTGGCGGGGCACGTCGTCTTCCACGACCGCTACGTCGACATGCCGGAGTTGCTCGCCTTCATCGGCGCGGCCGACATCTACATCACCCCCTATCTCAGCGAAGACCAGATCACCTCGGGCACGCTGGCCTATGCGTTCGGCTGCGGCAAGGCGGTGATCTCGACACCCTACTGGCACGCTCGGGAACTGCTGGCGGACGGCCGCGGCGTGCTCGTGCCCTTTCGGGATCCCACGGCGATCGCCCGCGAGGTCTCTCACCTCTTGGACGACGACGCCAGACGGCACGCGATGCGCAAGCGGGCCTGGCTGCTCGGCCGCGACATGATCTGGAGCCGCGTCGCCGACCGCTACGCCGAAGCGTTTTGCAAGACGAGGCTCGCGACCCGGGTAAAGCCCCGCCGCGGAACGGCGAGCGCTCTCACCACGCTTCCCCGGCGTTGGCTGCCGGCGATCACGCTCGACCACCTCTGGCGACTCACCGACGCGACCGGTCTGTTCCAACACGCCACCTATGACGTCCCGGCCCGGTCCGAGGGCTACTGCACCGACGACAACGCCCGCGCGCTTGTGCTGATGGTGTTGCTCGAGGATCTGGGTCTCGAGTCGCGAAAGACGTCCCGGGCCATCGCCACCTATGCGTCGTTCCTGGGCCATGCGTTCGACCCGGCAACCGGCCGCTTTCGCAACATGATGGACTACGACCGCCGCTGGCTCGACGACTCGGGCTCCGATGACTGCCTGGGCCGGGCGATCGTGGCGCTCGGGACGTGCATCGGCCGGTCGCGGCAGGAGGGGCTGCGAAGCTTCGCGATGCGGTTGTTCGAGCCCGCCGTGCGGGCGATGCTTGCGACCACGAGCCCACGTGGCTGGGCGCTGGCGATCGTCGGCCTCCAGGAATATCTCCGGCGGCTCCAAGGCGACCGGCTCGCCATCGCCGCCCGGCAGACGCTCACCGACAGGCTGCTCGCGCTCCACCAGGGCAACGCCGGCGCCGACTGGCCGTGGTTCGAGGACGTGGTCGCCTACGAGAACGCCCGGCCTTGCCAGGCGTTGATCTCCGCCGGCCGCTGGGCAGCGCAGACGGAGGCACTCGACGCCGGCATCGCCATGCTCGAATGGCTTGCCGAGCGGCAGACATCTCCGTCCGGCCGCTTCTCCCCCATCGGCTGCCGCGGGTTTCTGCGGCGGGACGGTCTTGGGGCGGAGTTTGATCAGCAGCCGATCGAGGCCCAGGCGATGGTGGCCGCCTGCTGCGAGGCCTTCCATGCCGTCGGCGATCCACGCTGGCTGGAACGTGCCTGGAACGCGTTCGACTGGTTTCATGGACACAACGTCCTCGGCACGATCGTCGGCGATCCACACACCGGCGGCTGCCGAGACGGGCTGCTCGAAGACCGGGCCAACGAGAATCAGGGGGCGGAATCGACCCTGGCCTATCTCGCTGCCATCGTGGAGATGCGGTTTCTCGAGGCAACGCTCTCCGAACAGCGAGGGTCGCTCCCGAACGGTGATCAGGCCGCCCTGCCGCCGCGGGCCGCAACGGGATTCTGCGGCCGCTGACGCCCACGACACGACTGGAGTCGAACTCTCATGCATGTGACCCGCACCGGCGTGCTGCTCCGGCCCAACAACGCACGGGTGCTCTATCGCCCCTTCGAGCCCACGAACCCGCAGCGGGCGACGCGAATCATCAGCCGGGTGATGGAACTCGGCGATCACGAGGTCGATGCGCTTCTAGGCGCCGTCCTCTCGGAGTTCCACGGCCGCCACCAGCGGCTCGTAAACTTCTTCCAAGAACGGTTCGAGTCGGTGCAGCATCATCTGCTCACCGACAAGCCGCTCACGGAATCCCGACGGCTCCTGATCGGCTCCTACTTCACGCAGGAGTACGCGCTCGAGAGCGCCGCCCTCTTCAATCCGTCGCTCGTCTGGTATCCCAACCAAGAGGGCTGCCCTCTGGGCACGGCCCGGTTCATCATCAGCCTGCGGGCCACCGGCGAAGGGCACGTCTCGAGCGTCGGCTTCCGCTCCGGTACGGTCGATGCCGCGGGCACTATCACCCTCGCTGCTCCCACCGGTTTCGTCACCGCACCGCGGGTGGTGGCCAGCGCCACCTACGACAAGCCGCTGTTTCTGCGGAAACTCTCCGAACTGGGAGTAGGAAACGGCTTCGTTGACGCTGTCTTCACCGCCCTCGACGACCGCTTCACGCTTCGCGACCTCGAGGGCTCGCTCGCGGCCACGTCCCGCCAGCAGCGGTCGCGTCGGCGGGAGTGGGAGCCGACGGCCGCCGCGATCCTCGCGCTGGCCAAGGCCAATTACGAGATCGAGTGCGATCCCGACTCCGACATCTCCGAGCGGATTATCTTTCCATACTCGCCGGCTGAGACGAATGGCATCGAGGACGCCCGGTTCGTGCGGTTTATCGAGGACGACGGCTCGATTCACTACTACGCCACCTACACGGCATTCGACGGCAGCGTGGTACTGCCGCAGTTTGTGGAGACCGAAGACTTCGTCCGCTTCCGCGTGAGCACGCTCAACGGCTCTGAGATCACCAACAAGGGGCTCGCGCTCTTCCCCCGGCGCATCAACGGCTCCTACGTGATGCTGTCGCGCCAGGACGGTGAGAACATGTATGTCATGGAATCGGACATGCTCCATTTCTGGCATTCACGGCGGCTCGTGCTGCGTCCGACGTTTCCCTGGGAATACGTGCAGGTGGGCAACTGCGGCTCGCCGATTGAAACGGAGGCGGGCTGGCTCGTGCTCACGCACGGAGTGGGGGCGATGCGAAAATATGCGATCGGCGCCGTGCTCCTCGACCTTGACGACCCTGCCCGGGTGATCGGGCGGCTTGCGGAGCCGCTCCTGTTGGCCAACGAGAACGAGCGGGTGGGCTACGTGCCCAACGTGGTCTACAGCTGCGGTTCAGCGGTACACGCCGGCTTGCTTGTCATCCCCTACTCGATGAGCGATTACGCGACGTCGTTCGCGACAGTACCGCTGGCCGACGTGCTCTCGGCCCTCGTTGCTTCGAGCACATGACCGCCTGACATGACAAAAAAACTCCCGCGCGGAGGACGCACCTCCGCGCGGGAGTGAGCGAATCATTCGCCCGATATGCCAGGTCAACCCGGCGACTGGTGGCAGCCGCTGCCTTGGGCCACCGCGAGCCTACTTGGCGGCTACGACCGACGTGATCTTCAACGACTCCTTCGCCGGGGTCGTCTTCGCGACCGTGGCGGCCGCCGACGATTCCGTGCTGGCGATGCCGCAGCAGCTCGCGGCCGGCATCACGATCGTCGAGGAGACGATCGTCTCGTAGCAGGCCGCCCGCCGCCAGACGACCCGTCCGCAGCAATCATAGGAGGCAACCATCTCACACGCCGGCGCGCACGTCGGGGCGTAGCTGGTGACACTCACCGGCTCGCAGCAGACCGGCGCCGTGTAGCAACACGGCTCGCAGCAGCTCCGACGGTGACACCTGCCAGCCTCGGCATTCCCAGCCGTCACGAACGCCCCAATACAGGCCACTGCTCCCACCAACCGGACGAACATCTTGCCATTCATCGTTACAAACCCTCGAGGTTCCCCGGGGTGGATAAACCGGCGGCCCTCCACGGGGCCGCCGTCCCGGGGGCGGGCAACGGTAGGCCCGTCGGTCTGGCCGCGGCAATCCGCCGGCCGAAAACCGATCACAGCCGCATTTCTGCGTTGCTGGACAGTTCAGCGGGATGCGGAGCGGCGACCACCGCTCAGGGACTAGAGCGGATTCGACTTACATATATCGCCGGCTCGCCGCTCCACCAAAGGCAGAAACGCTCTAGCCGCCGCGACTCCGTCAGCGGGCCCGGCCGCGGGTGGTCTTGGCCGCGGTGGCCTTCTTGAGCCGACCGTCTTTCGCCACGGGCTTCGGGGCCGCTGCCTTCGCGGTCTTCGGCCGCCCTGTGCGGTTCATCTCCGCCACGACCGCCTTGAGGTTGCCGCGGACGCTCGTTCGCTTGGCCCGGCTGGCCGTCGTGCGGGCTGCCTTCGGCGTCTTGGTGGCCGCTGTCAGCCGCGACTTCCCCTTGCCAATCGCCTGGCTCACACTGCCGGCGAGTTCGGTGAGCCTGGCCTCCAGCCGCTTCACGGCATCGGCGAACACCTCGTGCTTCTCGCGGCTCCGCTGGTTGACGGCGCTGCCGGCAGCCGCCGAACGCTTCGTCGACCGCGTCTGCTTCTCGTGAAGATCCCGCCACTTGTCGCGGAGCGTGCGGGCGTGGGCCATCGCCGCCGCAGCCTGCTCCCGGGTGGCCTTGGCGACCGCCGCCCCCATGCTCGACTCCAACACCTTCGTCTCCGCTGCGGTGAGCAGCGAGCGGACCTGGTCGAGGGCTGAGACTTTGGCGGGCGACTTGGCCATAGGGAAAATCCTTTTGTGAAAACTGGATCAGACGGATAGGCAGCAGACTTAAGAGTGCCAAGAATAGGGGCCGCACCGAAAAAGAGTCAAAGGCAATCTGAACGCCGCGCCCGCCGGAGCCCAGCCTTCCCATGTCTGACATGACCATGCCCGCCCGTCCGCTGGCCATTGACCCCACAGCCCAGCGGGCCTTGGCGATCAACCTCGACGAATCGATCTACGGCAGCTTCTCCGAAATCGGCGCCGGCCAGGAAGTGGCCCGCTGGTTCTTCGCCGCGGGGGGCGCCGCCGGGACCGTTGCCAAGACGATCTCCGCCTACGACATGACCGTCAGCGACGCGATCTACGGCAAGTCGACCCGGTATGTATCGCGCGAGCGGGTTGAGCGGATGCTCGACCATGAATACGCGCTGATGCACGAGCGGCTCGGCCTCACGCGGGGCGACCGGACGCGATTCTTCGCGCTCGCCGACACCGCGGCGGCGAAGTCGTTCGCCGGAGCGAACGAATGTCATGCCTGGATGGCGATCCGCTTCCAACACGCCATCCACGCGCCCGCCAGCGATGTGATTCTGCACGTGCGGCTTCTCGATGCGAGCAACGCGCTGCAGGCCGACGCCCTCGGACGCCTCGGCGTGAACCTCGTGCACGCCGCCTTCGCCCACTGGCGGCAGCCCCGGGCGCTGATCGAAACGCTCCTGGAACACATCGGCCGCGACCGCCTCGAGATCGACTGGGTGCGGGCCGCGGGCCCGGCGTTCAAGGACGTCGATGACCGGCTTCTCGGCCTGCACCTCGTGCGCATCGGCTACACGCCCGCCCTGCTCTTCGACGTCCACGGCACGCCGCTGCTAGCGTCGGAGTCGATCCGGCGGAAGCGAGTGCTCGTCGAACGAGGACGCTTCGCCCCGGTGACGAGCCTCAATCTTGAAATGCTCGCCAAGGCTCGCGCAGCCTTCGAAGCGGGCCACGGCGCGCCGCGGGCGACCCACGCCCCGTCGAACGAGCCCGACGACGTCTGCGAGATCATGGAGATCACCATGAACAACCTCCGCGACCGGGGCAACGCCGAGGATTCTGATTTTCTGGCCCGGGTCGATCTGATCAATGCGTCCGGCAGGATGGTGCTCGTGAGTGACATCGGGGCCTTTCATGCGCTCGGCGAGTATCTGGCCGACCGCCGCGTCGAGGCGACGGGGCTCGTGCTCGGTGTGCCGCTGCTCCGCGAACTCTTCAACGAAAGCCACTACAAGTCACTCGATGGCGGGATCCTCGAGGCCTTCGGCCGGCTCTTCACCCACGGCGTGCGGCTTTATGTCTATCCCACCCGCGACGTGATCACAGGCACCGTCGTGACCGCCGAGAGCCTCAAGGTGACGCACCATCTTTCCCACCTGCTCGAGCACCTGCGGATCAACGGCCTGATCCTCGGCCTCGCCTGCGACCCCGCCACGCTCCGGACCTATTCCAGCGAGGAGGTGCGGTCTCGCATCTGCTCGGGCGATCCGTCGTGGCGGGAACTCGTCTCGCCCGAGGTGGCCACACTCATCGATCGCCACGGCTACTTCGGGGCGAGTTGCACTGTCGAATAGACGGCTCCCGGAGACCGCATTCCTCATGAAGCCGACTATTCTCCGTGACCAGGCCACCACGCCCGACGGCGCGCCGCTCACGCTGCACGAGCGCGATGGCGAGTTCACGATTCGCGTCGGCGCGGTGCAGCTGATGTCGAGCCGACAGCACCACTCCGAGGAGCGGCTGGCGGAACTGGCCTGCGGCGGCCTCCAAACCCGCTCAAACGCGACCGTTCTCATTGGAGGCCTCGGCATGGGATTCACCCTGCGGACAGCGCTCGGTCACGTGGGCCCTGACGCCGTGGTCGTGGTCGTGGAACTGATGCCCGCCGTGATCCGCTGGAATCGGTCGCATGACTATGGCCTCGGCGCGGATGCGCTCGCTGACCCGCGCGTCGAACTCGTCGAGGGCGACGTCGGCAACGTGCTCCGCCGGAGCCACCGCCGGTTCGATGCCGTAATCCTCGATGTCGACAACGGCGCCGGCGGGCTCTGTATGGCTGCCAACGACCAGCTGTATGACGCCGCCGGCCTGGCGGCGGCGAAGGCCGCACTCAAGCCCGGCGGCTGCTTGGCCGTGTGGTCCGCCAGCGACGATCAGGCATTTGCCGAGCGGCTGCGGCGGGCCGGCTTCGGCGTGGAGGTCGAGCGGGCCCGCGTCTCGTCCGGGGGAGGCGGTTGGACCACGCTCTTCCTCGGCCGCCTCCCGTCCCGGTAACACCGCCTCCGGTTCCGGTAACGCCGCCTCCCGTTTTGGTAACGCTGCCTCCCGTCAGGAAGCCCCAAGCGCGAGCGCGGGGAAGACGCCCCCCACCCCCACCCGCTCCGCGCCACCACCGCGCCCGCCACCCGGATTCCCATCGCTCGCGCTGCGGGCTTCTTGAGGGCCGCGGCCGGCAAAAAATACCGGGAATACCGAGCGCTGGCCCGAGCCCGTCGATGCACTAACATAAGAGTACGGTCCCCGGTGACGGCCGGGGAAAGAACCGCCTAGCGGCGATCTCACAGTGATCGCGACGGCTGGGATTCCTCGTAGCAAAGGAGGTGATTCAGTGACGCAATGCGACTGTATCGGAGGGCTGCGCCGATAGCGGCGAGTCGACGGGCCTGCCGTTGACGCAGCCCACCAATCCCGCCATCGCGGACTCGCCATTGGCGGAGTGATCCGCCGCAGGCTGGTCGGATGACGATTCAGAGGTTCCTACGGCTGCCGCCCCGCAAGGGGCGGCAGCTTTTTTGCTACCGTCTGCCCCGCGGCTTCTTCGCGGCTTTGCCGACAGCCTTCTTTTGCACCACCAGCTTCTTGACCGCCTTCGTGGCATTCGTAGCCGCCTTCTTGACCTGTTTCGTCGACGGCTTCTTCACCGGCTTCTTGGCCACCTTTTTCACGGTCTTCCGAGCCGTCGGCTGCTTCGCCGCGGGCTTCTTCTTTGAGGTCTTTTTCTGCGCAGACGCGCTGAGCTGAGCGTGGACCGCATCGGCCAGTTCATCGAGAAACTCATGTGCCTCCAGCGAGAGGTCCTCGGCTGAAAGCGGCTCCACCTCGTCGATGATGAACAGAGCCAGTTCGCCCCGCCGCTGGGCCGCGGTCAGAACGTTGTATTCCACGAGCGTGAGATCGTCGTGATCCTCGTCCTCGCTGGTGAGAAACTCGAACCCAACGCGGGCCTTCTCATCCCAGCCGTCGATGTGAAACTCGACGCCATATTCCCGGAAGATCACGTTCCTCGTGATCGCATACCCCCGCGCCTTGAAGAGCCGGGTGAGCAGATTGCAGCCCTGTGTTTCGGTGAGCGTGTCGGCCATCGGAGCGTGATTTCCTTCGAGTGAGGCGGGACGGGAACTCTGGCTGAGGCGAAGGATAGCCGATTCGAGCGTTTTCGGTCATCTTCCAACCGCCGGTGCCAGTGCGGCGCACGGCACCTCCTTGGTAAGGTTGGGGCTTTCCGCTCGATCCGCTCCCGGCCCGTCGAGGACACCCCATGCTCCGCACTCTTATCCACGACGCCGCTGAATGGACAACCCGCGTGGTCACCCACCCCCGTGAGGAGCTCACCCACTGGCAGGCCACGGCGCGGTTCTGGTACGACCTCGCGCGGGTCGGTGCCCGGCAGCTCCAGGAGGACCGGGCCTTGCAGATGGCCGCGGCACTCGCCTTTCACACCCTCTTTGCGCTGATGCCGCTGGCGATCGTGAGCACGGCGCTCTTCAAGGGCATGCAGGGTGTCGACAAGCTGCAGTCGCTTGTCCATCAGCTCGTGCAGTCGGCGGGGCTCGACGCCGTCCGCATCATGCCGGCCGATGGAGCCGCCACACCCGCAGGTGGTGATGGCATGTCGCTAGGAGCCTGGCTCGAGGACATGATCGGCAAGTTCGGCACCATCGACCTCGAGACGCTTGGCCTTCTCGGCCTCGCGGTGATGATATATGCGGCCGTCGCGATGATGGTCACGGTGGAGGACTGCTTCAACACGATCTACCGCGCCCCGCAGGGGCGGCCCTGGATGCGGCGTGTGCCGGTGTACTGGACGGTGCTCACGGTCGGACCGATCGGGATCGCCCTGTTGTTTCTCGTCGACACCCACGTCGGCCGCTGGATCGCCTCCGTCGACGCCAGCGGTGGCCTGATCCGCGTGCTCGGCGTGTTCTGGAGCATCGGCCTGATCACGCTCATGCTCTTGGGCACGTTTGTCCTCCTCCCCAACACGCACGTCTCATGGCGATCGGCCGTGGGCGGCGCGTTCGTCTCGGCGGTGCTGCTGCATGTGGGCAAGGTTGGTCTCGCGGCCTACGTCAACAACGCCTTCTCGTTTAGCCAGCTCTACGGTCCCCTCGGCTTCGTGCCGGTGCTCATGATCTGGACCTACGCGATGTGGATTTGCATCCTGTTCGGTGTCGAAGTGGCGGCGATCGTGCAGCGACTTGGGGGGCGGCGCGACGAACTCGAAGAGATGGAGCGGATGCGGCCCAAAGGCGGCATGGTCGACTCGACGTCGGTACTGCTGCTGATGGAGGTGGTCGCCGAGGGCTTCGAGTCGGGGCGGGCGGTGGCACTCGGCCACGTGGTGGAGGAGACGGGCCTGCCGGAGCCGGTCGCGGCCGAGATCCTCGGAAAACTCGTAACGCAGGGTTTCGTGCACCGCGTCGTGGGCGTTGAGTCGGCCTACACGCTCGCCCGGCCGCCGGAAGACATCACCGCCGACAGCCTGATCGAGTTCGGCCAAAGCATGCTTCACGAGCACAACGGCCGACGGAAGTCGCGGGCCATCGAAGCATTACGGCATTCTCAGCGCAAACTGGCTGCCAACACCACGCTCGCCGGACTGGGCCGGTTGTCGATCGGCTAGTGCTTCGTCACGTCTTGATTTGCGGGTAAAGGAACTTGAGTTTTCCACGGG
>JBBDNW010000125.1:0-3865 GCA_040877375.1 Pirellulales bacterium | reverse complement strand
CCGACGGGTTGGCACCTTGGAGAAGGGAGGCGAGGGGGTCGGCGAACGCTCTTAGGAGCCTTAACGCGTATCCTCGCCCCGGCGACGAGACTTTTGCCGCCCCCGAGCCGGCGAGACACCTCAGTCGAATGCGCTCAAGGCTTTCCCGCCGTCCCCGGCCAGCAGGGCCGCGATCCGGCAGCCCGGGGACGTGATCGGGAGGGCGGCGAGGGATTCGATCGTGGCCCAGCGCTGAGCGGCCTTGGGTCGCGTGGCCCTCCGCACCCGGCGCTCAACGACCGTGCACTCAATTTTGTGATGGGTGACGGTGTAGGTCACGTGACCGATGGTCTTGTCGCCCGCCTTCTTCACGGGCTCGCGCGGAAAATCCCAGAGCCCCTCCCACCATTCGCCCGGTCCGCGCCGCTCGACGAGCACCCGGTCGCCGTGCCGCACCACGACCGCCGTCTCACGGATGCGCTTGGTCGCGCGAGGGGCGGCCAGCGCGGGAATCTCATCCACTCGGCCGGCCTGCTTTGCGGCGCAGCACGAAGCCACGGGGCACCGCTCGCAAAGCGGCCGGTCGGGCGTGCAGACCATCGCGCCCAAATCCATCAGCGCCTGATTGAACACACCCGCGGCCTTCCTGGGCACGACCGCCGCGGCGATCTGCCAGATCGGCTCGTCACCCGCGCCGCCAACCGGCAGGTCGTGACCCGCCAGCCGTGCAAGCACCCGCCGCGAGTTGGCCTCGACGATCGGCGCGGGGAGATCCATCGCAATCGAGGCGATCGCCCCGGCCGTGTAGCGGCCGATGCCCGGCAGGCTCATGAGGCCGACGACCGAGCGCGGAAACTCGCCCGCATGCTCGGCCACGATTTTCCGCGCGGCGGCATGCATCTGCCGAGCGCGGCGGTAATAGCCAAGGCCCTCCCAGTGCTTGAGCACCGCCTGCTCCCGCGCGGCGGCGAGGGCATGCACGCTGGGAAACCTCGCCATAAAACGCACGAAGAACTCCTTCACCCGCTCCACCTGCGTCTGTTGGAGCATGATCTCGCTCACCCAGACGGGATAGGGATCGCCGGCGCCGCGCCAGGGAAGATCCCGCTTCGCCCGCGCATACCAGGCCAGGAGCCGGCGCCGCACCGCGGCCGGGTCGGCGATCACAGCGGCAGCCCCGCGGCTCGCCGCTGTCTTCCGCATCGTTCGCTGCGCCGCCACTCGCACACTCGCCTCTTGCATTCGGCGTTTTCCTGCGTTCAAACCACGGCAGTGTATCGATCCCCGGCGACATCCTCTCCACACGCATGAGCGACAATCCATCACGAAGCGGTCGGGGCCCGCGCAGGCGGTCGGGTGCGGCCCAGGAAAAACTCGCGGTGGTTCGCCGCGAGTCGCCGACGGGCCACGCATGGGAGTTTGTCCACCCGCGGTGCAGCCGCCGCCGCCAGGAGGACATCGAGGAAGTGGAGGCGATGGTCGGGGCCGGCGAGACGGACATCGCCCGCGACGAACTCGTCTGGCTGCTCGCGGAATGCCCCGACTTTCTCGACGCTCACGTGCAACTCGGTCTGATCGCGCTGGAAGAAGACGACCCCAAGCTCGCCCGCGGCCATTTCGGACGGGCCTACGAACTCGCGATCAAGGCCCTCGAGGCGGCCAGTGCGCCGCGGCCCGTGCCCTACTCGCTCGACGGCAACAAGGCATTTTTTCAGGCGGCCAAAGGGCTCGTGCACTGTCTCGTAGAAATGGGCCGAAAACAATCAGCCGCAGATGTCTGCCTGCGGATCGCCCCGCTCGACCCCACCGACCCCCTCGGCATCCAGCGGATCGTGCAGCGCTAGACCGTCTCGGGCCCCGCGGCAGCGAGCCTCATGCGTCACGTGTCGTATGCTCTTGGCTCCTCGACCGTCGCACATTCTCGATCGTCACTCAGCGGAGTTTTGAACGTGATCGACTCCTTCGCACGACATACGTTCTTCGTGACCACCCTCGCGGCGGTCGCCGGTCATGCCGCGGGAAGCGCCGCCGACCCCGCGCCGATGATGGCGACGGAGGCCGCCGAGACGATCCGTCTCTGGCCGGGCGATGCGCCCGGGGCCAGGGGCACCGCCGACCATGACATTCCTATGATCGCCTGGTGGCCAGCCCCGAAGTCGCCCACGCCCTCGGCGGCTCTAGTCATCTGCCCAGGCGGCGGCTACGGGGGGCTCGCCGACCACGAGGGAAGCGACTACGCGAAGTGGCTCAACTCGCAGGGCATCTCGGCCTTCGTGCTCCGCTATCGGCTCGGGAGCAAAGGCTATCGCCATCCCGTGATGCTCGGCGACGTCTCGCGTGCGATCCGGCTGGTGCGGCACGACCACGAGCGGCTGGGCATCGATCCCAAGCGGGTGGGCGTGATGGGCAGTTCGGCGGGTGGCCATCTCGCGCTTACGTCGTGCATCCAAGGCGGCCCCGGCGACGCCACGGCCCCCGATGCAATCGACCACGAATCGGCCCGGCCCGATCTCGGCGTCCTCTGCTATCCGGTGGTGAGCATGCTGCCTGAGAAGACACATGGCGGCTCCCGGAAAAACCTTCTCGGCGATGCACCGAGCGACGAGTTGTCGCGAGAACTCTCCGGCGAACTCGCGGCCCACGACAACACGCCGCCGCTCTTCGTCTGGCACACCTGGGAAGACAAGGCCGTGAAACTCGAGCCGATCCTCGAACTCGGGCTGCGGCTCAAGTCGCTCGCTCGGCCCTACGAACTCCATGTCTACGAAACGGGTATGCACGGTCTCGGCCTCGGCGTGCGGCCTTACGACGGCATGAAGCAGCTCCATCCGTGGACGGTCGAGTGTCGCCGTTGGCTCGGAGCGCAGGGCTTCTGATTCCGCCGATGAACACCCACTCCGCACCCCCTGCCCGGTTTATCGCGCTCGACGGCATCGACGGCGCGGGCAAGTCGGCGCAGATCGGCCGGCTCGCCGACTGGCTGCGGTCACGCGGCCACACGGTGACGACCTGCCGCGACCCCGGATCCACGCCGGTCGGCGACGCGGTCCGCTCGATCCTCCTCGACCGCCACGACCTCCACCTCGCGGCGACCGCAGAGATGTTTCTCTATATGGCCGCCCGGGCGCAACTCGTCGCGGAGGTGGTGGGGCCGGCGCTTGGCCGCGGCGAATGGGTGGTGTCCGACCGCTACCTGCTCTCCAACATCGTCTACCAGGGTCACGCCGGCGGCCTCGACCCCGAAGATATCCGCCGTGTCGGCAGCGTGGCCACCGGCGGCGTGATGCCCGACCTCGTGCTCCTCCTCGACGTCGATCTCGAAACCAGCAACCACCGGCTCGACCGCCCACTCGACAAGCTCGAGAGTCGCGGCGATGCGTTCCGGGAGCGGCTCCGGGCGGGCTATCTCGCGGAGGCCGCGGGGCAGCCGGAGCGGATCGTCGTGATCGACGCCACGGGGGGCATCGACGAGGTCTCTGCGCGAATCCGTGCGGCGATCGCGTCGCGGTATCCCGAGTTGGCCTGAGGATCGCGTCATGGCATGGCAGGGCATCGAAGGGCATGACGCGATCGCCGAGCGGTTCGTCGTGGCGCAAGCGCGGGGCCGCATCGCCGGCTCCTATCTGTTCGTCGGCCCGGCCGGCGTGGGCAAGGGCACGTTCGCCCTTGCGCTGGCCAAGGCGCTCGTCTGCCAGGCGCCACAGCCGGGGCTCCTGGCCTGCGGAAACTGCGCGTCGTGCGTGCAGGCCGATGCCGGTAGCCATCCCGACATCGACGTCGTTCGCAAACCCGACGACAAGTCGACGATTCCGCTCGACCTGCTGATCGGCGACGACGCCCATCGCATGCGGGAAGGCCTCTGCTGGCGGATCCTCCTGCGGCCGGC
>JBBDNW010000124.1:15008-21293 GCA_040877375.1 Pirellulales bacterium | reverse complement strand
GACCGCGCTGGCCCCCGCCGGGCTTGGGAATCCAAACCCTGCGGATGTCACCCGGCTGGTACGTCCCGTCCAGCAGCACACGTTGCAGACGTGACAGAAGTGACCGGGCAGCGCCCAGCACTTCGACCACGCTGCGTCCGTCCACGCCCGGAGCACCCTTGTTGCGAACAACGTTCAGCAGTGCCGTCGCCAGGTTCGCTGGCGATGCCACTGCCTTCAGCAGCCGACTTGCGTCGGCTGCACTGGCGCCGAGATCGGTCGCTGTCTTGCTGTTCACTGTGTGCAGCAGGAAGTCTCTGCCGACGGATGCGTCCGACGGTCCTGACTTCCCGCCCCCTTGCGGGCTGGCGGCAAACACGAACTTCAGTTGGCGTGATCTCATGCTTCAAAACCCATCGCCCCCTTCGCTCCGCCCGCTTTCACGGGCTTCATCGCTACTATGAGGCGATCCGACTTCTCCTTTTGAATCGAACCTGCGTCAAAAGCCTTCTTGGGCTCTACCGTCTCGGGACCAGAGAACTCTTGGGGTAAGGATGAATAACTTCTCGCCGCCGCCTCCATGACCGTCCTGCCGCGATTGGATACAGGGCGTTGCGTTGGAAGGCACGCCAGCTGCGGATCATTCCCCGACCAAACAACCGCGACTGTCTCACCGAACCGTGAGATCATTGCCAATGCCGGCACGGTAGGCTATTTCAGACCATGGCCTTGGCAATGACGGCCAGCGTTTTATCGCGGCCCTCGCGGGCAACTTCCTCAAGATTCCGCTGCCAATAGGCCGGGTTGTAGAGTTCCAACGATACGCAACCCCTGTAGTCGATGCTCTTGAGATCGCTCAGAATATCTACCAATGGCAAAATGCCATCGCCGGGAAACACCCGGTGTTCATCCTTCAATTTGTCCAGCGGCGGATCAGCAGGGGCGTCGTTGAATTGAAAGATGGCGAAGAAGTCGCCACGCAAGTGCTTGATTCCCGCAAACCCTGAGTGTCCGATGTGCATATGGAAGACATCGGGAATGATCTTGGCTTGGGGATGCTGCGAGTCGATGGCAATTGCCGCTGCCTGGCCCATCCGCGCACAGCCGGGCAGGAACTGGACAAACACAAGCGCCGGCTTAATGGAATACTCCTCGATACCGATCGTGAGCAAATCGCGGTAGCGATCGGCCGCCCATTTTGCATCAAACTCCTGCCAGGGCCGCCCTGGTTGCGGCACCACTTGAATGTGCTCGGCCCCAATGGCCGCGGCCTGTCGCATCCGCCTTCTAGAATCGACGAGTGAAAGATCAAACGCCTCCTGCGTTGCCGGGATCGCATTCCAGAGGCCGATGACGCTGGGCACAAACAGTCCCAGATCGCGAATCCGCTTACCGAGGTCTTTGAGGTCTCCCCCTTTTTCTTCAAACTCGTGCAAATCCCCTTCCCAGGGTTCAACTGCATCAAAGCCTGCTTTTGCGGCAATCCGAATTTTGTCTTCGAGGGTCGCTGGGCGAATTGTCGCCGTGTCGAGACACAAGGGCCACGGACTGGTGCCATTTTGATAGCGTTTTTCCGACGCCTTTTTTGGCCCTGTGTCGGCATCCTGCTTCACTGCTTCGGCGGCCACAGGAGCCGCTGCGATGCCAGAACCTAAGACAGCTCCACAGGTTTTAAGAAACGCTCGTCGCTCTGATTTTTCGATCATACTTCAAGCTCCGTAGAAAAATTGAGTCGGGGGCTACCGCAGGATGATACCACCCGTGGTCAGCGGCCGAGGGCTCGCAGGCTGCGGGCGTTGATGTAATCGACGAGCACCTCGGCCGGGTTGCGGCCGGTGTCGACGACCACGCGCTCCACGCGGTTTCGCAGGCAGGCCTCCTCTAGCCGGCCGTTGAATCGCTCCAGGGCCGCAAGGTAGCGTTGCCGCAGTTCGGCAGGCTGTGTGAGTAGCTCGTCGGGTGTCTCCAGGCCGCGGAACTTCACGTTACCCTCGAAGTCAAACCGCAGTTCGTCGGGGTGCATCACCTGGAAGAGGACCACTTCGTGCTGCGAGTAGCGCAGCCGCTGAAGTGACTCCTCGAGCCGATCGGCGTCGGTAAAGCAGTCGCTGAATACCAGCACGATGGCCCGCCTCCCCATCCGGCCGCAGAGTTCGACGAGACACTCCGGGAGCCGCGTCTTCCGCACCGGTTTGATCGTGTCGAGGTGTTCCGTGATCCGCACGATCTGGGCCATCGTATTGCTTGGCGGCACGAAGGCCAGCACCGCCTCATCGAACGTGGACAGCGAGACCTTGTCGCCCTGCCGAACCACGGCGTAGCCAAGTGTCGTGGCCAGCCGGGCCGCCGCCAGGAGTTTCTGCTGCGGCCCCTCGCCATAGCGCATCGACGCGCTCGTATCGAGCACGATGTGGCAGACCAGATTGGTCTCCATCTCGTACTGCTTGATGAAGTACTTGTCGCGAGTGAAGTAGACCCGCCAGTCGATGTGCTTCGGGTCGTCGCCAGGCACATACTCCCGGTGCGACGCAAACTCGACCGCAAACCCCGAGAGGGGCGACTTGTGATTGCCGGCGAGGGTGCCCAGCACGAGGCCGCGGGGAGCGATCCCGCGGCCAGCCAGCCGGTTGAGCGTCTCCGGATCGATGTATCTCGACAGCACTGACTGCGTCATTTTCGGCTCCTCCTGTTTCGATTGGTCAGGCCGCTGGACGCTCGTAGACACGATCCGCCGGCACGGCCTCCAGGAGCATGTCGATGATCTGCTCGCTGCCGATGGCCTGTGACTGAGCGGCGTAGTTGGCCGCGATCCGGTGTCGTAATGCCGGCTTGAGGATTGCCTGCACGTCCCCCACTGTCGCATGATAGCGGCCATACATCACGGCCCGTGCCTTCGCGGCATTAACAAGCGTGAGCACGCCCCGCGGCCCAGCCCCCCAGGCCACCCAGCGATTGATGAACTCAGGCGCCTCGGCGCTTGCCGGTCGCGTCGCCCGCACGAGCGCCCAGGCGTAGCCAAGCACCTGATCGCTGACGGGAACCCGCGTCACGAGGTCCTGCACCGTGATGATGTCGGTCGCCGTGAGCACCGGTTCGATCGCCGAGTGCTTGTCGCCCGTCACTCGGCGGGCGATCTCCCACTCATCACGAGCCGAGGGATAGCCCACCTTGATATTGAGGAGAAAACGGTCGAGCTGGGCTTCGGGAAGCGGATATGTGCCCTCCTGCTCGAGCGGATTTTGGGTGGCCATCACGAAGAAGGGCTGCGGTAGCCGGTGTGTCGTGCCTCCCGCGCTCACCTGCCGTTCTTGCATCGCTTCGAGCATCGCCGCCTGCGTCTTCGGCGGAGTGCGATTGATCTCGTCGGCCAGCACCATGTTGGCAAACAGCGGGCCGGGAAGGAACGTATATTGCCGGGCGCCGGTCTCGATGCTTTCCTGGATCACGTCGGTGCCGGTCACGTCGCTGGGCATGAGGTCGGGAGTGAACTGCACCCGCTTGAAGGTAAGGTGCAGGGCCTGCGCGAGCGAGCTGACCAGCAGCGTCTTCGCGAGGCCGGGCACGCCCTCCAAGAGCGCGTGGCCGCGGGCGAACATCGCTACGAGCGTCTGCTCGACGACATCTTCCTGCCCGACGATCACCTTCGAGATCTCGTCGCGGATCCGGTTATATGCCTGCTCGCACTTCTGCACGGCGGCGACATCATCGCCAGCGGGTTTCTCGGACATCATCAACTCCTCAAAAAAGGGGACTTGGGGAATTCGTCACTCGACAGTCTTGAAATAGCGGTCCATCTTCTGCTCGTAGCCGCGGGGGGCGCGGCGCTGGCCACCGGCGCGGATCGCCTTCCGCACCTCTGGCGGCAGTTTCGTGAACCAGGCGTCGCGCTCGAACGACTTCTCGATCGCGTCGGCGTCGCCCGAGCGACTGCCCGCGTCAGCCCGCTTGTCGACCGCATCGACCTGGCGAAGCGGGCTATCGTCCTGGGCTTCGCCGATGCGGCTGCCGCGGCTCTGGGTGTCGTCGTTCTTGGCCTGCCGGCTCGACGTACCCTCGCTTTGGCTCTCGGCTTGACCCTCGGCTTGAGCCTCATCTTCAGCCTCGCCTTTGCCCTCGCCTTGTGTCTGCTGCGAGCCGTCCGGTGGCTCTCCCGCCTGTTCCTGTCCCGCCTGTTTCTGTCCCGCCTGGTCGTTGTTGGCTGTCTGTAGCGCCAAGTCTTCGGCGCTCGGCTGGCCAGATTGTGAGCGACCAGTATCGTTCGGCTGGCTGCCTTCAGTGGCCGCAAGGGCCTGCTCAGCGGCGGCGGTGGCCTGCTCGCCCGCAATCATGTCGGCCGTGGTCTCCGCCCCCTCGGGCACGAACCCAGTGCCGAGGTCGTCTTCGCGCGAGGCGGCCTCGAGCGCTTCCCGCAGCGGCTTGTTGCCGATCTCTTGCTGCTTGAGCGCGGCGGCCACCCCCTCGCCGACGGCACGCTGCGCCTCGGCAAACTGCTCCTTGGCGGTGGCGAGCGCATCGGCAGCCTGGCTCTGATCCGGCGCAGGCTTTCCGTTCATCGGCGGCTCCGCCAGCCTTTCGGCCGCCTCACCGATCGCCTGCCGGGCCGCCCCCTGATCGTCGAGCGCCGCCACCATCTCCTGCGCGACGGCCTCGTCGCGGGTCAGCGCCGTCTCCCGGGCGGCGAGTGCGGCCGCCTGCCGCTTGAGCTGCTTCAGCGGATCCGCTGCCGGTGGCTGCGGCTGCCCAACTGCCGGAGCAGCGGCGGCTGTCGGCGGCGTGGTCGCCGGCGGCTGCGCCGCGAACTTCTGTTCCGCATCCTGCCGCGCTCGGGCCGCCTCGGCCGCCTGATCTGCCGCTACCTGCGCGAGCTGCGCGGCTGCCTTCTTGGCCGCCTGCCGCATGGCATCAGCCGCCTGGGCGAGCGCCTCCGCCGCACGAGCCGCATCCCGTGCCGCCTTTTCGCCGGCGAGCTTGTCGGCGGCAGCCGCCTCAGCGGCAGCCTTGGCAGATGCGGCTTTGTCGGCCATCGCCTGCGCGGCGCTTGCCTGTGAGGCCGCTTGGCGTTCGGCAGTGGCTTGTTGACTGGCCTGCCGTTCAGCCGCATTTTTTCCCGAGGGATTGCCGGCCTGCGCAGTGGGATCGAGCTGCTCGCGGGCCTCGGCCATCGCCGCCTTCGCGGCGTCGAGCAGCGGCGCGGCCTGGGATTGCATCCCCTCGGCCGCCGCGTCGATCTTCTCTGTCACGGCGGCCACATCAGCCTGCCAGGCTGCCAGATCCTTCGCGGCTTTGTCGGCCGTCTCGGCGGCAGCATTGGCATCGGCTGCTGCCGCCGGCTTCGCGGCGAGGTCCCGCGCCGCCGCGGCGAGATTCCGCTCCGCCGCCGCGGCCCGCTCCGCCATCTGCGCCGCCCGAGCCAGCTCAGCCGCCTTCGTTGCCAATGCATCGGCCTGCCTCGCCGCCTGCTTTGTGTCGGCTTTTGCTGCGCCGGCCGGGCTCTCTTGGGACGGATCGGTTTGTGCCGCCGCGGCCTCTACGGCCGCCGCCGCGGTCGCCTGCTGTGCCTCTTGACGCATCGTTGCTGCCGCTTGAGCGAGCGCTTCGGCTGCCTGTTCCGCATCTCGCGCCGCCTCCGCGACGGCTGCCTTGTCGGCTGCGGCGGAACGACGTGGTGCGTTGTCAGACGGGGGGATGGCGGAGGCGGGCGTGTCGCTGGCGGTGGCCTCCTGGCCGGCAGCCTTGTCGCCGGCAGCGAGTTGGTTGGCGGCTGCGTTTTCACCTGCGGGATTGCCGGCCTGCGCGGTGGGATCGAGCTGCTCACGGGCCTCGGCCATCGCCGCCTTCGCGGCGTCGAGCAGCGGCGCGGCCTGGGATTGCATCCCCTCGGCCGCCGCGTCGATCTTCTCTGTCACGGCGGCCACATCAGCCTGCCAGGCTGCCAGATCCTTCGCGGCTTTGTCGGCCGTCTCGGCGGCAGCATTGGCATCGGCTGCTGCCGCCGGCTTCGCGGCGAGGTCCCGCGCCGCCGCGGCGAGATTCCGCTCCGCCGCCGCGGCCCGCTCCGCCATCTGCGCCGCCCGAGCCAAGTCGGCCGCGTTCGGTCCTTGCTTTGCTTCATCGCGCATTGTTGCCGCCGCCTGCGCAAGCGCTGTGGCGGCCTGGTCGGCATTCTGCGCCGCTTTCACGGCGGCCGCCTGCACGTCGGCAGGCGATCGCGCGGCAGTCTGATCACCGGCAGGCATGTTTGCGGCAGTCGTGTCGCCAGCAGGCTGGTCGACCGGCCCCTGCTTCTCGCCGATCGCCCCCACGCCC
>JBBDNW010000124.1:0-14908 GCA_040877375.1 Pirellulales bacterium | reverse complement strand
GTCGCCAGCAGGCTGGTCGACCGGCCCCTGCTTCTCGCCGATCGCCCCCACGCCCTTCTCGCTCGCAGCGCGAGCCTCGAGTTCGGCGCGGGCGGCGGCCATCGCAGCCCGCGCCGCGTCGACCATCTGCGCCGCCTCCGGGGCAAGCACGTCGACCGCGTCGTTCACCTTCGCCACCACCACCGCCACGTCGGCCTGCCAGGCCGCAATTTCTGCGGCCGGCATGCGCGGTGGCTGATCGGTGGTTTGTTGGTCTGGCAGGCCAGCCACGGCCTGCTCGGCAAACCGCTCAGCCGCCTCGGCGATGCCGCGCTCGGCGGCGGCCGCACGCTCGGCCACCTCCGCCGCCCGCGAGAGTTCGCCCACCTTTGCCGCAAGCGCCGCACGCTGGGCGTCGGCGAGGGCCGTCGCCGTCTCCCGCGCGGCTGCCGCCAAGCTGTCGGTGGCTGCGCGCAGGGCCGTCTGTACCGCCGCCTGTGGTTGGGGCTGAGGTTGGCCCGCAAACGCCTGCGTTGCGGCCGCCGCCGCGTCAGCCGCCAGCGCGAGCCGTTCCTCGACGGCTGCCGGAAGTTCTTTTGATTCATGCAGCTCTGCGACCGCCGCAGCGAGCTGTTGCTCCGCCGCGGCCGCGAGAGCCGGGTTCGCCTGCGCGGCGCGACCGATCTCGTCCTGCCGGCGGGCGAGCGCCTCCACCGCCTTCACCACCTCGGCCAGTTCCGCCGCCCGGGCCGCAAACTCCGCCGCGCTTGCATCGGCCTTGGCCATGGACTCGTCGCCCGTCATTCGCGCCGCCACCTCCGCGAGATTTGCGATGACCGCGTCTTGATTCGCCACCGCCTGTTTTTGATCTCCTTCGAGTAGGCCAGCGGTCACCTCGACCGCCGCCTCCCGCGCCTGCGCGACGAGTGGCGCCACTGCCGCATCACCGCGGACCTGCTCCGCAAGCGCCGCGAGCGCCTGCTGCAGGGCCGACTGCTCCGCGAGCAGTTTCTCCACGCTCTCGTCGGTGAGCGGCACCTTCGCAATCTCTGCCCGCATCGCCATGGCCCGTTCGCCGAGCGCCGCGGCATCGCGACCGGCCGCCTCACCTGCAGGTCGGGCGGCACGATTGCCTTCGACGGTCGCCACCACGGCCTCGAGTCCCTCGATTGCCCGCCGCTGCGCCACCGCCGCCTCCGCCGAATCGGCCGCGGCAAGTCGCTTTTCGGCGGTAGCCACCGCCTCGGCCACGCCCTCCTCGCGGAGCGCCCGCAGACCGGCCAGCCCCACAGCGGCCACGTCTCCCTCCCAGCCGCTCACGTCCTCGAGCGCGGCCGCAAGGGCGGCAAACATGGTGTTTATGTTACGCTGCTCCTCGATCGTCGCGAGCATCGTCTGTTCGCGACGGCCGTCGGGCAGCGACGGCAGCCCCTCGGTGACCGCCAGCACCCGCCGCTGACGGTCGAGCACCGTGCGGGCCTGCGCCGCGATCGTTGCCTCGCGGAGCCGGCGCAGGATCTGCTGCCGCTCCGCGGCCAGGCGGGTCACGATCCCGCGGGCCAGCTGCCGAGCCTGGGTCACCAGCCGCGGCCGCTCCGCCGGCGTCGCCTCCTCGACCCGGCCGAGGATGTCGATCACATCCTGCATCTCGTGGCTGACGAGCGAGTCGATCGAGCCGCGAAGCGCGGTGACATCGGCGTGAATGGGACGGTCGGCGAGGCCGTTCTCCTCGAGCTGGCGGAGCTGGCCATCGATCACGCCGCGGACGAGATCCGCGGCCAGCGCCCGCGCCCGCTCCTGCGCCGAGAGCGCCGCCGTGGGCGTCGCGCCGGCCGCCGGCGCTGCGATGAGCCACGCGCACCACACCAATCCATAGCCGACATGCCCGGATCGTCTCATCGTCCACCTCCCACCGACAGTTCCCGCTCGATGATCGCGTCGAGCTGTTGCACCGACTGTTCGTCCGACTCGGCGAGCGCGGCGATGATGCCTCGCTCGTCGGTCACTTCAAGAATGATCTGCTCGCTCTCGCCCGCCTTGCCAGGCCGTGAGCCGCGGTAATCGACGGCGCGAACGGTCAGCCGCACCTGGTCGCCCACCTCGAGACCGAGCTTCCCGAGCGGCACCGCCACCGTTCCGGAAAGCGGCAGCCGCTCGCGGGCCACCCAGCCGGCCCGTCCCGCCGCCTCGAGCGGCACGGGGAGCGTCGCAGGATCGCCCGTGGTACCGGCCGTCTGCGACACCCGCTCGGCGCGGATCGTGACCGCGCCGATCGCATGATCGTCGGCCACCCGCCAGCCGAGCTTCGGCGTGGCCGTGGGGAGCACGAGCCGCGTCTGCGCGTCGGCCACGACCCGCGGTGCCGCGTCGGCCTTGACGCGGATCGAGCCGACAAGCGGCATGTCGGCGCCGAGGCCGTCCACATCGACGACGCGGATCTCGAAGCCCACGCTTTGCTCGAGGTCGGCTAGTGGCGAATCGGCTGCGGCGAGTTCCCAGATGGCCGTCGTTCCCGAGCCGTCGCTGGGCGCAAGCGGATGCTCGACGCCGCCCACCACCACCGTCGCACTCACCAATCTCTTGTTCGTGCAGGTAAGCGCGACGCCCACTCGCGAGCCTTCGAGCACCGTCACCTGCCGGGCGCCCGGCGGCGGCGGCTCGGTGCCGCTCCCCGCGTAGGCCGGCGGCGTGGCTGTGAGCGACACGTCCACCAGCGGCGGCTCGATCGCCACAACCCGCACCGGGTCGGTCCAGGCGTCGCCGGCGAATACATGCGCGTCCACCGTCTCGGTGAGTTTCGGCAGCCGCGCCGTGAACCGCCGCGGCCCTCCTTGAGGGGACGCTTCGCGGGGGCTCTCTGTTGCGGCGTCGCCGGCCGTCGCCGCAGAGGCCTCCTCGAACAGTTCCACCTCGGTTGTCGCGCCGCTTGCCACCGACACGACCCGCAGCCGCGCAATCCTTGGCTCTTCGCCGCCGATGCCGGCCTCGAACAAAAGCAGTCGTCCCTGCATGCACGGCACGCGGGCCGCCGCACCGGGAGCAAGATCGACCGGTCGCCCGCCGATCGTGAGCGACTCGATCCGCGTCCGGGTCGGGTAGTGGGCATGCCCAAGGAACAGTCGGTTGACGAACGCCCCGGCGATGTCGGGCCGCGCAGTCGCTGCGGCGGCCATGGTCAGCACCGCCGCGGCGAGCCAGGCGAGCCGGCGTCGCACCCGCGCGTCGGGCACCTCCAGGGGGAGCTGCCACGAGCGGCCGAAGTCGGCAACGTAGTCAACCACCGCTTCGCGGAGGTCGGCCGAGCCCGACGACGTGTCACGCTGCCGGTCGAATTCGAGCGCTGCGACGAGATCGCTGTCGAGGCCCTGCTTCTTCTCGACGGCCAGCGCGATGTCGACTTCGGACTCCTTCACCTTGAGCCACGGCCGCACCCGCCGCCAATACGTTCGCGCGAGCACCGCGAGGGCCACCAGCAACAGGAGGCCGCGGGCAAGACGCCCCGGCGAAAACATCCAGTCGACAAGAAACACCACGACCAGCGCCACGACCAGCGCGATGCCGAACCGCGAGAGACCGGCGGCCGCCCGCACGAGCTGGCGGCGGCGGCGCACCCCCACGATCCGCCCGCGGAGCTCGGCCAGCCGGTCGGCCCCGGGCCGCGCGGCCGGCACGATGACTGCGTCGCTCATGGCTGACGTTTTGATGGCTGACGTGCTCATGCGAGGTTCGCCCTCTTGCGGATGATCCATTCGGCCACCAGGAGGCCGAGGCCGGCGAGCAGGCAGGCCCAGGTCATCCCCAGCGGAAACACTTTCACCGTGTGCTCCCGCCGCGCGACCGGGTCGATGTCGCTGGCGAGGCTCGCGGCTGACGAGAGGTCGTACGACCGGCCCCCCGTGGCGGCCGCGATGGCCTCCTGCAGGCTCGTGTTGCGGACGGCCGCCCGCTGCTCGACCGACTGGCTCGTCACGGTGAAGGCGGCGACCACCTCTTCGCGGGTGAGCGGATCGGCGACGACGATGCGATGCTCACCGGCCTCGAGCGCTGCCACGCGGGCCTCAAAGAGGCCGGGCCTCACTTGGGCGATCGTGAGTTTCTCAGGGGCGGTATTCCCCGGCGGTACGAGCCGCGCGGCGAGCGTGCGGTCAGGAAGTTTGTCGGCGGCGAGCGGCTCGAAGTCGGCGTCGAACGCCTCGACGGTGACCCGCACCATGTCGTCGGTGCGGTAGGCGGTCGCGTCGGTCCGCACCACGAACCGCTTCTGACTGCCGAGCGCGTGGCTGAGGCCCAGCCGGTACATCAGCTGGCCCCAGAACTGGCGGTAGTACTTCTCGCCGTACTTTTTCCGCAGCCGCCAGGTCTCGTTGGTGCCGATGTAGACCACCTCGCCACGGCCAAACCGGCGGACGGCGATGATCGGCTGCGGCGTCTTGCCGTCGAAGCACTTTTCAGTCGGGTGCGTCGCGAGCACCGTGGCCTGTGGATGCGGCCGTGAGACCGGCTGCCACCAGGGGAGCCGGCCGAGATTCTTCCAGGCGCGGCGATTCTCCGCCTCGTCGTTGCCCAGCCGCATGAAATCGACCGTCGCCGCCTCCGGCGCGAGCGCCAGTTCGAACGATCGATCGTCCCGCGGCCGACGCGGGCCGTCGAACACCACTGGCAGCATGTCGCCCAGCGCCGTCTCCGCGAGTTCGGCCGGCCCGAACCGCGGCCCTGCGATCACGACAAGTCCGCCACCAAACTTCTCGACAAACTCCCGGGTCATCTCGCAGAACCGATTCGAGAGGGCGGCGGCCGGCATGTCGCCGAGAAACAAGACGTCGGTGGCGAAGAATTCGGCCCGCGCGGCAGCCGGGGCCTTGAGGAAGAGTTCGTTGGAGGCCCGCACCTGCGCGTCGGCCGACCGCAGGAACGTGCGAAAGCCCCGCTCACCCACGAGCGGGTCGCGGTGGAACACCTCCTTCACGAACCGCCACTCCCAGGTCGGCTCGTACTCCACGTATTCGAGCCTGAGAAAATCATCGCGGACAATCGTCTCGCGGCTGCCACGGTTGTTGGCGTCGATCGACTCGCCGGAGAGGCGGGCCGCCTCGGCCGTGAACTCGTGACGGCCGACTGCCGTCGGCGTGAACGGAAACTCGACCGCCACCGTACCGGCTGAGAGCGGCACCGACTTTGTGCCCAGATCGACCACACTGCCGGTCGCAGCGTCGGCGCGGGCCGCGCCGTCGAGCAGCCGGGCCGAAAGCGACACCTCGGCAACGGCACCGTCAAGCCCTGACTGCCGCAGCGTCACCACCACTGCCGATCGCTCGTCCTTCTTCATCACGGGGGGAGCCTGGAGATCCACGGCCACATCGGCCGCCAGTGCCGGCCCCACGCCGACGCAGTAGACGGGCACGCCGAGCCGCCGCGCGGCGCTGGGGGCGGGTGGACCCGCGTTTTGGTCGAAGTCGCTCACGAGCACGACGCCCTGAAGGTTGCCGATCGAGTGCCGCAGCGTGAGGTCTTCGAACGCCTGGCCAAGGGCCGTCACCTGCCCGGTGGCAGAGAGACTGGCGGCGAGTGCGTCGCCGTCGAGCCGGTCGGGGGCGTCGTCGGCACCGGCCTCGAGCGGCCGCACACCAGCGGCGGAATCGATCGAGAAGGCCCGCAATCGAAACTTTTCGCCGAGTGCGTCGAGCACGTTGTCTTTCTCGTTGCGAACCCAGGCGGCCACCAGTTCGGCGCGGGAGGCCTTCGTCTTCGCCGCGTCGAGGCCGGTCGCGGCGGCGAGCGGCTTGCGTTCGGCCTCCGGGATCTCATCCTCGATCGCCATGCTCTCACTGCCGTCGAAGAGCAGCCAGAGGAGTGGCCGTGGCGTGTTTCGCACCGAAAGCTGCAGCACCGGGTCGGCCAGGAGCACGACGACGAGCACGCCGGCGGCGGCCCGCAGGAGCGAGAGCAGCGTCCGCGTGCGGCGGGGCAGCGACGGCTGCCGGCGCAGGTAAAACCACACGGCGGCCGCGGCCGCCGCCGCCGCGAGGATCGCCACCAGCCACGGAAACAGGATCGCCCACGGCGCCGCGAACGACACCCTCCAGGCATCGACGGCCTCGAGGCTCTCGAGCCCGAAGAGCCCGCCGAGCCACCGCAACGGCGCCGTGATAAGCGGGGCATTCATGCGAGGGCCGTCTTCTTTCGAGAAGGTGATGTGCCGGCGAAGGGCGCCGCGAGGAGAGCCGCCTCGCCGAGGAGGCAGGCCGCCGCGGCAAAGAGCAGCCACCACCAGGCGTCGCTGCCGATCACGCGGGCGCCGCTGAACTCGATCGGATCGTCGGGCCCGACCCACCGCAGGCCGTCGATCCCCTCGTGCTTCGCCGCGAACGACCGCGCGTCGAAGACCGCCGGCTCCGATTCGCGGGCCGGGCCGTTGACCGCCAGCGGCCTCCGCCAGAGCATTTCGTCGCGGGCCGCGCCGTCGGTAGTTTGGCTTCCCGCGCCGCTCGCGCCGGCGCGGTCGGTCTTCGCGGTCACCGTGTAGATGCCGCGGCGGGTGAGGTCGCGGAGCGTGGTGCCGTAGGTGTCGGCGGCGAGCGCCTCGACCGCCAGCGATTCGAGGCTGCCGGCGCCGCCATCCTCCGCGGGCCGTTCGAGCACGAGCGCGGCCCGCCGGTCGCCGGCGGCGACCGGGAGCACGAGGCGGTCGGCCGTGTCGAGCCACCGCAGCGGGAGCGTCTCCGAGAGCATGCCGCGAAGCAACCGGTCGCACAACAGCATCGCGTTGGTCTTCGCAAGCGTGTTCCAGGAACCGGTGAGGCCGCTTGCCAGCCAGGCCACGCTCCCCTTGCCGATCCGGCGGGTCACGAGAAACGGCGTGCCGTCGTCAAACCGGGCGAGCACCCGCGGCTGCAACGCCGGATCGGCATCGGCTAGCGTTGCGGCCACGGCGGCCATGTCGGTGGTCACCGTCTTGAAAAAGAGTGGTGCGGCGAAGAGGTCAGCCAGTTCCTCGTCGGGCACGTCGGGGAGCCGGAAGAGTGGGTCGTCCTTCATGCTTTTCCAATCGAGCCGCCGCGGCTCGAGCTTTCCGGCCTCGTCGGGCAATCGGCCCACGCTGCCGGCAAGCGGCGCCGGGAGCAGGCCCGCGCCGTCGAGCCAGGCTTCGGCCGTCCACTCCGCGGGATCGAAGTCGCCCCCGGCCGCGATCACGAGCTGGCCGCCCCGCTCGACGAACGACCGCAACAGCGGCACCGCCGCAGTCGGCGCCCGCACGCCGGCCACCACGGCAAGCGCCGCGCCGGCGAGCGTCTCCTCGTCGAGCCGATCGACCGTGACATGCCGCACCTTCACGAGCTGTTTTGTGTCGCCGTCGCGCGACGTGACCGGCGCGAGCAGGCGTCGCACGCTCCGCGTTTCGCCGTAGCGGCCGCGCTGCGGATTCTCGCCGCCGGCGCCGTATTGATCGACGAACACCACGGGCAATTCAGCGACCACCGGCACCGTGAGGCAGCGCTGGTCGTCTGCGGGCAGATCGTCGGGAGGCAGGGCCACCGTCGCGGCTACGAAGGCCGGCTTACCCGGCTCGGCCGCGGCGTCGAAGACGTGCGTGAACGACACCTCCAGTGCTTGCCCCGGCTCGAGGTCGACCGTCTCCGTGGCCACCTCTGCCCCATCCACCTCGAGCGCGACCTGGAGATTCCGCCTGGGATCGCGGCCCTCGTGGCGAATCACGGCTGTGAGCGTGGCGGGCAGTTCGATGTCTGCCACGCCGTCGACCACGTCGAACGACTCGATCCAGGTATTGTCGGTCTCGGGCACCGCCACAGCCACTGCCTGCATGTCGAGCGGTGGCTCGGCCGGGGTGCCCGAGTTGGCGGCCGCGTTTGATCCGGCGGCCAGGATCGCTTGCGGATCGCTCGGCCAGGCCGTCACCTGCTGGTCGCCGATGAACACGATCCGCTTGTCGGCGAGGTCGGGCACGCGGGCGGCTGCCTGCGCGGCCAGATCGACCACCATCGGCACGGTGCCTGCCCGGTCCACTTCGCGGATCGCGTCGACCGCCTCGACGGCGTCCTCCTGCGTGCGGAGCGGATCGAGGCTGTAGCTACCGGCCGGACCGCACAGCGGGATCACCGTCGCGCGGCTGCCGGCTGGGAGCGCGGTGAGCAAGTCTTTTGCGCGGGCTTTTGCGTCGTCGAGCAGCGTGGTGCCACCGAGCCGCGTGCGGCCCATGCTCGTGCTGTTATCGACAACGAGGATCGCATGCACTGGGCCCGCGCCTCCCGCCGCCCCAGCACCAAGACGCAGGAACGGCCGCGCGACGGCAAGCCCGAAGAGGATCACGGCGGCGGTGCGGAGCACGAGCAGCCAGAGGTCGCGAAACCGCAGGAGCGAACGGCTCCGCTGGGCCGCCTCCAACAAGAAATCCATCGCCCCCCAGTCGATCTCGCGGTAGCGGGTGCGGTTGAAGAGATGGATGAGGATTGGCGCGGCCGCGGCGGCCACGCCCGCGATCGCCAGTGGCACAGCGCCCGGAGGAAAGGCGATCATCGTGGCGGCCCTCCAGCAGACGCAGATCCGGCCACCCCCGCGGCTGCGTCAGCGTTTCGACCCTCCTGCAGGATCGGGAGATAGCGATTGGGGATCGAGAGCACAAACACCCCCACGGCGGTGCCGTAGAGATCGCCCGGCTTGTCGCCCACGTGGGCCCCGGCCCCCCACTTGCCGTCGTTAGCTGGGTTCTTGGGATCGATCACCTGGGAGGCCACGAGGCAGTCGCGGAGCTTTGGATACTGCTCCCGCCAGTTCGGCCCGCCGACCTGGTAGAGCGACTGGCCGACGTAGTTGAGCGTGTAGGCGTCGAACGGCATCTGGCCGTTGGGGGCGGCTGGCGGCTTGACCTTGGCGATCGCGGCGGTCACCACCTCCATACTTTTGCCGATCCGCCAGTCGTCGTACTGGCCGAACTCCTGCAGACAGACGACGCCGGCGGCCGCCATCGCCACCGTGGCATTGCCGCCCCCCTTGGCGTAGGTGAACTGCCCTGGAATCTTCTTGAGTTCCGCCTCCGGCCGATTCGGATTCCCCCCCTGCGGCCAATAGTGGCCGCGGACGTTCGCGATCGCCTTGGCAATCACCGACGGCGGGATCTCGAAGCCGCTGTCGACGGCGCTGCGGAGCGCCTTGGCCTGCATCACACTCAGGCTCAGGTCGCCATCCTGCGGCACTGCTTGGTAGGCCCAGCCACCGACCGGCCCCTGCGTCTTCGCGATCAGTTTGAGCGCCCGGTCGAGCGCCTTCCCCACGCGGGCGTCGCCGGTCATGCCGTAGGCCTGCCCGAGCACGAACGTGGCGAGGCCGTGGTTGTACATATCCCGCTGCGCCGCCGCGATGTTGAGCAGGCCGCTCGGCTTGGCATTCATCACCACGTAGTCAACCGCCTTGCGGCAGGGCTCGCCATACTCGCCGATTCCCGGCATGTGGCCGGCGGCGAGGAATGCGAGCGCGCCTGCGCTCACGAGGCCGAGATCGTTTGAGCCCCAGTTGCCTTCTCGCCCCTGGTTCGCTGCGAGCCAGCGGAGGCCGCGGTCGATCGCCGCCTCGCTCTCGGGCGTGATCTCCCAGTCGCCCCCCGCGGCGCTCTCGGCGGCCCGGGCCTGACGGGCACCGCTCCGGCAGGGGATCAGCATCCCGAGTGCGCAAGCCACCGCGATGAGGAGAACGCGGCGGCGGGCGAACAGCGAAGGAACCATACTTCTATTGGTATGACCCGGGCGGCGTGGCGGTTACGTCCCGATGCAAAAAACCCTGGACGCATGCATCAAAGCGAGTCAGATTCCTGATTTCTATGACTCAGATCACGGTGCGGAACATTGGGGCTGTCGAGGTGACACCTTCGGCCTTGGTGGCTTTGAGCAGCGGCTTGTCCAGTGACGCCAGCGGGAGCGAGAGTCGCATCGCCAGTTCCAGGTATGCCGCATCGTAGGCGATTAGTCCGTGTCTTTCGAACAGTCGCAGTACCTCATCCGGCAGAAATAAACTGGCGATGAATGACGCGTCACCAACGCATTTCATCGCCGGCCCTGGCGCTTCCACGATTGAATTTCGTCGCGCGAAACTTTCGTGCCCGCCGCAGCGAGCGACGCGCGCACCGCACGCACGTGTGGGTACGTCAGGACGTACGATCAGAGGATGGTCCAGAATTCCCAAAAACGGACCCGAAGTGCGTTCAGCCCAGCCTGCAGCGGCGACATCCGGCTCATCGCGTTCATTACCGACCCTGGGCCTGTCCGCAAAATTCTCGCGCACATGGGCGAGCCGATCGAGCCACCGCCGGTGTCTTTAGCACGCGGCCCGCCGACCGAGGGGGGGCGCTTGTCCACGCACATGACGACCGCGACGTCGTGCAGGCCTCGCCTGACGAGTCTGCCCGTGATCGACATCCACTCGCTCTGACGCGCCTGCAACCGGGCTCAACGGGGACGGCCTCCGCCCGCCTTGAAAAACCAGGCTCATACAGCGGGTGTTGGGGGGGTTCAGAGCCAAGTCATCGCCCCGCAAGACACGCTCGAGCCTGATCGGCTCCGCTCAGAAGCCGATCGGGCTCCAGATCCACGTTGCCGAAGTGCCGTTGAAGGGGGCAGGTCACAACTCAGCGGCGATCTGCGGGTAAAAATCTCAAGTCGACGGTGCAAACCATCATGGCCATCGGGGCCGAGTCGCGGGATACTCATTTCAGTCAGTTGCCACGCGCCCCCCCGGACGAACTCAAATCCCGCTAGGAGACAACCGATGATGGCCCGCACGCTCTGCCCGGCGGCGGCGATCGCCGTTGCGATGCTCGTCGGCACTGCCGCTGCGGCCGCCCCGCAGGCCGGTGGCCCGGCCCTGAAAGATGCCGCGCAACCGCTGACCGGGTGGAGCGGCGGTTCCGACCGCTGGCGGATCGAAGACGACCTGATCACCGCGGAGATCGCAGTCGGCGAAACCCTGGGCCACAACGAGTTTCTCTGGTGGGACGGCACGGTCGGCGACTTCGACCTCGCGCTCGAATACCGGATCGAAGGGGATCCGTCTGCCAACTCGGGAATCCAGTTTCGCAGCGAGCGACTGCCGGACGGCCACGCCAAGGGCTACCAGGCCGATCTCGACGATGGAACGACCTGGCTGGGGCGGATCTACGACGAGCACGGCCGGGGGCTGCTCGTGGAACGGGGCGTGCGGAAGGCGATCGCCCCGGACGGCCGCACGTGGTCGGATGTCTCTGCGCCGCCGGATTCCATCCGCGCGGTCGTGCGAGCCGGCGACTGGAACCGCTACCGAATCCGGGCCACCGGCGCGCACGTGACGCTCTGGGTCAACGACACCCTCGCTGCCGTGCTCGACGACCGCGATGCAAAGGATGCCGACTTTACTGGCAAACTCGCGCTGCAACTCCACAGCGGTGCCGGTCCTGCGAAGGTACAGTTTCGCAACATCAGGCTCACAGACCTGGGCGCGACGGCGGCGAACGCGGTTCCGAACCCGGCGACGCCCCCGGTTCTCCCAGCCGCGTCCCGCGGTCGGGACACCGCTGCCGGGCCCAGCCACGCCTGGTCGAGCCCGGTGCTCTGGCACACGGTCGCCAACCAGCCGGTCAGGCCGAGCGGCACGCATGCGGCAGCGACCAATGACAAGGCAGCGGCGACCGTCGCCGAAATGAAGGTGACGCCTGGATTCCGGGTGGACCTCATCGCCGCCGAGCCCGACATCCACCAGCCAATCGCGTTCGCGATCGATCCGCGCGGCCGGCTGTGGGTTGTCGAGGGGCACAGCTACCCCCAAAAGCGGCCGGAAGGCCAGGGGCTCGATCGGATTGTGATTTTTGCCGACGCCGACGGTGACGGCACGTTTGAGACGCGGAAGGTCTTCCAAGAAGGGCTGAACCTCGTCAGCGGCATCGAACTGGGCTTCGGAGGCGTGTACGTGGGAGCCGCCCCACACCTGCTCTTCATCCCCGATCGCGACGGCGACGACAGGCCCGACGGCGAGGCGGAAGTCCTGCTGGATGGCTGGGGCCACCAAGACACCCACGAAACGCTGAACAGCTTCACATGGGGGCCCGATGGCTGGCTCTATGGCTGCCAGGGCGTGTTCACCTCGTCCCTGGTCGGCCGGCCGGGCACGCCGCCGAACGAGCGACTCCCCATCACTGCTGGCATCTGGCGGTATCACCCTGTGCGGAAGCAGTTCGAGATCTTCGCCCACGGCGGCAGCAACCAGTGGGGCATCGACTTCTCGAGCGTGGGCGACGCCTTCATGACTCACTGCCGGAGCTTCTACGGCGGCGGCGGCACGACGCACATCCTGCGGAACGGCCACTTCTGGAATCAGGCCAACGCCGGCTATCCGCCGTTCATCTGCCGCGAGGCCCCTCCCTTCGCCCCCGCCTTGAAAAACTTCCTGCCCGCCGCCGCCCGGTACGACAGCGGCGAGGGGGGCGCCGGCAAGAAAGGCACCGACGCGGTGTATGGCGGTCATTCGCACGTCGGCACGATGGTCTATCTCGGCGACAACTGGCCGGAGATCTACCGCGACCGGATTTTCACCCACAACCTCCACGGCCGGCAGCTGAACCATCAGGAGGCCGTCCGTCAAGGAAGCGGCTACGAGGTCTTCCACGCGGGCTACGACATTCTTCATGTGCCGGACGAGACGTACGTGGCGGTTGATCTGCAGTCTGGCCCCGACGGCAGTGTCTACGTGATCGACTGGAGCGACCGGCAGCACTGCCACAATCCGGCGACCGAGATCTGGGACCGCTCCAACGGCCGGCTCTATCGGGTGGCCTGGTCGGAGACGTTCCGGCCGGTGACGGTGGATCTGGCCGCAAAGCCCGACGCGGAACTCGTGGCCCTGCACGCGCACCGCAACGAGTGGTTCGTCCGCACGGCCCGCCGCCTGCTACAGGAGCGAGCCGCGGCTGGCACGCTCGACCCCGCCGCGCTCGAGCCCCTGCGGGTGATGGCCTCCGCCACCGACGCCGCGACAGCGCTCCGCGGCATCTGGACGCTCCACGTGACGGGAGCCCTCGACGACGCGGGCCTGTCCCGAGCCTTTGCGCATGCCGACGAGAAGGTCCGCGGCTGGGCCGTCGCGCTTGCCACCGAGACTCCGGGTACGCCGCGTATCCCACTGGACATCCTCCTGGCAGCGGCCCGGAAGGATCCTGCGCCGCTCGTCCGCCGGTCGTTGGCCTCGGCGCTGCCCGCGCTGCCGCCGGCCGACCGCTGGACGCTCGGCGCCGCGCTGGCCATGCACGGCGAGGATGCGGCCGACCGCTTCCTGCCAAAGCTGATCTGGAGCGGCCTCGCCCCGCTTGTGGAGTCCGATTTACCCAGGGCCGCGGCGCTCGCACAAGCGACTCCCATCGAGCCGCTCGCCGACTCGATCCACTGGTATCTCGGCCGGCTGCCGGAGGGCCGTCAGCTGCTCGTCGCCGCCATGACCAGGGAACCGCCCGCTCGGGCTGCGCGGCTGCTCGAGATCCTCGACTTCTGCCTCGCGAATTCCGGGGCGGTGCCGAGACCGAGGGGTTGGCAGGCCGTGGTCGATCGGTTTGCGGACGGCCCGGCGCGGCAGACGGTCCGCCGCCTGTCGGGCGTGTTCGGGGATGCCCACGTCCTCGCCACGATGCGGACCACGCTCGCCGACCGCGGCGCGGCTCCCGCGGCCCGAAATGAGGCCTTCACGCTCTTGAAGCAAACGGGCGACACCGAGGCGGTGCCAATCTTCGTCGCGCTGCTCGACGACCCCGAGTTCCGGAGCATGGCCTTGCCGCTCGCGAGCCGTTCCACCGACCCGGCCGTGGGCGAGAGGCTGCTCGCGGCCTATCCGTCATTCGCTGAGCAGGATCGTGCCGCGGCGGTGACGGCGCTGGCGAGCAAGCCGGCTTTCGCCCGGTCGCTGGTGGCAGCGATCGAGGCGCAGCGGTTTCCCAAGGAGGAGATCACGGCCACGCAGCTGCGTCAACTCCGCGGCCTCGACGATGCCGCCATCCGTGCCGCGCTCGACCGCGTGTATGGCACGGTGAACGAATCACCGGCGGCCGCCAAGGCCACGATGGCCCGGCTGAAGAAGGTCTGGGCCGGGGCACCGAAGTGGGCGATCGACGGTGGTCGCGGCGGGGCGGTGTTCAACAAGGCATGCGGCGCCTGCCACATGCACGGCGATACAGGCGGCAAGCTCGGCCCTAACTTGACTGGCGCATGGATGAACGGCCCCGACTACTTCGTGGAGAACCTCGTCGATCCCAACGCCGTGGTCGGGCCGGATTACCAGCTGACGACGGTGATCACCGACGACGGCCGATCGATCAACGGCATCATCGCGGAGGAAACACCGGAGTCGCTCGTGCTTCGCACGCCCGAGGGCCCGGTGACGGTGCCGGTCGTGGCCATCGAGGATCGGACCACGTCGGCCATGTCGCTGATGCCCTCGGGGATTCTGGAAAATCTGCCGGAGGATGAGTTCCTCGCGCTCATCAAGTTCCTGACCACGAAGCCCTGATGTGCACCCCGGAGTCGCCTGATGCCCCTGTCTCCTTCTTCGTCCCGCCAGAGGGCACTGGAGCGGAAACTCTTCCCCTGACCCCTCCCCAGCTTCTGTACCAGTGCTCATGAGAGAGTTGGGGAACAAGAGTCTGCGTGGTGTGCCGTAGGGAGGGGCGCAGCCCCGACCGGAGGTGCGTTGGGCATGGATGAATGATCGAAGGTGAGAGTCCTTTATGGGGCCTGTTGGAGGCAACCAGAAGCCGGAGGCAACTGCACGAGGGCGGGTCTGTCATTGCACAGCCACACCCTTTCCCGTGAGGGCGTGTGGGATGGAAGCCCGAGGCGACTCGCAGCACCGAACGCAAGTGAACCCCCGTAAGGCCGGTCTGCCTGGGCAAGCGTGCGCGTCAACGCAA
>JBBDNW010000123.1:0-21415 GCA_040877375.1 Pirellulales bacterium | reverse complement strand
CTCCAAGGTGCCATCTCGCCGCTCCACCAAAGACAGATGCGCTCTAGGGCAACACCATCGCTTTTGGATGCGCTGCTCAACGTGGTGGCCTTTACCGCGGCTTGGCTTCGAGAAACAGAAAGGGCTCGGCCGGGCGAAGCGCGGCCGAAGCGTCGCCGCTGTACGTTTCGCCGGCCTTGAGCGGCAGCTTCTTTACCGCCGCACCGGCGGTCAGGTCAACCTTGTGGAGCGGCACCCAGAACACCGACGGGCTCGTCGCCGAGTCGAAATACAGCGTGCGCTCCTTCTGGTCGTGCACCGTCCGCCAGACCGTGCTAGCCACGTTCGGCTTACCTGGTGTCGTGATCCCCAGGGGCGCCGAGGCGTTGCGGACCACGCTGAGCACCGAAGCCAAGGCCCGCTTGCCGGCGAGATCCTTGGGGATGGCATTGATGTAGAAGCTCGCACGAACGAACCGGTCGCTGGCCCGGATCGTGCCCGGCAGCATCACGTCGCCGCCGATCTCCTTCCAGTAGGCATTCAGGGCTAATTGCTGGTCGAACGGCGGCGAGTTCGTCATCACGGTGTACTCCCGGCCATGGTGGATAATGAGCTTGCCGCCGACATACTCGAAGATCGCCGAATCACCGGACGGGTCGGAGATCGCAAGGTGGCCGACGCCAGGCTCACCGTTTGGAATGATCGGTGCCACGATTGTGAAGGGCTCCTTCTCGAGCGCTGCCACCGCCTCCGCGACCGTGGCGTAGGAATCGAGCACGTACTGCGCCCAGCCGCCGAGCGACATGTCGGGGCGGTCGGCCACGCTGGTGCCATAGTCGCTCTCGGCGAGATAGAGCACATTGGTGACGAGTCCCTTCTCGTTCATGCCGTCGACCGTCGCTGCGCTATAAAAACTCACCCCGACCGAGCCGAACCGGCTCGTCCACGTGAAGCTCGCGGGCCCGGCGTTGCCGCTGCGCTTCATGCCGCGCGGAAAAACCCAGAGTTCCGACCCGGGATCTTCAACCCAGTCCATCGACCGCCCCACGATCACGCTACCGTCGCCGAACACCCGCATGCACCGGGTGCAGGCGGAGGCTGGCCGTGCGGCGAGCAGGGATGCGGCTACAACCGCGACGAGCAGGAGACGGCCGGGCAGGAGTCGTTTCATAGGAAGAGCACCTCGGGAGGGACATCGATCAGGCACCATCTTCACCGACCGTGGGCAACGATGTCGAGCCGATGATCAACGCCCGCCCCGTGGTATCGTTCGTGGTGCCTTGCAGAACGCGCGGCCGACAGCATGGCTGAATGAGAATCCCCTGAATGAGAACCCGACGTATGCTCTGGAGCCTCCTCGCGATCGTCGCCTGCACCTACGCCGGGTTGTGCCTCGTGTTTCTCGTTTTCCAGCGGTCGTTCATCTACATGCCGACGCCGGAGACACCCGCCCACGCCGCGGCGCTTGTGCTCGAGGTGCCCGACGCCCGGCTCCGGATCTCGGCCCACCCGCACGATGGCCCAAACGCCCTCGTCTACTTTGGCGGCAACGCGGAGGACGTGGCCTACACGCTACCGGAACTGGCGGCGGCGTTTCCTGACCTCGCGATCTATCTCATGCACTACCGGGGCTACAGCGGCAGTTCGGGCCGGCCCGCCGAAGCGGCCCTGCGGCGCGACGCCCGTGCCGTCTTCCGCATGGCGCATGAGCGCCATGCCGACGTAATGGTCGTGGGCCGCAGCCTCGGCAGCAGCCTCGCCATCCAACTGGCCGCCGAGGAGCCTGTGTCGCGGCTCGTGCTCATCGCGCCCTTCGAGAGCATTCTCACGATCGCAAAGCGCGTGGCGCCGTTTCTGCCAATAGGGCTGCTTCTTCGCGACGCATACGAGTCGTGGCGTTACGCCCCACGGGTCACCTGCCCGACGCTGATCCTCGCCGCCTCCCATGACGAGCTCGTGCCCATGGGCGACACCCAAAAACTGCTCGCCGCCTTCCGGCCAGGCGTGGCGACACTCCGCGTGATCGACGGTGCCGATCACAACTCGCTGTCAGACGCGGGTGAGTTTTGGGAAGCACTCGTGAACGGGCGGTGAGACGCCAGGGCGGGAGGCGGAAGGGTGCCCGATTGACGAACTTTCCTACCTGTCCATCCACCAAACTTCGATCACGTACGGAATCCCGGGCCAGAGCGGCACTCCTCGAACCATCATGCTCGAGCCGGCGTAGAATGGTGACAAGGAGTCGCAGTGGTGGTCCGCAGCCGACAACAATTTGTGTGGGTTTTGGCGGTATGCGTGGCAGTCGTCGCGCAGGCCGCTCCGCAGGCTGTCTGCCGCATCTGTGATAAGCCTTGCTGCGCGAACCGGGCCAGTCGCGGCGGTCCCACGTCGACGCAGTCCGGCGTCGCACCTGCCGGCCGTTGCCCGCTCTGCCCTTCCGCGGCCGACCTCCGACTGGCCGAGACGAATGAGCGGCCCTGCCGCTGCCAGTTCAATGCCCGGAATGACCAGCCGCTCTCGCCGTCAATGGGCATCCTCCCGGCGTTTGCCGATGCTGACTCGGCTGCCCTACAGGCAGTTGTACCGCCACGGGTGCCGCAGGTCCTTGGCGTCAGCCGGGAGTACGTGGCGGCCTCACTCGCCGTGCCGATCCGCCCGCCACGGATTTTGTTCGGCGTGTGGCGGAACTGAATCGACCGCCGAGCCGTGACTCGCCGTCTCGCTTTGGACAAGCACGGCTGAGCGGGCACGAGAGCTGGCTTTCCCACGTTCACACATCGTGACGTGGCTTGATCGATTCAGATTCCAGATGCAAGGGAGATTTCGATGAACAGTTTTTTTCTCTGGGCAACGCTGGGCCTCATGCCCTTCGTACCCGCCATCGATGGCAGCCAGACTGTCAGCTGTCCGAAGTGTGAGTGCTGCGGCTGCTGCGAGACCGGTACCTGCGAGTGCAGCCAGTGCAGCTGCCTATGCTGCGTCGACGAGTGCCCGACTGCCGTCGCGAAGGCGGAGCAGGAGGGTTGCTGCGGATCCAGCTGCTGCAGCAAGTAGCAGCTGATAGGGTATCGATGGACGTACGTGCGGCGGCGGGAGACGAGTGTTTCCCGCCGCCCTTTTTTTCCTTTCTCCCGAAGCCCGAGACTTCTACGCAGCCGCCGCCAAGCCGCTGGAGAAGATTTCGCGGTGCTTCGCCCAGTTGGAGCGGGAGCCACGCCGACACAACCTTATCAAGCGACTCTCCGGCTCGCTTACCGGCATGCGTCGGTATCGAATCGGCGACTGGCGTGTCATCTATACGGTCGACGAGGAAACGTCACGGGTGGCGGTTCTATCGATTGCCCACCGGCGCGAGGTTCACGAGTAAGTGCCGTTGGGAACACTTCACGTCGAAGTCGATCACGTTGCGGCCTGGCTGCACCTCGGCCCGCGGGGGAAAGCCGATTACCTGGCCGGAGAGCTGCCGCTGATCACGCGCACGGATGCCGAAACGCGGCAGACGCATCCAGCGCTGCCTCGCCACGGGCGATCGCCGCATCGTATTGAGCCGCCACCGCCGGCATGACGGCCAGCGGGCAGCCGTGCTCGGCCGCCTCCTCCACCATCAGCCGGACATCCTTGCGGGCCATACTGACGGTGAACGAAGCCGGCTCAAACGGGCCCCCGGCCACCTTGGCAAACCTGGCCGGAAAGAAGTCGCCCGGATTGAACTCTTGAAACATCGCCGCCGCATCCTGCGGATCGACGCCGGTCGCATGGGCCAGCCGCACGATGTCGCCCGCCAGTGCCGACATCCCCAGAAACGCCAGGTTGCCGAAGAGCTTGAACGCCGCCGCCCGTTCCGGCTGCGGCCCCAAGTCGAGCACCTTGCCGGTCATCCGCTCGAGTTCCGGTAGCACTCTCGCGCACTGCTCGGCGTCTCCAGATAAGAGCATCATGCCGGTGCCCTCTGCAGCATTGAGCGGCCCCATGAAGACCGGTGCGTGGAGATACACCCGCCCCCGTTCTACCCAGCGGCGGGCTCGCTCACCAGTCGTGCTCGGTGTGGTCGTCGTGTGGTCGATGATCCAGCACGCTGCGGGGATGACGCCGGCGAGCGGCTCAAGCACCGCATCGACCGAAGCGTCGTCAGCCAGCGAGAGGTGTACCCGTTCGACTCCCGCCACGGCGTCGGTGGAAGTGGCAAATGCTTTGGCGCCATGAGCCTCGAGCGCCCGTGCCGACGCGGGCGAGCGGTTCCACACATGCACCGTGTGCCCCTGCGCCACGAGCCGCCGCACGAAGCCGGTGCCCATCAAGCCGGTGCCGAGAAATGCAATCTTCATGGGGTTTCTTCTCCGGATTGGCCAGCGCTGGCGGTGATCTGTTCGTCGATGCTCGACGGCCGCCCAGGTGGGTCAGCCAACCTTTCACTCGCCGCCGCCGATCCCGCAGGAGACTCGACCTACGCGATCACGTCGTGGATCACCTCGCCGCCCACGTCGGTGAGCCGAAAGTTGCGGCCGTTGTGGCGGTAGGTGAGCTGCTCGTGGTCGATCCCGAGCAGGTGGAGGAGCGTCGCGTGCAGGTCGTTGACATGGACCTTGTTTTCCACCGCCTTGTAGCCAAAGGGGTCGGTCGCACCGTAGTGATAGCCCGGCTTCACGCCGCCGCCAGCCATCCAGATCGTAAACCCGCCGGGGTTATGGTCACGGCCTTTGCCCCCCTGAGAGTCGCTCGTCCGGCCAAACTCGCCACCCCAGATCACGAGCGTGTCATCGAGCATCCCGCGGGCCTTCAAGTCGGCAAGCAGTGCCGCCGCCGGTCGGTCGGTCGCGAGGCCACATTCGCGGTGGTTGGTCTCGATATCGTTGTGGCCGTCCCACGGCACGTCGTCGACCGCGCCGTCGCCTGCGGTGTTCTTGCCGGCAAAGATCTGGATGAATCGCACGCCCCGCTCCAAGAGCCGCCGCGCGGTGAGGCACTGCTTGGCGAACACCTTGCACGTGGGATCCTCGGTGCCATAGAGGTCGTGCGTGAGTTTTGACTCCTCTGCGAGGTCGATCGCCTCGGGCGCGGCCGTCTGCATTCGGTAGGCCAGCTCGAAGCTCGAGATGCGTGCCGCCAAGTCAGCCTGCGTCGGCCGCGCCTGCGCATGATCCGCGTTGAGCGAGGCCAAGAGGTCGAGTTCTGCCCGCTGCGACGCGGGTGAGTGTCCTGTGCGCAAGGCAAGATTATCGATCGCCACCGGCCGCCGGGCGTCGATCGCGAGGGCCTGGTGGCTCTTCGGCAGGAACCCGGCCGACCAAATCTGGTCGTCGCCGCGGGGCTTTCGTTCGTGCATCACCACGAAGCTCGGGAGGTCGCGATTCATGCTGCCGAGGCCGTAGTCGAGCCACGCGCCCATGCTCGGCATACCGGGCCGATTGAAGCCGCACATCAGTTCCATCGCCGCCGGGGCGTGGTTATTGGCCCGCAGGTGCATCGAGTGGATAAAGCACATGTCGTCCACGTGCTTCGAGAGGTGTGGGAAGAGGTCGCTCACCCACGTGCCTGAGTGGCCGTGTTGGGCCCACTGAAACGGGCTGGCAAGACACTTGCCGCTCGTCTGAAAGAAGCCCACCTGGCTATCAGCGCCGGGCAGCGGCTGGCCGCTTCGGGCCTGCAGTTCCGGCTTGTAGTCCCAGGTGTCGACCTGCGACGGGGCCCCGGTCATGAATAGCCAGATCACCCGCTTCGCCTTCGGCGGGTGGCGGGGCAGCAGTTGAGCCGCCGAATCGCCGCTCGTGTTGGCTCGTGACTCCTCGCCGAGGAGCGACGCCAGGGCCAGCGCCCCGAAGCCAAGCCCCGCATCGCGGAGGAACTCCCGGCGCGCCGGTAGCAGGAGATCACCGATCCGGGACACTTCAGCGTTCATGATCTGCTCCTCGGAAAAGGTGACTCGCACCTTCTCTTAAGTCTCTCAATCCACGTACACAAACTCATTCAAACAAAAGATCAAATGGCACACGTCGGCCAACGCCATCTGCCGGCCGGCCGCGGCCTCTCCCGCCGCCTGCTCGCGGGCGGTGAGCAGCGCCATAAACTTTTCTCGCTCAACCGAACTCGGCGGCCGAGATACGGCCGCCGCGAAGCAGTAGTCGATCGCCGCCTCGCCCGAGGCGGCCGCCGATGCAAGGCCAAGCGCCATGCGGGCCCGCTGAGCGAGGCTTTCGGCGGCCGACCGCACGAACGGTGAGTTCATCATCGCCAGCGCCTGCGTCGGCACCGTGGCCACGCCCCGGACCCCCACCGGCTGCACCGGCTCCGGCTGGTCAAAAACCTGGAGAAACCCGATCGGCTCGCTCCTTTTGACGTTGAGATAGATGCTCCGCCGTGGCACCTGCACATCGAGGCCGGCCCGGCCATACATCTTCGTGTCGAGCGTGCCAGCGGCTGTGAGCAGCGCGTCGCGGATCGACTCGCCCTCGAGCCGTGTGGGCTTGCGCTGCCAGAGCAGCTTGTTATCGGGATCCTTCGCGAGCCCCGCCTCACTGACGGCCCCGGACTGCCGGTAGGCAGCGCTCGTCACAATCAGGCGGTGGATGCTCTTCAGGTTCCAGCGATTCTCCACGAGCCGGTTGGCAAGCCATTCGAGCAGCTCGGGATGTGTCGCCGGGTCGCCCTGGGTGCCGAGATCGTTGGGGGTGGCGACGATCCCGCGGTCGAAGTGGTGGTGCCAGAGGCGGTTCACGATGACGCGGGCGGCGAGCGGTCCTGAGCCCTGGGTCACGTCGGTGAGGAAGTTCGCCAGGCCGAGCCGAGAATCGGGCACCGGCTTTGCATCAGCGTTCGAAAACAGCTTCTGCTCCGCGTCATCGGTCGCCATCGTCGCGAGCACGAAGCCCGGCGCCGCCTTCCCCTTCTTGCGGCCGACCTCGCCGCGGGCGAGCACGAACACGTCCTGACTGCCGCTCTGCACGGCCTGCGAGTTGCCCGTGATCACCCAAGGCCCGTTCGTCGCGGCGTAAACCTTCAGCAGATCGGGCTGCGGTTTCTTTGCCTCGATCGCCGCGAGGTCGGCCAGCACTCGCGCCGCGGTGGCATCGACCCGGCCGAGCCACGGCAGAAGGTCGCGCGACACGACGTCGTCGGAGAGTTGCCGGCCCGCAGCGCTGGCCGCATCCAGCAGCGTCGCCAACTCCCAGGCCGCCTGCGGCGCGGCGGCCACCGCGAGGTCGGCCGCGTCGGGTTTCGCCGTGACCGCCACCCGCAGCCTGGCAAGGCCGTCATGCTTTGCGGCGAACAGCAGCTCGACGGTCAGCCGCGTGCCTTGGTCGAAACCGACCGGTTTGTCGAAGGCGACGACGGCAGCGTGATTCCTCCCGCCCTGCCCGTCCACAGACCAGCCGGTGTCGGGTGCGGCATCGACCGCGTTTTGCAGTTCATGCCCCGGAGCCTCGGACGTTGCAGCAGCCGGCCGCAGCACGATCTCGAACGGTTTGCGATCCGCCGCTGCCACGAGCGGGGCCGCGATAATCTTCACTCGTGACAGCCGAAACGCCCCGTCCTTGCCGGTTCCCGGCCCCCCGCCCGGCGCCGAAGGGCTCGCCAGCGCTTCGAGCCGTAGCGCTTTGAGTCCCCGCTGGTGCGTGTGAAAGGTGAGAGTGTAGGTGTCGTTGTCCTCGAGCTTGCCGGAGGCGGCGACGACATCGCCCGGCTCCTTGAGCAGCGTGGCCTTGCCAGCCTTGAGCGTCTGCGGATCAAGCGCCATCCAAGTGGCCGACTCGAGCTGCTGCGGTGCTTCGGCGGCCAGCCACCGAGCGATCCGACCGGGCAGTTCCTCCCTGCGATACCGTTCCTCCGCAGCCGCCAGCGGCGACCGCTCCGCGAGCCAGGCGTCGTATTTTCGCTTGGTCTTCGCCGGATCGAGATCGATGTCGGTGTCGCGCTGCACGGCCTTTCCGAGGCACGCGATCATCGCGTAGTAGTCACGGTGGCCGATCGAATCGTATTTGTGATCGTGGCAGCGGGCGCAGCCGATCGTCATGCCGAGCACGCTCGAGCCGAGCATGGCCACCATGTCGTCGAGTTGGTCGTAGCGAATCGGCTCGACTGTCTTGGCGGTCACCTGCCCAGGATACGGGCCGGCCACGAGAAATCCGGTGGCGGCCGTCGCGTCGTAGTCGCCGGGCTTGATCAGGTCGCCGGCGACCTGCATCCGCAGGAACTCGTCGTAGGGCAGGTCCGCATTGAGTGCCTTGATCACCCAGTCGCGGTAGTGATGGGCGCCGGGGCGGTCGCCGTCGAACTCGTAGCCGCCGCTCTCGCCAAACCGCACCGTGTCGAGCCAGTGGCGGGCCTGCCGCTCGCCGAACCGCGGGCTCGCGAGCAGCCGGTCGACGAGTTTTTCGTAGGCGTCTGGGGATGCGTCATCAAGGAACTGTTTCAGCTCCTCGGGCGTGGGGGGCAGCCCCGTGAGATCGAAGAACACCCGCCGGGCGAGCGTGGCCTTGGCGGCCTCGGAAGCCGGGGCGATCCCCACCTCCTCCTGCTTGGCGAGGATGAAGCGATCGATGTCGTTTTTGACCCACCCGGTCGTTTTCACCTCGGGCGGAGACACGGGGGATAGCCGGCGATACGACCAGTGATTCCGCCCCTCTTCGACGTCGATTGTCCGCTCGTCGATCGTGGCCAGCGGTTCGTGCCGCGGATCGGGTGCGCCCATGTCGATCCAGGTCTCGAAATCAGCGATCACCTCATCGGGGAGTTTGCCCGCGGGCGGCATCTCGAAGCCGTCGTACTTGAGCGCTGCCAGCAGGAGACTCTCATCCTTGTTGCCGGGTACCACCGCCGCACCGCTCTCGCCCCCCTTGGCCATGCCGCCCCGCGAATCGACGAGCAGGCTGGCCTTTAACTTGCCGGCCCGCAGGGCGTCGGCCGAATGGCACTGGTAGCAGTGCTCGGCGAGAACCGGCCGGATCTTCTTCTCGAAGAAGGCGATTTGCTCGGGCGTGGGCGATGCATGGGCTAGGGATGACCCAAACATCCCGACCGCAAGGCCGATGGCCAGCAGCCCGAGGAGGGCACGCACGCCGACGGAGGCGGGGGTCGAGCGAATCCGCATGGCGAACCTCGGCAGAGCGGAGATGTACCGGAAAAACAGACATCTTCATTCTATATCGGGTTTCCGCCCCGTGCAGCCTTTCGGGAGTTCGGTTTTGTACGCAATCCCTTGCCTGGCATGTGTTTAGGGCACGGTTGTCGACCCGGCAGGAGATGGTGATCCTCCTGCGGTGCCCAAGACGCTCGCCCATGCCCCATCCGGTTCCGAGTGGATACGGCAACGTACAATGCTGCCTCGGGGCTCGGTGGCACTCCAACTCAGCGACCATGGCTTCCATTGGCACTCGCCGCAGTAACTCCGTCCAGGGGGCTCCCGCATGGTGGACGCGGTGGTTGAATGCCTCCGTAGCAGCGGTTTCGATTGCGGTGCTCGTGGCGGCGCCATGGCTCGACCAGCGGCTTGTGTGGTGCGAGTGGCTCGGGGTGGCCGCAGCGCTCGTGCTCGTGCCGCACATTCGCGGGTGGTGGGGCGAGGTGTGGACGCTCGTCGGCGCGATCGCGGCACTGGCAATCGCCTTCCACTGGACGCCCGAGGTGCTGGCATACGCCATGAACACGAGCGACGGGATGGGGCTGCTGTTCGCCACGCCGATCGTGCTCTGGGACGCTGTGCGGCTCGCGCTTCCTTGGTGGTTCGCCGCACGCCTGACCCGAGATCCGCTCGAGGCCTGGCTGCCGGCCGGGCTCGCGGCGGTGACGGTCGAGGCCATCATGCCGGCCATCTTCCCTTGGAAACTCGGCTATTCACAGGCCGCCTGGCCGCAGCTGATCCAGTCGGTCGACCTCTTCGGACCGGAGGCTGCCACGTTTGTGCTCTTCGCCCATGCCGGCGTGATCGTCTGGCTGATGGCGGCCCTGACGGGCTGGCTCGCAGCCGGGCGCGGCGTGTTTTCGCGGGTCGGTCTCGCCGCCGTCGTCGTGTGCGTGGCCAATGCCGGCTATGGCGTGGGGGCCATGTCATATTGGAAAGCGCGGATGGAGGAGGCCCCGCAGCTGCGAGTCGCGCTGGTGCAGGCCAACCCGGAGGACGAAGGGGGTGTCGATGCCCTGCGGAGCCTGACGCAGGCCCACTGCTCCGGCCCGAGCCGCGCGCCCGACCTCGTCTGCTGGCCGGAGTGCAGCGGCGGAAGTTACGACCACGGCCTCGATTCGCTCGCCGAACCAGAGCGGGTCGTCGCGCTTTCTCGCGAACCCAACCGCGGGATGCGGCCGCTGGACGACCCGGCCTGCCCGCTGCTCTTCGGCGGCAAAATTTACACGGGGCATCCCGAGAAGCCCCGGGCGCTGCACCAGTCGGCAATCCTGATCGATTCCGCGCACACCATCCTGGGCCGGTATCACAAGCGGCACCTCATGCCCTTCGGTGAGTATGTGCCCGGAGCGGACCTGTTTCCGGAGCTGAAACTCTACTTCGCGATGCAGGACGAAATGACGGAAGGCACCGACGCGACCGTGCTGGCCTGTGCACCGGGCGCGAAGCTCGGGGTGATGCTCTGCTACGAGGACATGATCCCCGGCGCAGCGCGGTCGCTGGTGCAGCAATCAGCCAACGTCCTGATCTCCCTGATCAACGGCTCGGCCTTCACGGCGCCACTCACGCTCCGGCAGCATCGCCTGCTCGCACAGCTCCGCGCGGTGGAATGCCGGCGGTCACTGCTGCGGTGCGCCGCGACCGGCGAGACATGCGTCGTCTCGCCGCTGGGGATCGTGACGGCCGCCCTGCCGCTGAACGTGCGCGACGTGCTGCCCGCCACGGTCCCGCTGCTCGAGGCACAATCGCTCGCCAGCCGCGTGGGCCCGCTGTTTCCCCTCGGCGCCGCGGGCGGGGCAGTCGCGCTCGCGCTTTCGCGCTGCGTCGGACGGCGCTAGAGCGCATCCCACGTACGTTGATCGACGGCTCAGGGTCGGCAAAAGTCTCGCCGCCGGGGCGAGGATACGCTCAAGGCTCCTAAGAGCGTTCACCGGCCCCGCCGCCCCTCACAAAACCGTTGGAAACGAGCGAGACAACCGCTATCCTGCCGGGTCTCCCCGGTGCCACGTTCCCGCCCTGGAAACCCCGACACGATGTCTACAGCGACCGCCCCCGCCAACGCCGCCGACCCTTGGTTCCAAGACCGTTTCGCCCAGCGCATCGGCGGGGCGACGTTCGGCAAGGGCACCGAAATCTACAAGTTTGAGTTGATCAAGCGAGCCAAGCGGAAGGCGATTGCCGATCATCCCGAACGGCGGATGCTCGACTTCGGGATTGGTGAGAACGACGAGATGGCGCCGGCCCACATCCGGACCGTCATGAAGCGGGAAGTGGACCGTCCCGAGAACCGTGGCTACGCCGATAACGGCATCGCCGCCTTCAAGGATGCCGCCGCCGCCTTCATGCAGCGGGAGTTCAACGTGACGCTCGATCCCGTGACCGAGGTCAACCACTGCATCGGCTCGAAGACGGCCTACGCGATGCTACCCGCCGCCTTCATCGATCCGGGCGACGTCACGCTGATGACCGTGCCCGGCTATCCGGTCGCCGGTACGGCCACGCGGTGGTTCGGCGGCGTGGTCCACCGGCTGCCGCTGCTGCCCGAGAACGAGTTCTTCCCCGATCTCGACGGCATTCCCGCCGACGTGCTCGCGAAGACCAAGATGCTCGTGCTCTGCTACCCCAACAGCCCGACCGGCCGCACGGCGACCCGCGAGTTCTACAAGCGGGTGGTCGATTTTGCGCACAAGCACCGCGTGATCGTCGTGCAAGACGCGGCCCACATCATGCTCTCCTACGACGACGAGCCGCTCTCGTTTCTCTCCGTCGACGGTGCGAAGGACGTGGGTGTCGAGGTCCACTCGATGTCGAAGGGCTTCCACATGATCGGCTGGCGGATGGGCTGGGTCTGTGGCCACGAGCGGATCGTACGGGCCTTCGCCGACATCAAAGACAACTGTGACTCCGGCCAGTTCATGGCGATCCAGAAGGCTGCGGCTGCTGCACTCGCCGACCCGGAGATTCCGCGGCTGGTGCGGGAAAAGTATCGCCGTCGGCTGGAGAAGCTGGTGGGCGTGCTGCGGGCGTCGGGCTTCGAGTGTGAGATGCCCGGGGGCACCTACTTCCTCTACACGCGGAGCCCGAAGGCCGCGGGCGACCGGCTGTTCGCGACGGCACAGGACGCGAGCCAGTTTCTGATTCACGATCTCTCGATCTCGACCGTGCCATGGGATGACTGCGGCTCTTACCTGCGGTTCTCGGCCACCTATGAGGCCGAGGACGAGGGGGCCGAGGACGATTTGATGGCCGAACTCCACTCCCGCCTGCAACGTGCCCGGCTGAAGTTCTGATCGCGAACTGCCGTGTCGCTCAATCCGATTTGCCCACTCTTCTGTCCAACTCCTGGAGCCTCGCCCATGATTCGTTCCTTCGCCTCCGGCCTGCTGCTCGTACTCTGCGGTCTTGTCGTGGTGGCGCCGCTCGCCGGCTGCGGAGGCACCAAAAAAAAGAAGCCGCGGATGACCTTCGGTGACATGGTGGAGAAGGCCAAGAAAGACGGCACACCCGGCGGGCCGGCCCGCGAACTGGCCAAGGTGGCGCGGCTGCAGGTCAAGTCGGGCGACAAGGCAGGGGCCAAAAAGACGCTCCAAGAGGCGCGGAGCACCATCGCCGATGACGCCGATCCGGCCGTCTTCGCGCCGCGGCTGATCGAGATCGCGGCGGCCTACGTGACGGTCGAAGACAAGGCTGAGGCCCGCAAAAATGCCGACAAGGCGGTGACCATGGCGATGTCCCTCACCGATCCCGTGGCCCGCGTGGAGGTGCTCTCGAAGGCGGGCCGGATCTACGGCGGCAGCCTCGGCGACGCGACCAAGGCCAAGGACAATCTCGCGAAGGCGGCGGAAATCGCCTCGGGCGACGATGTCTCCGACCGCTTCCGGCCTCAGGCGCTTGCGGCCGTGGCGCTTGGCTACGCCAACGCCAACCTCGCCGGTGACGCGACGAAAGTGATCGAGAAACTCGAAACCCTCGCCACGTCGCTGGAGGAGCTTCGCCCCAAGGCCGAGGCGCTTGCCGCGGCGGCCAACGTGCGGTTTAAAAGTGGCGAGAAGGCGCGGGCCGCCGAACTGCTGAAGGAGGCGGCCACGGCCGCCAAGTCGATCGATGGCTCAGCCAACAAGACCTACGCCCTGATCGCCGTCGCCAATGCGATGATCGCGGCCGGCGAAGCGAAGGGTGCGGCTGCATTGGCGACCGAAGCCGAAAAGACGGCCGGAAAGATTTCCGACGCGGACCAGCAGAAGGACGCGATGCAGGAAGTGCGAACGCTCGAGGCATCGCTCAAAGAATGAGTGGAATCGAGTGAGCGGCATCCTCACTTGCCCCGCGATACGGTCTTGAGCGCCTCAAGCGCCAGCTTGCGGGCCTCCGCGTGGTCGACGATCGGCTCGGGGTAGTCTGCCCGCGTAGCGATCCATTTCCGCACATAGACACCGTCGGGATCGAACTTCTCCCCCTGAGTCGTCGGATTGAAAATCCGAAAGTAGGGCGCGGCGTCGGCACCGCAGCCAGCCGCCCACTGCCAGCCCAGGGTGTTGGCAGCAAGGTCGGCATCGACAAGCGTGTCCCAGAACCAGCGGGCCCCCTCGAGCCACGAGATGCGGAGATCCTTGACGAGAAAGCTTGCCACAATCATCCGCACGCGGTTGTGCATCCAGCCGGTCGCCCAGAGCTGCCGCATCCCGGCATCGACGATCGGGTAGCCTGTGCGGCCCCGCTGCCAGGCACGGAGCCCCACCGGGTCTTTCACCCACGGGAACCGCGCATAATCGACGCGCAGGGGCGCCTCGGGCGTGTGCGGGAAGTGGTAGATCAGGTGGTTGGCAAACTCCCGCCAGCCGAGCTCCCGGAGATAGCTCTCGGCGCCGCCGGTCGTGATCGCCTTCGCCGGCCTGCCACCGACCGCGGCGCGGACGGCGTGCCAGACGCGGCGTGGCGAAATCTCTCCAAAATGGAGGTGTGGCGAGAGGCTGCTCGTGCCGTCGCTGTCAGGGCGATCCCGGCCGGCGGCATAGCCGGAAAGCCCCTGTTCCAGAAACCGGGACAGCCGCTTCGTCGCCGCCGCTTCACCCGGCTTCCATGTCTTTTCCATCGTGCCCGACCAGTCGATTGCGGGTAGCAAATCGAGCGCATCGATCGAGACACTCGCAGCCCCGCGGCGGGCGGCCGCCTTCAGCTTCCTCGGCGCGGCCACCGGCTCAGCCGGCTCGTCGCGGGCGAGCAAGGCCCGCCAGAACGGCGTAAACACCTGATAAGGCCTGCCTTCCTTCGTCGCCACATGCACAGGCTCGAAGAGCAGTGAACCGTTGAAACTTTCCGCCGTCACTCCGTCGAGTGTCAGCGCCTTCTTGATCACGGTGTCACGGGCAACGACGGCCGGCTCATACCGCCGGTTCCAGGCGACGTGCGTCGCGCCATGCTCCTTGACAAGCGACCGCAAGGCATCGAGCGAAGGACCGCGACGGATGACCAGCGGCGTGCCAGCCTTGTCGAACGCGGCGGCGAGGGCTCCGAGCGAGTGGTGGAGCCACCACCGCGACGCGGCCCCCGGTTCCCACGGATGCTCCTCCTCGGGAGCCCAAATAAACACCGGCACCACCTCGCCCCGCGCTGCCGCCGCGGCGAGCGCCGGATTGTCGTCGAGGCGGAGGTCGTGCCGAAACCAGACGATCGTGGGACCACTCATGGCCGGATTGTAGGCCGGAGCAGCGCATCGTGGAGAATTTCCACCGGATGGAGGGCGGCCCGCCCGGTGCCATCCCCGATCTGGTGGCGGCAACTCGTGCCCGGCGCCGCGACCAGCGTGTCTGAGGCGGCCGACCGCACGAACGGGAAAAGCACGAGCTCGCCGATCTGCATCGAGACGTCGTAGTGCTCCCGGCCGTAGCCAAACGAGCCGGCCATGCCGCAGCAGCCGCTGGGAATCACCTCGACGGTGAAGTGACGGGGCAGCCGCAGGATCGCCGCCGAGTCGTCCACGGAGGCGAGCGCCTTTTGATGGCAGTGGCCGTGGAGGGCGATCCGCCGCGGTTCGGTGGTAAACGCAGCGGATGAAATCCGGCCACGGCGGGCCTCACGGGCGAGAAACTCGTCGATGAGAAACGTCCGGGAGGCCAGCCGCCGGGCCGCCGGAGCCAGCCGCTCCGGCACGAGATCGGGAAATTCGTCGCGAAAGCCGAGGATCGCTGACGGCTCGATGCCGATAAGCGGCGCGTCGTCGGTCACCACTGGGTCAAGAAGCTCGACGTTGGTCGTCGCGAGATCCCGGGCCACGCGAAGCATGCCCGTCGAGATCTGGGCCCGGCCGCTGTCGACGTGCTTCGGGATCACGACCTCGTAGCCGAGCGACTCGAGCAGTTCGACCGCCTTGATGCCGACACTCGCATCGAGCGTGTCGGTGAACTCATCACAGAACAGATGCACGCGGCCGTTCGGGGCGACGCCGCGGGCCGGCCGGCGGCGCATCCAGGCCGAGAGCGTAGTGCGAGGCAGCGGCGGCATCGACCGCCGCGGCGCAAAGCCCATCGCCATCTTCACGAGGTGCGACACGCCCGGCGTCTGGACGGCGAAGTTGTATGCCCAGGGAGCCAGGGCCGCCCACCGCAGCGCCGCAGCCGCCCCCGCCACCAACCGCGTCCGCATGGGCACGCCGTGGGAATCGTGCCAATGCTGCTGCCATTCGGCCTTGAGCCTGGCCATGTCGACGTTCGAGGGGCACTCGCTCTTGCAGGCCTTGCACGAGAGGCAAAGGTCCATGACCGCTGCCAGTTCGGGGCGGCTCCACGGATCGGCGGCCTCCGGTGGGCCGGCGAGAGCCTGCCGCAGCACGTTGGCCCGAGCACGGGTCGTGTGCGCCTCGTCCTGTGTCGCCATATAGCTCGGGCACATCGTGCCGCCGGCAAGATGCGACTTGCGGCACTGGCCGACGCCGGTGCATTTCTCGGCGGCCCGCAGCACACCGCCGGTGTCGGCGAAACGAAACACGGTCTCGTGCTGCGGCTCGGGTGCCTCCGGCAGGATTCTCAGAAAGGTATCCATCGGCGGCGCTTCGATGATCTTGCCCGGATTGAAGATGCCCTGCGGGTCGAACGCCCGCTTGACCCGCGTCAGGAGTTCGTAGCATGCGTCGCCCACCATCGCGCGGATGAACTCGCCGCGCAGCCGGCCGTCACCGTGCTCGCCGCTCAGACTTCCCCGATATTTCCGCACGAGCGCAGCCACGTCGGTGGCCACGTCGCGAAACATCCTGAGGCCGGCAGCCGTGTGGAGATCGAAGAGGGGCCGGAGATGCAGTTCGCCCGCTCCCGCGTGGGCGTAGTGGACGCAGTCGATCCCATACTTCTCGGCGAGCAGCCGGTCGAACTCGGCGATGTAGGCGGGTAGATCCTCGATGGCGACGGCCGTGTCTTCGACGATCTCGCGCGGCTTGGCGTCGCCTGGCAGGTTGTTGACGAGCCCCTGCCCCGCGCGGCGGAGTTCCCAGACCTTGAGGCCGTCGTCGCCGTGAAGCACGGGATACGCATAGCCGAGGCCGGCCGCACGAAACTCCGCCTCGAGCGCATGGAGCCTTGTCGCGAGGGTCGCCGGGTCGGCATGCCGAAGCTCGACGACGAGCACCGCCCCCGGGTTGCCCACGACGAAGTCTCGGTTCCGGGCCTGCTCAAGGTTGGCCTTGGTGCACTCGAGAATCTTGTCATCGATAAGCTCGCAAGCCGTGGGCCGGTGCCGCATTGCAATGACCGCGGCCCGCAGCGCCTCGTCGACCGTCGTACAGTGCGCGATCAACAGCGCACCGGGAGGCGGCAGCGGGACGAGGTTGAGTTCGAGTTCGACCGCTAGAAACAGCGTGCCCTCAGAACCCGCGATCAGACGGCAGGCGTTGAAGGAGCGGTCGCTGCCGGGATCGAAGCACGAGGCCTCCATCAGGGCGTCGAGCGCGTAGCCCGTGTTGCGCCGGGTGACCTCGGGACGGGGGAAGGAGTCGCGGATCAACTGGCGATTCGCGGCATCGCCGAGAAGATCGCGGATGTCGCGGTGGATCCGCGTCTCGAGCGAGTCGGGGCCGGCGCACTTCGCCGCAAACTCGGCCGGCTCAAGCGGACCGAAGGTCGCCTCGCTGCCATCAGCGAGGAAGCCGCGGGCGGAGACGAGATGATCCCGGGTGGAGCCGTAGGCGATCGAGTTGGACCCGCAGGAGTTGTTGCCCACCATGCCGCCGATCATCGCCCAGTTGGCGGTCGATGTTTCGGGGGCAAAGAACAGGCCGTGCGGAGCAAGGAAGCGGTTGAGATCGTTGCGGACCACGCCGGGCTGGACGCGGACCCGCCGCTGCTCGACGTCGAGCGACAAAATCTGGTTCAAATGGCGACCGAGGTCGACGACAAAGCCATCGCCGACGACCTGCCCGGCGAGCGACGTGCCGGCGGCTCGCGGGATCAGACCCACTCGCTGGGCCGCGGCGAAGCGGACCAGCTCTTGGACGTCGGCCTCCGACTTAGGCAGGGCCACCGCCCGCGGCCGTTCCTGGTATTCCGATGCGTCGGTCGAATAGATCGTTCGCGCGAGGTCATCGACGAGGAGGTCACCCTCGAATCGGACGGCGAGTTCGGTGAGCGGGATGGTCGACATGCGGACCGTAAGACGGGCTCTTTCCAGATGACATATGGTATCATCCGGTCATCGGCAGAAGCCCGCAACCGGGCGAAGCCAGGGTCTCACTTCGCGACCATCCGCAGTTCGACCTCGCCGTCGCCACGGCGGACGGTGAGCGGCACGATGTCACCGACGTTGATGCTCGTCCGCAACGCGCGATCAAAGGCCTTGCGTTCGTCACGGCTGGAGAACTCCAGCCGCCGGCCGCCGAAGGCCACGATCACATCGCCCACCACAACGCCGGCCAGTTCGGCTGGCGAGCGTGCGTCAACGCCCTCCACCACCGGCAGGAGTTCCGCCCCCCGCGGCCGCCCAAGGTCGAGGCCGACGCGGCAGCGCCGGGCCGCGTCGAGCGCGACCGCGAGCGTGGCATCACCGGCGGCGCGGCGAACGAGCACCGCCACCCGCTGCCCGTCGGGATAGATGCCCAGCAGCCCCGCGAGCCTGTGGCCGTTGGCCACCGCGGCCCCGTCGAGGGCAACGATCCGATCACCGACGAGAAAGCCGGCGTCCGCAGCTGGCGACCCGTCAGCCACGTCTTTCACCACGACACTCCCGGCCGTTTCCCGATCGCGGCTCTCGAAGTCGAGCCCGGCCAGGGTCGCGTGTTTCACCTCGCCCCCCGCGGCGGCCTCGAGGAGCGGAAGCCAGAGCCTGATCTGCCGCGAGCTGATCGCGAAGCCGAGGCCGGTGTTGCTCCGCAGGCCATAGCGGGTGCTGATCTGGCCGTTGATTCCAACCACCTCGCCAGCCATGTTGACGAGTGGTCCTCCCGAGTTGCCGGGATTGAGTTCCGCGTCGGTGACGATGCACTCGGTGTAGGTTCCCTGCGTATGATGCACCGCCGACACGATCCCGAGCGTGAACGTCGGCGCCTGGTCGAGCACGCCGAGCGCGAACGGATTGCCGACGGCCAGGACCTCGTCGCCCACACGAAGAGCCTCCGAATCGCCCAGGTCGAGATGCGGCACCGTCTCGCCCTCGGGCATGTCAAGCTTGAGAGCAGCCAGGTCGCCGACCGGATCCCGGCCGAGCACCTTCGCCTTGAACGAGCGGCCATCGCCGAGGCGGACGTCAAATGTGCGGCGATTCTCGATCACGTGGTCATTGGTAAGCATCAGTCCGTCGGGCCGGATCAGCACACCACTGCCGCCGGCGATGAACACAAACGCGGGGCGGACCTGCACGCACAGGGCCGAGATATCGGGTGTGGCCTCTGGGGCGGGGGCCGCACGAGCGTTGACGACGCTGTTCGGGGCCACCACGCATGCCATCCAAACCACGCATGCCACCCTCGTTATCCATGTCATTCCATAGCTCACGCGGCGAAGTCCTCGATGGCGGCTCATTTCTGCTCCCTGAGGACGGCCTTGAAGTCCCGCGCATCGTCGGTGCTGAGCGTGCCTTCGAACGTGTCGCCAGGCTTCAGCGACTTCTTCAGTTTCTCGAGGTCATCAGCCGTCTCGATGTCGCGGCCCGCGATCACGAGCCGCGGTCCCGAACCCTTGCGTTGCACCTTGAGCAGGACGACGTCGCCCGCCTTGGCGGCTCCGACACGCTCGGTGAGGTCCCGCCAGTGACGGAGTTCGGAACCGTTGAACTCAAGCAAGACGTCGCCCTTCTTGAGGCCTGCCTCGGCAGCCGGCGAGCCCGCCGCGACTCCGCCCACCACCACGTTCTCGCCGAAGGCACGGGATTCGTCGGCCTGGACGCCAAGGAACGGCCCCGGGATTCGTTCGAACGAGCGGCCCTGCTTCAGCTCCTCGAGCACGGCCCGGATGCGGTCGGCCCGCGCGACCAAGCCGACGCCCGAGTTGGGTGCCCGCGTCCACCGCATCAACTGCGGGAGCGTGAAGATCCGACCGAGCACGGTGTCGGGCTCGATCGGCGCCGCCGCCACGCCGAGGAAGTTGCCCGCCGCGTCGAACACGGGGCCGCCGGAGTTGCCGTAGTTGAGCAGCGCGTCGGTCTGGAACTGTTGGCCGCGATTGCGGGCAGGAGCGCTCACGATGCCGGTATTGAACGTGGGCCGGGCCTGCGCAGATGCCTGATATCCGAGCACGGCGACTGGATCACCGAGTTGCGGTGACGTCGACACCGCGGCCAGATCGAACCACGAGAGCGCCTTGGCATCGACCTTCAGAAGCGCGACCCCGAGCGGCTCGTGACGGGCATGGATTTGCGCCTCGTGGCGGGTGCCGTCGACGAGTGCCACGGTCAGCTTGCGGATCGTGTTGGGCTTCTGCTCGTAGCCGCCGTCGGGCTCCGCGAGGAGCTTCTCGAGCGGCTCTCCGGCAGTGAACATGCGCGGCTGGCCGGTCGTCTTGGCCACGAACGCCGTGTCGTCGCCCACATTAAACAGGCTCGTGAGCACGAAGCCGTCTGGCGAAACGACAATCCCCGTGACCATCCCTGGGGGCCGCCGGAGGAGCTGGTTCACGTCCATCGCCCGCGCGACGTTGGCGAAAGCGGCAAACCGCTGCCGTCGTGTCGTCGCGGCGAGGTCGTCCCAATCGGTGATTGTCCGCCGCTGCTCCTCCCACGAGATTCGCGGCAACTGCTCCGGCTTCCACGTCCGTTCCACGTCGATCCCGACCAGATGGGGCACGAGCGTGTCGGCGGTTCGACGGAGGCCGATGAGTGGCGGCGGGGCTGCGACCTGAGAGGCCGTGAGCGCCGCTGCGGCCGGCACGCGGCCGGAGGCAAACGGCGCAAAGCGGTTGACGATCACCTTCGTCGGCACCGCCACGCCCTGCCAACGCAGCGGCGAGACCGACAGGCTGATCACCCCGCAGAGCCGGCCGTGTGAATCGACGAGCGGCCCGCCATCGGAGCCTGGATTGACGGCCGCCGTGGTCTCGATGACGTCGCCCTCGTAGATCGCCTCCCCCTGTTTTGAGACGGCGTAAATGCCGCTGACGATGCCTCGGCTGAACGACGCGCGGCCATTGGCGAGCATCACGTTATCGACGTCACCCGCCGAGAATGCCACGTCGCCCACTTCGGGCAGTTCACGTGCCAGCGGCAGAAAGGCAAGATCTCCGGCATCGACCTTGATCAGCGCGGTCGACATCGCGTCGTCGACCGCCACGACAGTCGCTGGCCGGCGAATGAAGTCCGGAAACAGGACGGTCACCTCCCCAGCATCGCGAGGCACCACGCTCGTGGCCGTGAGGATGTGGCCGTCGGAAGAGATCACGGTTCCGGAACCGGAGAAAGCGTTACCGTCGGTGGTCGATTCGATCCCGACCGTGCAGGCGAGCACGCGGTCGGCCAGCTCGGGCACGAAAACCGCCTCGACTGTTTCGTCTGCGGCACGGACAGACGCTACACATGCGCACGCCACGCAGACAATCAGCAGACCTCCATGGCGACGAATCACAGGACTTCCCATACACGGAGTGTATGCCGCCACCCAACCGGTTGAAAACGCGCAGCGGATACGGTGGCTGATCGCCCGATCTGCTTGCGACCTCCGCGGGGTGACCTTACAACAACGGGCTCTTCCTCGTCAGCCCTTGCCCGGAGCAACTGCATGGCCGCAGCCACCAAGAAGACCGCCGTTCTACCCGAGGTCAAAAACGTCGGATCCGCCCTCGACAAGGCACTCGACGCTGGCAAGGGCATCCTGCGGCTCTCGCCCACGTGGGTGCCGCGAAGTTTTCTCCA
>JBBDNW010000122.1:6948-21533 GCA_040877375.1 Pirellulales bacterium | reverse complement strand
TCTCGTCGCTGAGGGCCGCGGCGGCCCGACGCTCCTCGAGCGTTCGCCGACCCCCGTGCCTCCCTCCTCCAAGGTGCCATCTCGCCGCTACACAAAGGCAGACGTTGCGTGCCGGTCGGCCTCCTGCTGCCTACCAGTTCACCTGGGCGATATCCGGCGACCAGCCGCCCCCGGCGGGCGGGCGACGCGGCGCCTGCGCCTGCATCGACCGCCAGGGATCGGGCCCGGTGAATGCGCCACCGGGGAGGCGGACCACCCATGGGCCGGCTCCCCGTGACATCCGCGCGAACGACTCCTCCAACTGCCGACGCTGAAGCTCCTGCTGCCGCCGCTGCCGCCGCCGGTCGGCCTCGGCCGTCGCCGTGGCGTAGGCGATCCGTGCCTGCTGTGAGGCCTCGGCTGCGGTGCGGATCGCGTCTTCGTATCGCTGCCGCTCCATCAGCGACCGGGCCGAGTCGACCGCGGCAGCGGCGCTCCGAACATCAGTCTGCACGCCCTCGGCGTACCAGGCCGCGACCCGGCGGACCAGGGAATCGGTCTCGTCGATGTCGCTGGCTGACTGCTGCGCAAGTCGCTCGTCCTCGATGGCGAGCTCCTCGCCGCGGGATACGGCGGTGTCGGCCGCCTCGACGAGCTGGGCGGTCTGCCTCAGGTCGGGCCGCGGGCTGCGGAGCCCCTGGTCGGCCACCTCGATGACGCGTCCGGCCTCACGGCAGCGTTCGTTGGCGCGAACCCGGTCGGTGCGCTGCGCCTTCAGCCGGTGCTCCAAGTCCGCGACACGTGCGGACGCCTTGTCGCGGCGTCCCGGCAGTGTCTGACGAAGTTCCTCGAGATCGGTGAGTCGATCGGTGATGGCCGCGAGGCAGCGATCCACCCAGTCTTGCTGGCGAACCGTCTCTTCGAGGAGCGCTACGCCACGGAGATGGTGCTGTCGCTCAGGCGCCAGCGCGTCGCGTGCCTCGTCGATGAGCGTTCTCACCCGCCCCAGACCATCGTCGGCCTGGGTCAGGTTCTCGGCAACGTCGGCCCAGGAACTCTCCGCGTAACCGGCGGCCAGTTTCTCGAGGGCTCCGGCGGCGGCCAATCGCCTGGCGACAAGCGGCTCGACACGGGCCGCACAGGCAGGGAGGAGCTCGTCGGCCTTTGCCCGGGCCGCTACGAGGCTTTCGACGAGCGCGAACGCTTCCGCATTGGCCCGCTCGGCGCGTTCGACATGCGAGAGTGCCGGGTCGAGTTCGCCGTCATCGAGCAGTTGTGCCGCGAGTCCAGTATGCCGGGCTGCGGCCTCGATCCGGTCATCGGGATTCGCACCCGGCTCGGTAAAGAGCCAGCCTTCGGCACGGTGGTGCTGCACCTTTTGGACGATCTCGCCGGTGTGAGCGATTGCCTTCAGCCTGCGGTCGTCGGCGGCCTCGAGCGCGTCGACCCGCCCACCCATGGCCTCGAGCGCAGCGCGGGCCTCTTCGAGTCCACCGCGGGCCGCGATCGGATCGCTCTCCACGTGCTCGCCGGCCCGAGTGCGGTTTCGCGATACCTCGGCCAGTGCCCCCTGAAAAGCCGCGGCCGATCGGCCACGGCGGGCGACGCCCTCGAGCCGGCTCGTCGCCTCGGCGAGTTCCCTCTCGATCGTCACTGCTGTCTCACGCGCTTGTTCATGCGCCTGTTCCAGCGCGTCGAGTGGTGCCTTGCATTCACCAGCCACGGCGTCGAGTGGCGGACGAGCCTCGGCCGAGTCGAGCAGTTTCATGGCCTCGTCGGCGGCGCTCGTCCCCAGAAACCATTCGGACTCGATTGTCTGCTGGGCTTTCTCCCAGACGTCCATAAGGCCGAGCCAACGCTCGCGATGGCGAGCGATCGCCCCCTGCACATTGTCGTAGGTGGAACGGGTCATGCCCTGCATCGGCGTCGAGAAGTCGGGGTCGGCGTGCGGCAGCATCCGGTGCCGCTCCTGCTGGCCGTCGAGCATGTCGGAGAGCGCCACCACCTCACTTTTGAACGCCGCCAGTTTTCCGTGGGCGGCTCGCATCCGGCTTGCGTGCCGCGCCGCCTGCACGAGCAGGCCGCCAAGCAAGCCGGCCGTGCCGAGGCCCAGGAGCCCGAGGGGAAGCGTCCGCGTCTTGAAGGTGTGGGCCGCCTCCGCCCGTCGCTGCTGTGCGTCGGTCTGGTCACGGATCCACTGCTCGGTGCCGCTCACGAGCTCGGCGAGACCCTTGTCGAAGAGACCGTCCTTGGCACGGGGCACAAACCTGGTGGCGATCAGTTCCTGCTCGAGCGTCCGGCGGTCGAGGCCGGCCGACGCCTCCATCGCCCACGGCACGTCCATCGCGAGCTGCCGATTGCCAACGTCGAGCACGATCGTGACGTCGCCAGCGGGATTGAAGCCGCCCCGGTCGCCTCGCGATTCCTCGCGCCAGCGGGCCACCACCTTCTCCAGCAACCGTGTCGCGTCCTGAGCGCTCCCAGCGGTGTCGACCACCACCACCCGGTAGTCGCGGCCCGTCTGCTTTTTGGCCGCTGTGATCGCCGCCCGTGTCTCGGTGAAGTCGTCCTTCACGCCGCTGACAAATACGCGGGGTGGTTCGTCACGTTCTGGGACGGCGGGGATGGCAGGCTCGTCGGCGAAGCCTCGGGCCACGGTCATGAGCACCGTGAAGACCAGCGACGTGAGGACAGCGCGAAGGAAAATGAGGTGGCCGCAGGCGATGTGCATGGTGTCTCCAGGCCCGGATGCTTTTTGAAAGGGATAGTACGAGTGTATCTGTGAGGAGGGGCTGTCTTCCACGCCCCGGGACTTCCTGACGGGAGGCATACCTCCCCCGGCGAACCAATCCGCTCCGGTTTCGGTGCCGCCCGTATTCCCCGCGCTAGCGCTTGGGGCTTCTTGAAGAGCGGCGAACATGCCACCCCCGGCGAACCAATCCGGTACCGCATCGATGCCATCCGCATTCCCCGCGCTAACGCTTGGGGCTTCCTGACGGGAGCAAGGGGGTCGGCGAACGCTCTGAGGAGCCTTAACGCGTATCCTCGCCAAGGGCGACAATCCGCAGGACCGCGCAGCGGCGACTTTTGCCGCCCCCTTTGCCGGCGATCCACGGAAGTCGAATGCGCTCTAGCCGCCGGAGGCGAGCGTCCGGCGGCCGAGGTCGTCGGCCACCGCAATGGCCGCGGCGACGGCGGCGGCGTCGACGGGAAACGGCATGTTGTGGATTGTCTCGCCAGCCATGGTTGCACGAGCGGCGATCAGAGGCGTCGCAGCGCCGGTCGCCTCCGCGGGCAGGCCAAGCTGGCCGAGCGTGACGGGCAGCCCCGTGTGGACGAAGAAGGAGGCCACTCGCTCGGCCTCCGACTCCATCGCCGCCCGGGCCGCTGCGTCCGTCGCCGCCATCTGCTCCAGGACGAGCTGCACGAGCGTGCCGAAGGCGACCTTCTCGCCGTGGAGCGCGTCGTGCATCGCTGGCACCGCGGTGAGGCCGTTGTGGATCGCGTGCGCGGCGGCGAGGCCGGCCGATTCGAACCCCAGACCCGAGAGCAGCGTGGCGGCCTCGACCACCTGCTCAAGCGTGTCGTCGGGGACATGTCTTCGGCAGGCGTCGAGCGCCGCTACGCCGTGCTCAAACACCACGTCGCGGCACAGCTGCGCCACACCGAGGGCCGCGCGCGTGGAGCGGCCGCCGCGCATGTTTGGCTTCCCCGCAGCGACGGCCGCGCGGGCCTCGTAGAAAGTGCTCATGGCGTCGCCGATCCCGGCAGCCAGAAAGCGAGGCGGGCCGTCGGCGAGCACCTGCGTGTCGACGAGGACGAGGTCGGGAGAGCGACAGTGGATTTCATAGCCTGCGACCGCACCTGTGTTTGGTCCCTCGTCGAAATAGATGACTGACAGGCCGCTGGTGGGTGCGTCGGTCGAACAGACGGTCGGACACGACACGAAGGGCAGTCGCAGGGCGGCAGCCGCAGCCCGCGCGGCGTCGAGTGCCTTGCCGCCGCCAGCCCCGACGATCACCGCGGCGCCGAGCGATTCCGCCTCGCGGCTGAGCGCCTCGATCTCACGGCGGCTCGATTCACCGCCGAACAACCGGACGCGGTGCAGCCAGCCAGCCTCCGCGAACGCCTCGGCCCAGGTGGGGGCGAGCCGGGTAATGGCGGCGTTGCCGGCCACGATGAGCACGGGGCCGACGAGCCCCACCGCCTGCATCTCGTCGGCCAACCTCCGGGTGATGCCCGGGCCCTGGACGTACCGCAAAGGCGCGCAGAAGACGAGCGGAGGAGAAATAGGCGAAGGCTGCGGCATCGACGACACGTCAGAACCCGCCGATCTCGTCGGCATTGAGTCGCGGCGTGCGGGGCATGAGGGGCGTGCGGGGCGTGGGGCTTTCCGGCCGCCCGCTCGGGGCGGACAGGGGGCCACGAGGCTGTGAGGTACGGCCCAAACGCGGTGCGGGGAGCAGACCGCCACGAAATGCAGCGCCGCGACCATCAGGCACCGCCGCCGCCGTCGTCGGCGCCCGGAGCGATCCGGTCTTGCCCGGCGAACGTCCCGCTTTGGGATCGCCCCCGGTCGTGAGCGAGCCGTAGCCCGGCCGTGCGGCGGGGGCACCGGCACGAACCCCGCCCATGGCGCCGCCGGTCCGCGTTGGTGTTGAACCGGCCGCCGCGGGACCGACCTTGCTGGCGTTGGCCGGTGGGGCTGAGGACGACGTGGTCCGCGCCGGTGCCGCCAGCGGCACGTCAGGCACTCGCGTGCCCGGTAGGGAAGGTCCGGCCGGCGGGCGCCTCCGCGGTTGCGGCGGGATGTCCGCTGTGACGCTCGGTTCGTCCGCAGCATCCGTCACGCGCGGCCTGCCTGTGAGCGGGTCGATCGCGGCGCTGCGCTGCATCTCCAACCGACTGCGTCGCATCCGGGTGCGGGCGACAGCCGCTTCCGACTCGTCGATCGCGCCGTTGCCGTCGAGGTCCCATTTCCGCACTAACTCCTCGCGGCTCATTCCGACGGTCGTCGAGCCGGAGTCGACGTCGTCGCGGAGGCCGCCCGGCGGGTCAAGATCAGCGGGGGCTTGGGCCCGCGCTGAGTGTGGCGCGGCAGCGATCAGCAGCGCAAGCGCGGCCGCCATGATGGGTAGCCCGATGGTGAGCGTGTGCTGGCGATGGGTTTGGGCATGGAGCATACGACGACACTTCATGGAGTGCGGGGAGCACCTGCGGAACCGCGGCATGTCAGTCTATCGGCCCCGCGGGCTGCGTCGAAAAGCGACTGCATCAGGCGGTGTGCCGCGGCGGCGGCGTCACCCCCGGCCCGTTCCAACTCCCGCGCGGCGATATGGCAATGAACGACGTGTTCGCCGACGGTCGACTGCGGCGGGTCGACCGTGCGGCAGACACTTTCGGCGAGCGGACAGCGGGTGTGAAAGCGGCAGCCCGCCGGGGGATTGGCGGGGCTCGGCACGTCGCCGGGCAGCACGATACGGCTTTGCCGCTTCTTGAGGTCGACCGAGGGCACCGCCGAAAACAGCGCGATGGTGTAGGGATGTAACGGCGCCAGACGGAGTGTGGCGGCCGGCGCCCGCTCCACGATCCGGCCGAGGTACATGACAGCCACCTCGTCCGCCACGTATTCCACGGCCGACAGGTCATGGGAGATGAAGAGGTAGGTGAGGCCGAGCCGATCGCGGAGTTCAACCAGCAGGTTGAGCACCTGTGCCTGGATCGAGACGTCGAGCGCCGAGATCGGCTCATCGAGCACAAGGAACTCAGGCTCGAGAACGAGCGCCCGGGCGATCGCGATCCGCTGCCGCTGGCCTCCCGAGAACTCGTGCGGGTAGCGGTCGAGTGCCGCCGTCGGCATGCCGGTGCGATCAAGCGCGGCCGACATGCGGTTGGTCCGGTCCGCTTGGTCGCCCATGCCGTGGATGACGAGCCCCTCCTCGAGGATCCGTCTCACGGTCATACGGGGGTTGAGTGATCCGTGAGGATCCTGAAAGACGATCTGCATTCGCCGCCTGAACTGCCGCAGTTCGGCGCCATGCAGCGCCCGCACGTCACGGCCGGCGACTGTCACGCTGCCGGCTGTGGGCTCGACGAGCCGGAGAATGCTGCGGCCGACCGTCGTCTTCCCGCAGCCACTCTCGCCGACTAAGCCGAGCGTGCGGCCGCGGGGGATTTGAAACCCCACTCCGTCGACCGCCCGCACCGCGCCGACTTGCCGACGCAAGAGCCCACGACGGATCGGGAAGTGCGTCGCCAGATCGGTGACGGAGACGAGCGGGGCGTGGGGGGCGTTGATCATGAGCGGACCATTCCCACGGGCCGCGGCTCGCCGAGCCTCCCGGCATAGTGGCAGCGGACAAAATGGCCGGTTTCGATCTCGAGGAGTTCGGCGACGGCGGCGGAGCAGGCCGGGCCGTCGGCATGCGGCTCGTCACGGGCATACGCACACCGGGGATGAAACCGGCAGCCCGTGGGAAAGTGGTCTGGCGCAGGCACCATGCCCGGGATCGTCACAAGCGGCGGCCGCACGATCGAGCCTCCGGCCACCCGCAGTACTAAGTCGGGATCGGGCCGCGCGGCGAGCAGTCCGATCGTGTAGGGATGCAAGGGCTGCCGAAAGAGCACCTCCGTGGCCGCCCGCTCGACGATCCTCCCGGCATACATCACGGCCACCTCGTCGCACGTCTCCGCGACGACGCCGAGATCGTGGGTGATGAGCAAGATCGCGGTGCCGAGCCGCCGTCGCAGGTCGGCGAGCAGGTCGAGAATCTGCGCCTGGATCGTCACGTCGAGGGCCGTGGTCGGCTCGTCGGCGATCACGAGGTCGGGCTCGCACGCCAGTGCCATGGCGATCATCACCCGCTGCCGCATGCCTCCCGAGAGTTGGTGCGGATACTCGTCGAGCCGCCGTTCAGGGTCGGCGAGCCGTACGAGCTTCAGCATCTCGAGCGCCCTGGCCCGGGCCGCCTCTCGGGAGCAGCCTTTGTGCAGGAGCACCGCCTCGGCCACCTGCGCGCCCACGGTAAACACCGGATTCAGACTCGTCATCGGCTCCTGGAAGATCATCCCGATCCGGCCACCGCGAATCCTGCGGAGCTCTTGCTCCGGCAGCGACACCAGATCGACCGCACCACCCGCGCCGTCGAGCAGGATCGACCCCGATTCGATCACACCCGGGGCCGACACGAGCCTGAGGATCGACATCGCCGTCACGCTCTTGCCGCAGCCACTCTCGCCGACCAGGCCGAGCGTCTTGCCCCGATCGATCGACAGCGACACGCCGTCGACGGCTGGTATGCGTCCGCCGGGAGTGTGGAAGGAGGTCACCAGATTGCGGATCTCGAGGAGCGGCATGGTCTTACTTCCGCGCCTCCCGGAGCCTCGGGTCTGTGGCCTCCTGGAGGCCCTCGCCGATGAGGTTGTAGGCGAGCACCGTCAGGAAGATCGCCGTCCCCGGAAAGAGCACGAGCCACCACATGCCGAGGTTGCTCCTGGCGCCGTTCAAGATCGAGCCCCAGCTCGCCGACGGCGGCGGTGGCCCGAAGCCGAGAAACGAGAGCCCGCTCTCGGTGAGGATCGCCGACGCGATCCCAAAAGTGATCGGCACCAGGATCGGCGCCAGGGCGTTGGGGAGAATGTGCCGCAGCATGATTCGCGCCGGGCCGGCGCCCACGGCCCGCGCGGCCATCACGTATTCACTGCCTTTGAGCCGGAGGAACTCCCCGCGTGTGAGCCGGGCGATGCCTGTCCAGCCGGTCATGCCGATGATGGCCATCGTGTGCCAGATCGTCGGCTTCTCGATGATGGCGAGAATCGCGAGGATGAGCACGAGCGTGGGAACGCACATCACGATTTCGGTGAGGCGGCTGGTGAGCATGTCGACCCAGCCGCCGAAGTAACCGCCGATCGCCCCCACGATGATGCCGATCGTGCCCGCGATGCCCATCGAGACGAAGCCGACCAAGAGCGCCACCGTCGTGCCGTGGACCATCTTCGCGAGCACGTCGACGCCCGCCTGGTCGGTACCGAAGGGGTTGGTCCAACTGGGGCGGCCCTGGTCCATCGCGGGGTTTTCGGGACGGCCGGGCCATTCGTCGGCGCGGACGCTGCGGTACGGATCTTGAAAGAAGAGCGGCCAGATCGCCCAACTGCCCGGATCCTTCTCCGCCAGGTTTCTGGGATACGTGCCGCGGAACTTGTCTTTCGTAAAGATCGCAGGCTCGAAGTGGCGGTCGAAGTAGCCGAGGCACGGCGCGTAGTACTGACCCTTGTAGCGGCAGAGCACGGGCTTCGTGCCGGCGATCGCCGGCGCGAACGTGGCCACGAGGACCAAAAGCGCGACGAAAGCCAGCGCGGCCATCGCCAGCGGCCGCCGTCGGTAGCGTCGCCACGCCTCCACCCAGAATCCGTGGGAACGCTGCATCATGCCACGTTCACCCGGGGGTCGACGAGGCAGTAGAGCACGTCGGCGAGCAGCTGGCCGACTAGCGTCAGCACGCTGAACATCAGCGTCAGCCCCATGATCGTCGGGTAGTCACGCTCGCGGATGCTCTCGAAGAACAGCCGGCCCATCCCGGGCCATGTGAAGATCTGCTCGATGATGATCGAGCCGCCGATAAGCGCGGGCAGCGACAGGCCCAGCAGGGTCACCAGTGGAATGAGCGTGTTGCGGAAGGCATGCCGAAAGAGCACCTGCCATGGTCCTGCTCCCTTGGCCCGTGCCGTGCGGACATAGTCCTGGCGAATCGCCTCCTCCATCGTGGCCTTGATGAAGCGGCTGTCGTACGCGAGGCTCACGTAGGTCTGGCAGGTGACCGGCAGGATCATGTGCCGGGCGACGTCGAGGATGCGGGGGCCAAGCGATGCGTCGGCCGGCAGATCGCTCATGCCGAAAAGCGGCAGTTCCCAGGCCGTGCCGCGGAGCCAGACAGCGAACAGCACTTGGAGGAAGAGGGCCGCCACGAACGTCGGAAACGAGTAGAGCGCATAGAGCAGGAGGCTCGTGGCCCGTTCGTCTATGCTGCCGCTGCGGGCCGAGGCATAGAGCCCCAGCGGCACCGCCGCCAGCCAGATCAGCACAAACGCGCTGCCCGACACCAGGAGCGTGGGGCCGATCCGCTCACCGATGAGTGTGGTTACGGGCTGCTTGCGGGTGATCGAGCGGCCTAAGTCGCCCCGCAGGAGGTTTCCAGCCCACTGGAGGTAGCCCTCGGGCCACGACTTGTCGAGCCCGTAGGCCCGCTGCATCCGCGCGTAGTCTTCGGCCGTGATCTTCCGGCTCGGATCCTCGCCCATTTGGGCCGAGAGCGGGTTGCCCGGCATATTGCGGGCCAGCGCATAGACGATGCAGGTGATCGCCGTAAGCGTCACGCATCCGAGCAGCAGCCGACGCAGCAGATAGGTGGCCATGGTCACTCCTGCCGTGGCTTCCACAGGCTGCCGGCGCCGGGCGAGTAGTGATATGGTCCCCGGGGGCTGAACACATAGCCCCGCAACTCCTTCGAAAAGCCATAGAAGCTGTTCCGCCAAAAGAGCCAGGTGTAGGGCTGGTCCTCGTAGAGCAGTTCCTGGATCCGGGCATACTTCCCGGCCCGCCGGTCGCGATCGAGTTCGCGGCGGCCCTCCGTGAAGAGGCGGTCGACCTCAGGATTGGAGTAGCCGCAGTAGTTCCGCATCTCGCCGGTCTTCCAGATGTTCTCCGAGCTGTCGGGATCGGTACCTGTTCCCCAGCCGGAGATGCAGGCCTGGAAGTTCTTCTTCTGCATCATGTCCTGCAGCGCCGTGACCTCGACCGGCCGGACGTTGACAACGACGCCGATCTGTTCGAGGTTTTCCTTGAGCAGCGTGCAGATGGCGATCCGGAACGGCTGCTGGTTGACGAGCATCGTGAACTCGAAGGGAACGAGACGTCCGTCGATCTCCTTGTCTCGGACGCCATCGTTGTCATGGTCGGTCCAGCCCGCTTCGTCGAGGAGCGCCTCGGCCTTGTCGAGGTCCTGCTTGTAGGGCTCGAGTCGCTTCGTCCCCGCCATCCACGATTTCGGTGGATAGTTGCCGGCGCACGGCTCGTACATACCGAGGCAGATTTTTTCGAGCATCCGGTCATGGTCGAAGGCGTAGCTCATCGCCCGTCGGACGCGGCGGTCGGAGAAAAAAGGAGTGCCGATATTCCATGCGAAATGGAAGCTTACCCACTCCGGCGCCGTCGCCTTGGTGTTGAGCCTGTAGTAGTCGTCGTCGACGGTCTGCGTCGTCCACTGCTCCGGCTGGAGGATCATCTCGTCGATGTTGCCCGACCGCAGCGCCAGAAGGGCCGTGTTGGGATCTTCGATGATGCGGAAACGGATGTCCTTGAAAAAGGGTTCGTCGCGTACCTTGCGGCCTTTCACCTCACTCCAACTGGCCCGCCTCCGCAGGACGATCTCCTGGCCGCGCTTCCGCGAGACGATCTCGTAGGGGCCGCCCGATACCGGCTGCTCCTCGAGCGCTACGTGCTCCGGGCTGTCCTTGAGGGTCGGATCCCGCTCCCAGGTCGGTTCATAGACATGCCGCGGCAGGACGGGGAAGTTGATGTTCCAGACGTTCGTGGCCAGCGGCTCCTTGTGGAAAAATACAATCGTGCGGTCGTCGTAGGCATGAACACCCCGCAATTGGTCGGTGCCGCTGCGAACGGCCGGCACGGGGACCCGCGGGTCCAGGATGACCCGGTAGGTAAACGCGATGTCATGGGCGGTGATCGGTTGGCCGTCGCTCCACACAAGATCATCCCGCATCACGACCTTGTCAGACAGGCCGTCGGCGCTCGTTTGCCAGTGGACCACTGTCTCGGCGTTGGCAAACGGCTCCAGATCACGATCGTAGGAGAAGAGCCCGAAGCCGGTGAGACCGAGGATGTCGAACTCCGCGGTGGAGCTGATCAGGATCGGGTTGGTGCTGCCGAGGTCGCCAGCGACGTGACGGTCGATGCGGGCGTTGAGATCGGCTTCGCCATCCGTGGGCAGGCGGCCGAGGGCCGATAGAATTTTGGCATTCGCCTCGGGCGAGTCGTTCATGACAGCCAACGCCTCGGAGACCGTGCAGATCGGCGGCTCATTGGCCTCTTGCTGCCGCATGACGGCAATTGCATCCTTGACAGGGCGATCGACCCATTTGGCATCGCGGTCGAGCACCTCAAGCGTAGGAGGATCGAACGCGACCGGCGGGGTTGGCGGTGATGCCGGATCCGCGGTGGCCGCCTGCGTGGCTGGCGCTTCAGGCTCCACGGGCGGCGTTCGCTCGTCGACACGGCTACCGCAGCCGCAGGCGGTGACGAGCACGAGCAGGGCCATGGCCCGGACCCGGCGGCAAAGTCGGTCACGATCCGGAACCGACTGGCCTAGGTACGGGGGCATGGGGTCCTCATGGCGTAGGAAAACCACGATGCTACGTGGGCCAAAGCGGGGAGGTCAACTTCCGCAGCGACTCGGTCAGCCGGGGAACTGGTGGCCGAGTTTCTCCCGCTTGGTGGCGAGGTAACGCTCGTTGAACTCGTGAACGGGTGGCAGGATCGGCACTTGGTCCACGACCTCGAGGTCGAAACCCCCGTAGATGAAGGCGTCGGTCTTCTTTGGGTTGTTGGTCAGCAGCCGGACCTGCCGTAGCCCCAGGTCTTTGAGCAACTGGATGCCGACGCCGTAGTCGCGAGCATCAGCCTTGAAGCCGAGCGCCAGATTTGCTTCGACGGTATCGAGCCCTTGGTCCTGGAGTTGGTAGGCCCGGATCTTCTCCACGAGGCCGATGCCCCGCCCCTCCTGAGGGAGGTAGACGAGCACGCCGCAGCCCTCGCGGCCGATCATGTCGAGTGCGAGATGGAGCTGGTCGCCGCAGTCGCACCGCAGGCTGTCGAGAAGATCGCCCGTGAAGCACGACGAGTGGAGTCGCACGAGCGGAGCAGCCGATGCCGCCAGATCGCCCATCACGAGCACGAGGGGCTGCTGCGATTCAAACTTCACCCCGTAGGCGATGATTCGGAAGCGGCCCCACTTCGTCGGTAGGTCGGCCTCCGCGATCCGCTCCACGAGCTGCTCGCGGGTGCGGCGGTGCCGAATGAGTTGCTCGATGGAGATGATCTCGAGCTGGTGCTGGCGCGCCAGGGCGAAGAGCCCCTCCCGGTCGGCACGGTTGCCGGACTCATCGAGGATCTCGCAGAGCACGCCCGCCGGCGGCAGGCCCGCGAGCCGTGCTAAGTCGACGGCAGCCTCGGTGTGGCCAGCCCTGCGAAGCACGCCGCCCTCCTTGGTCACCAGCGGGAAGAGATGGCCAGGGCGGACGAAGTCGGTGGGCACGCTTGCGGGATCGAGGATCGTGGCGATTGCCATCGCCCGCTCGGCGGCCGTGATGCCGGTGCGTGCCGTCCGGTGATCCACGGGCACAGTGAATGCCGTACCCAGGGGCGTTGAGTTCGACTCGACCATCATCGGCAGTTCGAGTCGCTTGGCCACCTCTGGCAGGATCGGCATGCAGACTTGCCCCCTGCCTTCCCGGATCATGAAGTTGACGATTTCTGTGGTGGCGTGACTGGCTGCACAGACGAAGTCGCCCTCGTTCTCGCGGTCCTCCGCGTCGACGACGATCACCACGTCGCCTCGAGCGATGGCGGCGACGGCGGCCTCGATGGTGGAAAAACGGGTGGGCATGCGGTGCGCCAAGGAGAGGGTGGGATTGAAGGAGCCTCTGCATTATAGGATGCACGCCTTCAGTGACCGCGGCGGTCGGCTGCGGACCGTCGCCTGGTTTATGGCGAATTCGAGGCTTCCATGCTCGACCGTGAGGAATACATCGAACAGGCCTACCTGTTTCGGTCGTTCGCCGAGCGGATCAGCGGCGGGATTGCGGCCCAGGAGGCGCTCGTCGCGATTGGCCAGGAGGTGCTCGCCACGTCGAAGTTGCCGATGGCCCTCGACTATCTCGCCAGTGAGTTGAAGCTGGTCGGCACGCTCTCCACGGCCATGGCACGGCTGCGGCACTATTTCACCGACTTCCAAACATTCGTGATCGCCGCCGCCGAGGAGGAGGGGGGTCGGTTCGACATGCGGACGGCGCTGGCGATGCTCGAGCGCGAGGCGGCCTACCGCGGCGAGGGCACGACGCCGCAGGGGCTCTTTCTTTACCGCTTTGAGTGTTTGTCACGAAACCGCCTCGACTATGCACGGGGCCTCGCCGCGGTCGCCAAGGACGACATCTTCGACGCCGACTGGAAGGCGTGGATCGAGACTGTGTCGCGGCAGGTCGGATTGGTCGACCTGGCTGATCTGGTCTTCGTACGGAGCCCGGAGTATTGGCGCATCGGTAGACGAGACGCGCTCGTCTCGGGTCAGGTCGCCCCGGAGCCCGATCGGGCGATCCTCTTCGGCGAAAAGGAGGGGCGGATCGCTCGGGCCAACCGCGGCAAGGACCCGCTTTTCTTTTTCGCAGCGCTGCAGCGGCAACTGGGCTATCCGGCCGTGCCACGGGTCACGCGCTTCGCGCCGTCGGCGGAATCACCAGCGCTCCTTGCCCGCCGCATCGAGCGGCTCGAGATACGCGTCAAACTCCTCGAGGAGGAGTCGCGGGGCGGCATTGACCTCTCGCGGTTTGACCCCAAGAACTTTTCCCGACCACGCGACGAATGACCCTCGCAGCCATCAGGGCCGACGTCGATTCCATCCGCATCGCCGCGATTGACGGAGTGCGGCCGGAGGTGCTTCTGCCCACGAGGTTGGTCCTTCTTGGCAGCGAACTTTTGCTCGACGGCAACTCGTTTTCTCCCCCCGTGGCCCTCCGCGGCCGGGTGGCGGTGGTGGGGGGCGGCAAGGCGGCCGCGGGAGTGGCTGCCGCGGTCGAGCGGCTGCTCGCACCAGCGGCGTCGGTCGGAATTTCGGTCGCGGGCCTCGTGAGCGTTCCCGAGGGTTGCGGCCGGCGGCTGGGCCATGTCGAGGTCCGCGAGACGCGACCACTGGCCGCCAACCTGCCGACGCCAGCGGCCGTCGTCGCCACCCATGAGATGCGGGGCATGCTTGCTGAACTGGGGTCCGACGACCTGGCGATCGTGATCGTGACAGGTGGCGGGTCGGCGCTCATTGAGGAGCCTCGTGACGGCGTGTCGCTCGCTGGCACGATCGCCCTTGCCCGCCATCTCTCGACGGCCGGCGCCGGTATCCGCGACCTCAACACCGTGCGGCAGCCGCTGAGCGTGGTGAAGGCGGGAGGCCTCGCCCGGGCGTGTTCGGCCGGACGGCTGGTGACGCTCGTGCTCTCCGACATCATCGGAAACCCGCTCGACCTGATCGCGTCGGGGCCGTGCATGCCCGTGGCCGCCAACCCCGTCGCCGCCCTCGACGTGCTGCGGCGCTACGCCGCCCTCGACGTCGATCCAGCGATCACGCGACTGCTTGAGCGCGAGGCGGCGGCTCGGCCCCGCGACGCCGCGGCGGCCGGTGGTGACTGGACGACGCCGCGGGGTTGCCGCGTGAGCCACGTCCTCCTCGGCACCAATGCCACAGCGGTCGAGGCCGCGGCTGCGATGGCCCGCAAGCTTGGCTACGACACGACGGTGATCTCGCCTGCGGCCGACGACGAGTCGGCCG
>JBBDNW010000122.1:0-6938 GCA_040877375.1 Pirellulales bacterium | reverse complement strand
CCCCCCCCCCCCCCCCCCCCGAGGTGGGTGGACGGCTCGCGCGGACTGCGGCGCAGCTGCTCGCTGCGGCGGCGGATGGTCGCCCGCGGGCGATCGTCGAAGGAGGTGAGGCAACCGTCGTCCTGCCGCGTGACTACGGCCGTGGTGGCCGCAATCAGCAGACGGTGCTCGCAACGCTTGCCGCCTGGAGCGGCGGCTGGCCTGCGGGGCTGGCAGTGGCGAGCATCGGCACGGACGGCGAGGACGGCCCGACCGACGCCGCTGGGGGCGTGATTCATGCCGACGTGGCGGCCGCGGTGGCCGAGCGGCGGCTGGACGTGGCCACCGCGGTCCGCAGGTGCGACGCCCACCCGCTGCTCGACGCTGCCGGTGGCCTGATCCGTACTGGGCCGACCGGCACCAACGTCGCCGACGTGCGGATCATCCTCGTCCGGCCATGACGCGCGGGCTCTAAAAACGTCACGCGCTTCGCCTCCCGTCAGGAAGCCCCAAGCGCGAGCGCGGGGAATCCGGGTGGCCTCGAGACGATGCCGGATTGGTTCGCCGGCGGTGACTCGCTTCAAGAAGCCCCAAGCGCGAGCGCGGGGAATCCGGGTGGCATCGAAACGGTGCCGGATTGGTTCACCGGCGGTGCCTCGCTTCAGGAAGCCCCAAGCGCGAGCGCGGGGAATCCGGGTGGCCTTGAAACAGTGCCGGATTGGTTCACCGGCGGTGACATGCTCGCCGCCGGGGGATTTTGCTACAGGATGCCCGCGTGGCCGACGGGACGTCGCTTTTGAGTCGCAAAGATTCCCCAGCGTCTGCGCGTGCCTCCGACCGGCTCCTCACGATCGGAAGATGGCGCCTCTCATCAGGAAGCCCCAAGCGCGAGCGCGGGGTATACGGCCTCCACGCCACCCCGCTCCGCGGCACGAGCGCGGTCGCTATCCGCATGCCCTGGGCCATTCCGGTGCCGGCCGGTCACACGTCGCAGAGCGCGACGGCTTGCTCAAGCCCCGCTAGGGCGTCGCGGGTGGGGATGAACTCCTGGCCGACGTAGCCCGTGTAGCCGATGTCCAGCAACTTCCGCATCAGCGGCGGAAAGTTGATCTCCTGGTTCTCGTCGAGTTCGCTACGGCCCGGGCAGCCGGCCGTGTGGATGTGGCCGATCACGTCCTTGCACTGCTCGACGCGGCGGATGAGATCACCGTTCATCACCTGTACGTGGTAGAAGTCGAATAGCAGTTTGACTCGGGGCGAGCCCACCTTCCGCACGATGTTCGCCACATAGTCGATGTCGTCGCCCTGGTAGCCGGGATGCCCCTTCATCGGATGCGTGTCGTCGCGGGTGTTGAGATGCTCGAGGCAGATCGTCACGCCCTTCTTTTCAGCGTGGGCCGCGATCTGCTTGAGGCCCTTCACACAGTTGGCGGCCCCCTCGTCGGCGGAGATCTCGCCACTCTTTGGGTCCTCAGCGTCGCGCCACTTGTAGCCCGTGAAAGCGATCACGGCCGGGAAGCCGGCCATCGCACAGGCGTCGATCATCTCGGAGGTTCGGGCAATCACCTCGTCGTGGTAGCGCGGGTTGTTGAATCCCTTCATGAATGGTGCTCCGGGCATGCCGTTGGGCGCCAGGGCGCAGATCAAGCCATGCTTTTTGAGCGTGGGCCAGTCCTCGGGGGCGGAGAGCTCGATCGACACGCAGCCGAGATCCTTGGCGACGTGGCACATTTTCTCGGTGGTCCACTTGTCGCCAGCGACGTTGTAGCACCAGTGGACGAGCGACTGCTTGATGCGGCCCTTCATGGGGTGATCTCCTTGCGAGGCGTGTGCGGCACGCACCTGCGGCACGGCGGCGGCGATGCCGGCTGCCGTCACGAGCATGGTGCGACGGGTGACTTCAGTATCCACGTCGGTACACTATCACGATCACGCCCCAGGGAAAAGCAGCTTACAAATGCCATCCATCAAACGGATTCTCGTCACCGGCGGCGCAGGTTTCCTCGGCAGCCACCTCTGCGAACGGCTGGTCGACGCGGGGCATGATGTCATCTGCGTCGACAACTTCTTCACCAGCCAGAAGTCGAACGTGGCTCATCTGCTCGGCCGCGGCAACTTTGAGCTCCTGCGGCACGACGTCATCCACCCGCTCTGGCTCGAGGTCGACGAGATCTACAACCTCGCCTGCCCCGCGGCCCCGGGACATTATCAGTACAACCCCATCAAGACGATGAAGACGAGCGTGATGGGGGCGATCAACGTGCTCGGTATGGCCAAGCGGTGCCGGGCGAAGGTGCTGCAAGCCTCGACGAGCGAGGTCTACGGTGATCCCGAGGTGCATCCGCAGCCGGAGAGCTACCGAGGTTCCGTTAATCCGATCGGTCCGCGGGCCTGTTACGACGAGGGCAAGCGGGCGGCCGAGACGCTCTTCATGGACTACCACCGCGCCAACGGCGTCAACGTGCGGATCGTGCGGATCTTCAATACCTATGGGCCACGGATGCATCCCTTTGACGGTCGTGTGGTCTCAAACTTTATCCGCCAGGCACTGGCCGGCGAATCGATCACCATCTTCGGCTCGGGGTCCCAGACCCGCAGCTTCTGCTACCGCGACGACCTCGTCGAAGGCATGGTGAGAATGATGAACGGCCCCGACGACTTCATCGGCCCGGTGAACATCGGCAACCCGGGCGAGTTCACGATCCGGCAACTCGCCGAACTGACGCTCGAGCTCACGGGCTCGCGTTCGCAGCTCATCGAAAAGCCACTGCCCGTCGACGATCCGGAGCGACGGCGGCCCGACATCACGCTGGCGAAGAAGCACCTCGGCTGGGAGCCGACGGTGCCGCTCCGCGAGGGTCTTACGAAGACGATCGACTGGTTCAAATCGGTCAGCATCGGGGACTTCCGCGCCCCAACGCCAAACTACTGACCTCGCTGCAGCCTCGGTGAGCGGTTTGGGTAGCGGGCGTATTCCCCGCGCTTGCGCTTGGGGCTTCCTGACGGGAGGCGATGCCGGCGTGCGGGGCGAATGTGGACCGCGCATTCGGTCACGCGTCGCGGCGGGTGATCGTGAACACGACGGCGGCGACGGCCAGCACGCCCCCTGAGATGCCGATGCAATCGTAGACCCAGTCGAGCGGCTCGGCAGTCCGGCTGAAGAGGGGCTGCGTGAGTTCGTCGACGATGCCGAACGCGGCCATTGCGGCCCCGAGCCAGCCGGCCGTCCATACCGTCCAGCGGCCTGACAGAAAAAGCGTCGTGCTGGCCAGCGTTGCGAGGATCCCGTAGGCGATGAAGTGGAGCGTTTTGTCGGACGGGGCATTTGGGCCGAGGAGTTCCTCGGGCCTCGGATAGTGGGTGGCGCACACCAGGACGACCGTATAGGCAACGGTGGCCAACGCGAACGGCCGTGACATCCTCGGTCGGCGGTCGGCAGATCCTGACGTCGGCATGATGCGTTCGGGAGGGGAGATGGGTGACCACGCTCGGTGGCCGGGAAAGCTCCGAGAATACACGGTTTTTTTGCTCTTCGCCCGTGAAGTTTCGTCCGCTATCTTCCCCTCCCTACCCGTCCACATGCCTGGAGGCTTTGTCCCATGGATCGTCAGGAATTGTCGGCTGTTGTCCATGAGCTCCTCGAGAAGGAAACCGGCGAGACGTACCCGGGCCTGCAGGAGTCGACGTCGCTGCGCGAAGGACTGAACCTCGATTCGCTCGACATGGCCGGCCTTGTGCTCCACATCGAGACCCGGTTCGACATCCAGATCGAGACTGAGTTACTCGAGGACATCACAACCGTGGGCAACATGCTCGACGTGCTGGACCGCAAACTCGCCGCCAAGGCCGGCAGGCAGGCGGCCTGACGCCCACCGCGCTTCCGGCGGTCGGTGGCCGGGTCTCCCTTTTCCGACACGGACGTCACCCCATGAACGCACTTCGAAAGCCTTCGTTCCGCGGCCAGGCCGGCTTCGCGATCCGCAGCCATGCCTTCCTGGAAACTCCGCTCTCCGACGTGGCAGCCCTGCGGGACGCGGCGTCTCCACCCGCCGCCCCGGCGCTTCCCACGCGGTTTCTCAGACACGCTGACGAGCACACGGTCGTCGCGATCCGCGCCGTGCTGGCGGCGGTCGCGGCCCTGCCAAGACCCGTCTCGTTTGATACCTGCGGCGTTGTCGCGGCACCCTGCCAGGCGGGACGGATTGCGGCCGCCCGATCGTTGGCCCTGCTTCGCACCGGCGGGGCCGTCACGGTATCGGCGCACCTGGCGCCGCAATGCTGTCTGCACTCGCTGGCCGGCGCAGTGAGCGTGGCGCTCGGGATGCACGGACCGCACATCGGCGTCGGTGGTGGTCCCGGTGCCCTTGCGGAGGGGCTGTTCGCTGCCATGTCGCTTTTTCAGCCGGGGTCGGCTTCCGGCTGCGATGCCGTCTGGTTGATCATCACCGAGTGGGCTGCCGAGCCCGCGCTCGATGCAACGGGGGCGGCCATCGGCGATCCCGTCTGCCGTGCACTGGCGATGTTGCTCGCTCCAGCCGACATCGCTGACGAAGCGCGGGTCGACGTGTCGCTCCATGTCCACGTCGCTGACTCGTCGACCATGCCTGATGACGGGGAAGAGAGCGATCTTGCGGCCTTCGCACGGGCGATCGAGATGTGCACGACCGGAACGGCGCTCACGTCGTGGACCGTGACAAGTCCGTGGGGCGTCCAGTTCCGCGTGGCAGCCCGAGAGCCGGCAGCCGTTCCCGCTATCCGACGACAGGTATCAACCCCTGACCGTGTCCTTACGTGGGAGGCGGCATGAGCAACTCGCTGTCGATGAATCGCGAGCCCGTGGTGATCACCGGCGTTGGCGCGGTGTCACCGCTGGGCTGCGAGTTCGGCGAGATCGCCGACAACCTGCTCGCGGGCCGCTCGGGCGTGCGGTCCGTGCCGCCGGGGGCGTATGCGCGGGACGGGGTGCAGTTCGCAGCCCCGGTCGAGCGGATTCCTGAGCCGCCAGCCGACGTCTCTGGTCTCTCCCCCGCGGAGTTTTCCGGGCTCGATCGGCTCGAACAACTCGCCCTCGCGGCTCTCGCCGCAGCGCTGACCGACGCCGGCCTGCCCCGCGACGACGGGCCGAGGATTGGCCTCGTGCTAGGTCTCGGCGCCGAGCGTCTCAGGACCTGGGAACTCGACTTTCTTAAAGGCGGTACGCAGGTCTTCGGTGACAGCCGCGAACGCACGCTCGTCCAGCGACTGGCCCGTCGGCTCGGCATCGTCGGTCCGGCAATGACGGTGGCCGCCGCCTGCGCTTCGAGTGGCTATGCACTGGCGATGGGTCGCACCTGGATTGACTCCGGCTGGGTCGACGCCTGTCTCGTCGGGGGATGCGAAATCCTGAGCCCGACGGCGATCGCCTCCTTCTACAACCTCCGAGCGCTCTCGAGGCGGAGCGACGATCCCTCCAGGGCCTCACGGCCTTTTGATTGCGACCGCGACGGATTCGTGATGGCGGAGGGAGCGGCCTTTTTTATGCTCGAGCGTGGGTCCGAGGCCCGGGCCCGCGGGGCGCGAATCCGTGGTGAACTCGCGGGCGTCGGCATGTCCAGCGACGGCGCGCACATGGTGATCCCAAGCGCGAATCCCGTGCACGCGGCCCGGGCGATCTCCGCGTCGCTCGTCGACGCGGGCGTCCGCCCCGACGAGGTCGACTACGTCAACGCGCACGCCGCTGGCACACGCGTGGGAGACATCGCAGAGGCCGGCGCAATCCGGCTGGCGCTCGGCGACGCGACCGACGGCATCCCGGTGAGTTCCACCAAGAGCATGTCTGGCCACATGATCAGCGGCGCTGCGGCCTTCGAGGCGGTCGCCTGCCTCGTCGCCCTCGAGCGGCAGGCCGTTCCCCCCACCGTCAACCTCGATCGGCCGGACGAGCATTGCCGTCTTGATCACGTTCCACACGTCTTTCGCCCGCGGCAGGTCCGCGTGGCGGTGAGCAACTCGTTCGGCTTTGGGGGCTCGAACCTCTGCCTCGTGTTTCGCGCGGCCTGAGGGCCGTACTCCGCCATCGTCCACCCTCATCATGCCCCACCGCCGGAGACCACCACCATGACGAACCCCAGCCATCCACCAGCTGATCTCGCCACGATCGACGTCCTGCTCTCGCACCTAGTCGATCACTGGCATCGCTTCGAACCCGACCATTCCGAGGAGGGGCTCCGCGGGCGGATCTGCGACCTGCATCGCTACAACTTTCTCCTCTGGCACGAGGAGGACGTCGCCCGTGCATCGAACGTCACCGACGGGCGGATTGCCCAGGTAAAGCGGGCGATCGACCGCTACAACCAACTTCGTAACGACTGCATCGAGCAGGTCGACGACTGGCTGATCGCCGAACTGGCCGACCGCGGCATCGTCGCGGCACCATCTGCCCCCGCCGCCACTGAGACGCCCGGCGCCGCCATCGACCGGCTCTCGATCCTCGAACTCCGTCGCTACCACATGCAGGAGCAGGTCGAGCGGAAGGACGCGACGCCGGAGCACATTGAGAAGGCGGCGGGGCGGCTGGCGATCCTCGATCTCCAGCAACGGCATCTGATCGATTCGACCGACCGGCTACTCACCGAGATCTTCGCCGGCGAGCGTCCGCTCCGCGTCTTCCGCCAGATGAAGATGTACAACGACCCGACGATGAACCCGTATCTGTATAAGGCCGCCGCGAAAGCCGCGTGAGGCGTGCTTGAGGCCACGCGTCTTCCCCGCGCTCGCGCTTGGGGCTTCCTGGCCGCAAGAAGCCCGGAGCGCAAGCGATGGGTATGCGGGTGGCGATTCGTGGGCGTGGCGCGGAGCGGGTTGGGGTGGCGGACGGATTCCCCGCGCTTGCGCTTGGGGCTTCCTGACAAAAAGGCACACCCTCCCGGTGAACCAATCCGGTGAACCAATCCGGTATTGTTTTGATGCGACCCGTCTTC
>JBBDNW010000121.1:0-3954 GCA_040877375.1 Pirellulales bacterium | reverse complement strand
CTCGCGCTTGGGGCTTCCTGCGGGAGGCGTGGCGTGAGGTGCCTTCAAGAAGCCCGGAGCGCAAGCGATGGGTATGTGGGTGGCGACCGTTGCGGTGACGCGGAGCGGGTTGGGATGGCGGGCGTATTCCCCGCGCTCGCGCTTGGGGCTTCCTGCGGGAGGCGTGGCGTGAGGTGCCTTCAAGAAGCCCGGAGCGCAAGCGATGGGTATGTGGGTGGCGACCGTTGCGGTGACGCGGAGCGGGTTGGGATGGCGGGCGTATTCCCCGCGCTCGCGCTTGGGGACTGAAAGCAGGTGCGATTAAGGCTCCCACCCGGAATGGTTGCCCCTCGTAAGAGTTGCGCTCGTCAAAGAGATATGGGCACTTCGCGGTCGGCTTGGCAGCGGACCGCCGCTCTTACTACAGCACCTTCCGGACCCATTCCCCCGCCATGCTCACTGAGTTTCGACCCGTCGCGATCGTGCGGTCTCTGAGTGAGATCGCTCGCGAGGCGTGCCTTCCGTGTCGCTACGCTGCAGATTGGCTCTGGGACTGGCTTTGGGGACTCCGGCGGTCCGAGCCCCTGCCGAGCCGCCCTATCGTTGTCGTGGCGGTCTGTCTGGCGGCGGGCTGCGCCATGGTTCGCGGCGCGTCTGGCATGTCTGGCACTTCGGGGGCGAGCCTCGCTGTCGTCTGCTGGCTGGCGGCGGCGACGGCGGTCGTGGGCTGGATGGCAGCGTTGAGGTCGGGCCACCATCGACGCGCGGAGGGGAGCCTCTGCGCCGCGATCCTCCTCGCGGGAGCGGCGTGGTCAGCCGCACAGTTCGACCTCTTTCAGCTGACAGATTTCGCCTGGCGGCTCGGTGACTCGCCCGTGCCCGTGGCGGTGATGGGCACGGTCGAGGAGTCGTTTCGGCTTCTGCCTGTGCCGACGGAGGATCCGCGGCGGACCGCCGCGATCGGGCCGTCGAGCGAGTGCATGGTGCGGATCGACGCGGTCCGCTCCGGCAGCCGCTGGGTGCCCGCCTCCGGTCGTGCCGCCGTGGTCGTCGATGGTGAGCCGCCGCCGCTTGAACTGGGTGATCAAATCCGCGTGCTGGGCCGCGGCCTGCGGCCGGCGCCCGCCGGTAATCCGGGTGAGTTCGACTTCCGCCTGCGCGGCCGGTCGAGCCGCTGCCTCTCGATCGTGCGCGTCTCTTCGGCGCGATTCATCCGACTCGTGTCGCCGCCCGAACGATGGTCGCTTGCCGCGGCAATCGACGGCCTGCGGCGGCGGGGCGTCGCCGTGCTCGATGCGCACCTCTCGCGAGCACGGGCGCCGCTCGCCGCGGCGCTGCTCCTCGGTAGTCGCGAGTCGCTGCCCCGCGCGGAGGCCGACGACTTCCTCGCCACGGGCACAGTCCATATTCTCTCGATCTCCGGTCTGCACGTGGGCCTGCTCGCGGCTGCGCTGTTTATGATTCTGCGGGTGGCGTCGGTGCCCCGCGGTTGGTCGCTGGTGGCGATCGCCGTGGTCACCGGCGGATACATGCTTCTCGTGCGGGCCGAGACGCCCGTGTTACGGGCGACACTGCTCGTCTGGCTGTCGTGTATCGCGGCGGCCGTGGCGCGGAGGTCGCCGGCCATCAACGCCCTGGCGATCGCTGCCGTCGTCGTCCTGGTCTGGCGGCCGGCGGAAGTCTTCAGCGTGGGAGCCCAGCTCTCGTTTCTCTCGACGGCCGTACTCGTCGGCGTGGCGGCGATGCTGCCGAGGTCGTCGGCCCCCGTCGATCCGATCGATCGCCTCATCGACCGGAGCAGGTCGCCAGCGGAGCGCGTGTGCCGGAGGTTCGGCTGGCAGGCGTGGACGCTGTTTCTCGTCGGAGCCGCCGTCTGGATCGTCACCGCACCCTTGGTCACGGCCCGGTTTCACGTGATCAGCCCCGTGGGGCTCGTGGTCAACGTGCTCGTGGCGCCCCTGGTGGCGCTGGCGATGGGTTGGGGATTTGTCTGCCTGCTCGCCGCCCCGGTCTCGTCCACGCTCGCGGGGCTCGCCGGTGCTGCCTGCGATGCAACACTCGCCGGGATCTCGCTGATCGTGCGGCTGGCGGCCGATCTTCCCGCCGGACACACCTGGACGCCGGGGCCGCCGGCGTGGTGGGTGGCAGGCTGGTATCTGCTCTTCGCCGCCGCGCTCCTCTGGCTGCCCGCCGTCGCGCTCTGTCGCGTGAAGACGTGGGCAGTGGTCGGCGGGGCCTGGGTGCTCGTTGGGCTCGTGGTCGCCGGGGCCGGCCGTCTCGCCGCTGATCCCCGAGGCGGCATGCGGGTGGTGGTGGCAGCGATGGGCCATGGCTGCGGCATCGTCGTGAGATCGGCGGAGAACCGTTGCCTCGTGTTCGACGCCGGCCGGCTCGGGGCTCCGGGCGCGGCCCGCCGCGCAATGGCCGGCGTGCTCTGGAGCGAGGGCATCTCGCGGATCGACACGCTCGTGATCTCGCATGCCGACACCGATCACTTTAACGCGGTGCCGGAACTACTCGAACGATTCGAGATTGGTGAGTTGGTGGTGCCCCCCGCGTTTCTCACAGGCGACGCCCCCGCAGTCGTCGACCTCCTTGCACGCATTCGTCTCCGTGGCATCCCTGTGCGGAGCGTGGTCGCAGGAGACTCGTTTGCGGTGGGCCGGTCTTGCCGTGCCCGGGTGCTGCACCCCTTGCCTGACGATTCCTCACCGGCCGACGACGGCGTGGCGGAACTGCGTTGGACAGATAACGAAACGAGCATTGTGCTGGCTGTCGAGTCGGCGGGCAGGCGACTCCTGCTCACGGGCGATATCGAGGGCGGGGCCCTCGAGCGGCTCGTGGCAGCCGACCCCGATTCCTGCGACGTGCTCGTGGCACCGCACCACGGCAGCCGCGTGAACCTGCGGGCCGACGTCGCCGCCGCTACGACGCCGTCCGTGGTGCTCGTGAGCGGGCTGGGCGGGAAGGCGTGGGGCGAAGTCCGCGACGCCTACGCGGCGGCATCTGGCCCCGCCCCAGCAGAGGTGCTCAAGACGGGCGGTGAGGGGGCGATCGCCCTCGACTGCGACGCAGAAACCATGACGCTCGCGCGGTTTTCCGGCGGCGCGTGGCGACCCATCGTGGCGAGCAGCCAGACGGCGGACGAGTCTGGCGTCAGGCAGCGAGGCGACCGGCAGGTCGCGTCAGCGTTAGGCCGGCGGCGATGAGCAGCAGTTGGCTGAGCACATAGCCCGCCAGCAGCATCAGCACGCCGCTGGTAAACCCATAGCTGTGCAGGCCGATACCGAGTTGGTTGGTGCCGAACCAACTCCAGGCGGTGACGATGTTGCCTCCGATCGTGAACAGCGCGAACCCGCGCGGCCCGATCCAGCGGTCCCAGCGGGCATGCAACACCGCGGCATTCCAGAGCACGATCATCAGGGCGCCGTTCTCCTTGGGATCCCAGCCCCAGAAGCGGCCCCAACTGTCGTCGGCCCAGAGCCCGCCCAGCACGGTGCCGATGAAGCTGAAGAACAGCGCGAAACAGACAACGCCGTAGGTCATGCGATAGAGCCTGTCCTGCACCTGCCGGTTGGCCGCGACGTCGGCTTGGTCGATGAACCGGCTCCACAGGAGGTGCACGATGGCGCACGTGCCGAGCATGCCCGCGAGGAATGTCGCCCCGTAGCCGAGCGTAACGGTGACCACGTGCGTGGACAGCCAGAACTGCGTGTCGAGCACGGCCTGGAGCACATGCATCGTGTCGCCGGAATCGAGTCCGTAGGCCACCATCAGTGTGAGGCCGCCGCTGAGGGCTGCCACGAGATTGCCGATCCCGAGACGATACAGCGATTCAAGGCCGAGGCCCGCCAGCACGCACGCCCAGCCGATAAACACGGCCGAGGAATAGAGATTCACCACCGGTGGGCGGCCGGTGAGATAAATCCTGGCCGCCAGGGCAAAGGTGTGCACGACGAGCACGCCCACGAGCAT
>JBBDNW010000120.1:0-21749 GCA_040877375.1 Pirellulales bacterium | reverse complement strand
GCTCACGAGCCGCTCATCCGTCGGGCAACGCTTGCGGAAGTGCCATTGACCGGGCTAAGGGGTGTGGAGCGGGGCGGGGTGCATGCCCGCATTCCCCGCGCGTGCGCTTGGGGCTTCCTGACGGGAGCGAGGGGGTCGGCGAACGCTCAAGGAGCGCCTGAGCCGCCGCGGCGATAGAGCGACGAGACTTTTGCCGCCCCAGAGCCGGCGATCCACGTAAGTCGAATGCGCTCTCACGCTTTCCTCGCCGCGCTCTATCCCGCCGGCTTGGCGAGCTTGGCCGCGATTCCGGCGACGGCGGCTTTCGCCTCGGCCTCGACGTCCGGCATCGTCACGGCCTCCTTGGCCACCGCGAGCGTGGCCGCGCTCGGATAGCGGACGAGGATCTCGATCACGGCCTTCCTGGTGGCGGGATCCTCCGTCGCCGCGAGCGCCTTGCGACACATCCCGGCCCGTTCGTCATCGGGCAGCGCGAACTGCCTGGCGATCCGAACATAGCCCTTGAGGCATCGGCCGCGAAAGGTGCCGGCCGCATCGGATGTCGCAAGTTTGAGCAGGACGGGCGCGGCGTCGGCCGTCATCCACTTGCCGAGCAGACGGGTGGCAGTGTCTTGGATTGCCTCATCGCCTGACGTCGCCGCGGCGCCCACCGCAGCCAGCGCCCGCGTGCCCCCCACGTCGCCGAGAAGGTCGAGCAAGACCGTCTGCCGTGTACCCATGGCAGCCGCGGCAATCTTTTCCGCGCAGGCGTCACGATCGGCCATCCGCACGGCGGCCTCATTGAGGGCGGCTGTGGCTGCAACACCCTCCGCCTCGTCGCGGGGCGCAGCGACCTTCCTCACCAAGACGTCGAGATTCGGTAGGTCAATGATCGCACCAAGGGCCTCGATCGCCGCGAGTCGCACGGCCGCGTCGCCGTGATCCACCAAGGGCACGACGTCGGCCACCACTCCGATCCGCCGGTCGCCGACCAGGCTCACGAGCGTCGGCAGCGTGCCGGGATTGGCCGCCCTCAACCGCGCCGTGATTTCGCGGTCGACCGCCTCCCCGGGCAGCACGCTAATCGCCTCACGGGCGGCGAAGGCGAACTCCGGCTCAGGATCGGCCGCGATCGTGAGCAGTCGGGGCACCACCGCGGCATCGCCCACCCGGCCCAGCGCTCGGATCGCCGCGAGGCGGATCGGCTTTGCCCCCGCGGTCGCGGCATCGAGCATGGCCGCCTGCACCGTTTTGCCGGCACCGCTGCCGTTCCGTTCGGCCAGGGCATCGATCACGAGCATGGCCCGTTCCGAAGCCGATGGCGTGGCCGGCGCTGCCACCACCTCCCGCACCAGGGCCAGGTCAACCGCTTCGGCCAGCGCGGTATCCCGGCGGCCCCGGACGCCGGCCTCGCGGGCCGTGAATAATCCCATGTTAAAGAGCCGCTTCGAAGGCGATCGCAGGAGCTCGACGAGCATGGGGATGCCCTCTTCGCCACGGGCGAGGATCCCGCACCGTGCTCCTTCGGCCCGCCGCTGCTCCGACACGTCGGCCCTCCATACAGCGCTTGCCAGAGCGACGGCTTCCGTATGCTTGCCGGCGGCGAGCAGCTGTTCGGCAGCGACCACGCAGGCCTCGGCCACGGCGTCGCGATCAGGCACACCGGCCGCAAGGGCCCGCGAGAGGATCGCCGCCGCTGCTGGTGTGCCGATCCGGCCCAGTGCGGCGGCCGCTGATACCGCTACGTCTCCATCGGTATCGGCGAGCCGCTTCTCGAGCAGACCGACGGCTGCGGCATCGCCCCGCACCCCGATCGAGTTGATCACACCGACAAGCTGCCGGCCCGAGAGCGACTCCGTCGCCGTCCGCAGGGCAGCGTCGGCCTCGGGTCCTGGAATCACCTCGAGCGCAATGCGTGCCCACGAGGACAGCCGTTCATTGCCAAGGAGCGCCGCAAGATCGCCGATCGCCGCCGGCGAGCCGTGGATTGCCAGGAGTTTGCAGGTGATCGCCTTCTCCGACTCGGGCGTCTCGGAGCAAAGCACGGCAAGCAGTTCCCGCTCCCTGCTCGGCGAACTCGCCACGACCTGCGGCCGCGCGTCCTGCATGCCGAGGAGCAAAGCGGCCGTCACGGCCAACTTAGTCAGGCGTCGATTTCGTCGCATCGTCAGAGCCTCCATGGTTCACGCAGCGCCTCGGATCGCAGCCGGTTGGCCTCGTCGTCGTTCACGAACTGCCACGACTCGGTGTCGAGTTTCACGGGCCTGCCGAGAAACAGCGCGATGTTGGCAGCGTGGCAGGCGATGTGCGCGTTGCAGGCGGCGTCGGCATTGCCCTTGGGCTTGCCCCTCGTCCGGCAGCAGTCGAGGAAGTCGCGAACGTGAAACGTCGCCGGATAACCGCCGATCTCCTCGACCTTTCTCCCGGCCATGAGCTCGGGCGAACTGAGCACCATCTTGCCGCTGTCGCCCGCCTCGACCCAGCCGGTCTCGCCTTCGAACCGCACGGGGCACGAGCCGAGCGGAATCCAGCCTTTTTCGCGGAACACGAGCTCGGTGCCGTTGGCATACCGGCAGACGATCTCACCGTTGACCGGCGGGGCGTAGTCGACCGGCGGCGGGCAGTCGTCGACCGCCCACTGGCAGAGGTCGACGCAGTGCGAGCCCCACTCGAGCACGCCGCCACCGACGAGCCCGCCCCCCTTCTCGAAGTTGAAGCCGTCGCCCAGGGTCGTCGCGTGGAACGGCCGCCAGGCGGCGGGGCCGAGGTACATGTCCCAGTCGGCCACGGCCGGATCGGGGGCCGGGTCTTCCGGCAGCCAGCCACTCGTGGCGGCCCGCATCCCGGCGGGGTGCGCGTAGATCCGCTTCACCGCGCCGAGCCGGCCTGTCCGCGCCAGTTCGCACGCGAAGGCGAAGTGGGGCAGGTTCCGCCGCTGCGTGCCCGCCTGGAAGACGGTGCCACAGCGCCGCATCGTGTCGCGGAGGATGAGGCTCTCGGCGATGTTCTTCGTGCAGGGCTTCTCGCAGTAGATGTCCTTGCCCGCCTTCGCGGCGAGCATTGCCATCAGGCCGTGCCAGTTGGGGCCGGTGGCAATCAGCACGGCGTCGATATCGGCTTGGTCGAGGAGCTCGTGAAAATCGTGATACGTGTGGCAGTCGGCGGTGCCATGGTACTTGTCGACGATCCCCTTGACCGCAGCGCGACGGTTTTCCTTGACGTCGCAGACGGCGACGAACTGCACGTCAGGCTGCTGGAGGAAACACCCGAGGTCGTATTCGCCCCGGCGGCCGATGCCGATGCCGCCGACGCGAATCCGCTCACTTGGCGGCACAGCGCCGTCGAGGCCCAGGGCCGAGGACGGGATCACGACGGGGGCGACCGCGGCGGCGGCACCCGCGGCAAGACCACGCCCCAGAAACGACCGCCGACGCAGCCGGCTATTCGAAGCCTTCATGAATCCCTCCAGCGAAAACGCCCCGGGGCATCCGTTGATCCGATCGAAAGTGTAATCCCTATCGCCGCCGCCTGCACCGCGCCCGCGAGCATATTCGTGCCCTTTGCAGCCGGGTCATAAACTCTGCTCGACGTTTCCACACGGTCGCTGGCGGGCCACACGGCCTTTCCAACGTGGTCCATCGGCCATCCCTGCCGAGGGGAAAAATCTCAAGTGCGGGGTGCAGAGGCTCATGGACGGTCGGCCTTCGGAAGGGCAGACTGAGATCGTCATGAGGAACCCATGTTGCCAGCATCAACTCGACCCGTTCGCACTGCGATCGTCGGCCTCGGCTTCGGAGCCGAGTTCATTCCGATCCATCAGCGGCACCCGCAGGCGGAGCTTGTGGCCATCTGCCAGCGGTCGCAGGACAAGCTTGACCAGGTCGGAAATGCCTATGGCGTCAAGCGCCGGTACACCGACTACGCCGATGTGCTCAAGGACAAGGATATCGATGCTGTCCACATCAACTCGCCGATCCCCGACCATGCCACGATGTCGATAGCCGCGCTCGAGGCGGGCAAGCACGTGATGTGCACGGTGCCGATGGCCACGAGCGTCGATGACTGCCGCAGAATCATCCAACTGTCGGAGAAGACCGGCCTGAAGTACATGATGGCCGAGACGGTGGTCTACGCCCGCGAGTTCCTGTTCATCAAGCAGATGGCCGACCGTGGCGAGCTGGGAAAGATTCAGTTCGTGCAGGCGAGTCATCAGCAGGACATGGACGGCTGGCCGAACTACTGGCCGGGCCTACCGCCGATGCACTACGCAACCCACTGCGTGGGGCCGTGCCTCGCCCTCGAGCGGAAAGATGCCAAGGAAGTGAGCTGCTTCGGCTCGGGCCGGATCCGCGAGGAACTCGCCGGGAAATATGGGTCGCCGTTCGCGATTGAAAGCGCCCACGTAAAGCTTCTCGACAGCGACGTCGTCGCCCGGGTGATCCGCTCGCTCTTCGATACGGCCCGGCAGTATCGGGAGAGCTTCGACGTCTACGGTTCGAAGCAGAGCTTCGAGTGGCAGCTCTGCGAGGGGGAGGAGCCGGTGCTCCACACGGCCAAGCTGCCAGAGCCCGAGATTCCTCGGCGGGTGCCCGTGCCTGACTTCGCCCACCTGCTTCCCAAACCGATCCAGTTGTTCACGACGGGAGGCGTCTACGATTCGGACGACCACCAGCACCTGTCGTTCACGCAGGGCGGCGGCCACGGCGGCAGTCACCCGCACCTCGTGCACGAGTTCGTGACCGCGCTCGTCGAGGGCCGTGATCCGTATCCCAACGCCCGCCAGAGCGCCAACTGGACCTGCACGGGCCTCTTGGCCCACGAGTCGGCCATGCAAGGGGGCGCGGTCAAGCAACTCCCCGAGTGGAGTTTTTCATCGTGACGTGCCGTGCTGATTTCCCAAGGAGTTTCGTGGTGCGTGCGTGCGTTCGCGGGCTGCTGGGTTTCGTGTGCGTCGTGGCCTGCGGCCTCGCCGCCGCCGAAGCCCCGATCAAGGTTCTTTTCCTCGGTGACAATGGCCATCACCGGCCCGCCGAGCGGTTCGCGCAGCTCCAGCCCGTGCTCGCGCCGCGTGGCATCAAACTTGTCTACACCGACAGGGTGTCTGACCTCACGCCCGACGTGCTCGGGGCCTACGACGCCCTCGCCGTCTTCGCCAACATCGACAACCTTCCGCCGGCCGGCGAGGCGGCGATCCTCGACTTTGTCCGTGGCGGTAAGGGTCTCGTGCCGCTGCACTGCGCGAGCGGTTGTTTTCGCAACTCGCCTGCCTGGGGTGACCTCGTGGGCGCCCAGTTTCAGAAGCACGGCACGGGCGAATTTGGCACGGTGACTCTCGCCCCCGACCACCCGATCATGCAGGGCTTTTCGGGCTTCAAAAGCTGGGACGAGACCTACGTGCACACGAAGCACAACGACTGCGGCCGGACAGTGCTTGAGGAGCGGGTTGAGGGCGATCACCATGAGCCGTGGACATGGGTCCGCACCGAGGGCAAGGGTCGCGTCTTCTACACGGCCTGGGGCCACGACCAGCGCACGTGGAGCCATCCGGGCCAGGGCGATCGCACTATATCTCATGTGCCGACAAGCACTTGGAGCATGTACTCTTCACTCCAGCCGGCTGACAGCCGTTTGTTTTTCACGCCGAGCTTTGCCGTCTTCTCGTTCTTGAGCAGCGTGAGGGCCGTCCGCCGGAGGATGCTGAAGTTGGCGTCGACGTTGCCCTTCCTGATGCGGCAGTGGTCCTCGCGAAAGGTGACGTCCAGTTGCCAATGCAGTTCGTTCTCAATGGCCCAATGACCCCTCACGACCGCTGCGAACTTCTTCGCCGCCAGCTTCTTGCTGAGGATGTAGTACCGAATATTGACGCACTCTAGCCCGTCGCGAATGGTGTTGCTGATGACCATGCCAATCGCCTTGAGTCCTGGCCATCGGTCACGATCAGGCAGGTCACGCGGAACTGGGCAGACGTAATGCCATCTCGACTCCTTGCGGCCATGACCATTGTTCGTGCTGTGCCGCTGCTGAACCGGCACCGACGGCTGGTTGCCGTCAAGAAACTCGGCGAAGAACTCTTCGATGCCGTCCCGCAGCCTGCCTTGGTTGCCCTTCACGTTGAGCACGTAATGGCCGCCCGCATCGACGATGCGCCGGGCGATATCCGTCTGGCACCCCATGGCATCGATGGTCACGGTCGCCCCCTTCAACTGCAGCATATTCAGCAGTTTCGGGATGGCGGTGATCTCGTTGCTCTTGGCATCGACGACCAACTGGCCCAGGCTGATCGAGTTGGCCGAGGCCCATGCGCTGATCATGTGGATCGCCGACTTGTTGCTCGCCTTGTCGAAGCTGCCACGAAGCGTCTTGCCGTCGATGGCAACACCTGGCCGCCAGTCACCTCGTGAAGTGCCTGAATCCAACTGAGCAGGCAGCGCTCGAACTCTGCGGGCGACAGCATCGCGAAAATCGCGTTGAACCGATCGTGCGAGGGGATACCACCGCGCAGGTCGAGAATCTTTCGGAACCACTTCCGCTTCATCTGTCCGAAGTCGGCAATCGCGACGAAGTCATCGGCACCGCAGATGACAGCGCATATGGCGATGACGATGAAGTTGATTAGCGGGTGCTTGACCTTCCGGCGACGCGGGTCGGCAAGGCTTGCAAAATGAACCTCGAGTTTCGCACTCACCGGCTTGATCACAGGCATGATCTTTCCTCCGTGATGATCCCAGCCCGCGGGCGCTCCGAGTCCTCTTCGGAGCCGCACAGGCTGCGGTTGCCTAATCGTGCCAGATTACCCAGCGTGGCGCAATCGCCCTGCCATCCGGGCTTCCATAATCTGGTCGAGCGGGGCATCCGGTTTGCCGCGGGCCGCGACCCGGTGGCGGCTGGCAGCTATGTCGATCATCCCGCGATGACGAGGCCGCCAGCGGATCTCGAGGCATTTGAGTACCAGCCGGCGAAGGTGGCCTTCTATTCGCCGCCAGGCCACGACTCGGCAAAGAAGAACGAGCCGCTCGGTCAGATGCAAATGCCGCTCGATCCCGAGGAATCACGGAAGCACGCGATCACCCCGGAGGGCTTTCATGTCGAGCTCTTCGCGTCGGAGCCGCTGCTCACGGGCAAGCCTCTCGCGATGTGCTTCGATGGCGACGGCGTCCTCTTCGTCGCCGAGAGCGTCGACTACCCGAACGACTTGGTCGAGCCATCGAAAGAAGATCCCGCGGCCCCGGTCGACGGTCACGACCGGATCGTGAAGCTCGTTGACACCGACGGCGACGGCACGGCTGACCGCCGCGAGGTGTTTGCGGAGAACCTGTCGATCCCCACGAGCCTACTCGCCCACGACGGCGGGCTCATCGTGGCGATGGCGCCGAACACGGTCTATTTGAAAGACACCGACGGCGACGGGAAGGCTGACGTGCGGAAAGTGCTCTTCACCGGCTGGGGCACGGGCGACACGCACGCCGGCCCAAGTAACCTCACTTGGGGCCTCGACGGCTGGGTCTACGGCATCGTGGGCTACTCCGGGTTCAACGGCGAGGTCGGTGACGAGCAGCACCGATTCGGAGCGGGTTTCTTCCGGTTCAAGCCCGACGGCTCGAAGCTCGAATGGCTCCGCAGCACCAACAACAACTCCTGGGGCTTCGGCTTCAGCGAGGAGGGGCTCGTCTTCGGCTCGACGGCCAACGGCAACCCGAGCGAGCACATGCCCCTGCCGAACAGCGTCTACGAACGCGTCCGGGGCTGGAGCGCGACGACGCTCGGCGGCATCGCCGGCTCACCCGACATGGAGCTCGCGCCACGGGCGACCGGCGACGGCACCGTTGCGATCAGGCAGGTCGACCACCACGGCCGCTTCACCGCGGCCGCTGGCCATCGGCTCTACACTGCCCGCACCTATCCGAAGGAATACTGGAACCACACGGCCTTCGTCTGCGAGCCGACCGGGCACATTGTCGCCACGTTCCAGCTCATGCCGCAGGGGGCCGCGTTCCGGAGCCGGATGGCCTGGGACCTCCTCGCCAGCGACGACGAGTGGACGGCGCCGATTGCTGCGGACGTCGGCCCCGACGGCCAGGTGTGGGTGATCGACTGGTACAACTTCATCATCCAGCACAATCCGACGCCAGCGGGCTTTGAGACGGGCCGCCGTGGCGCCTATGTCACGCCGCTCCGCGACACAACGCACGGTCGGATCTGGCGGGTTGTGCATGGCACATCCCCGACCGGCGCACGGAAGTTGCTCGCTGACGCCGCACCCGACGAACTCGTCGCTCTACTCCGCGACGACAACATGTTTTGGCGGGAACGGGCGCAGCGCAGACTCATCGAACGAGCCGCCGGTCGGCCCAACGGCGGTCGCGACGTCGTGCCTGCGCTCATCCGGCTCGTCGAGGACTCGAGCGTCGATGCGATCGGGCTCAGTCCGGGGGCGATCCATGCGATCTGGACGCTTCGGCAGCTCGGCGCTCTTGAGGGTCCCGGGGCTGATTCCCTCGCCCTCGCCCGGGTGCAGTCGGCGCTTGCGCATCCGTCGGCCGGTGTGCGGATGAACGCCGTGAAGGCCCTGCCTCGTGACGCCAGCACACTGACGAAGCTCGCCGGCTCGGGCGTGGCCGACGACCCCGCACCGCTCGTGCGGCTCGCGGTCCTTGAGGCGCTCGGCGAGTGGGAGCCGTCGCCGGAAGCGGGAGCTCTCGTCACAACGATACTCGCCGATCCCCACACGCTCGCCGATCCGGTACTTACCGATGCCGCGACGAGTGCGGCAGCCGTTCAGGCTGCCAACGTGCTGCCGTCGCTCTTGGCGGCCCAGCCGAACGGGCCGCAGGCGTCGCCGCAACGGCTCGCCCTCATCGAGCGCGTGGCGGAACACGTTGCCCGTGGTGCCGACGGGCCCGCGGTGGCCGCAGTACTCGTGCGACTCGCCGCTGCCCCGCCACCGGGGGCGGCTGCCGTACTCACTGGGCTGGCCCGCGGCTGGCCAAAAGGCACGCCTGCGGCGCTCGGGCCGGAGGCAGACGCGGCGCTTGTGAACCTGGTCGATACCCTGCCCGCAAACGTGCAGGGCCAAGTGGTCACGCTCGCGCAGCACACCGGCAGCAAGGCGCTCGACTCCCGGATCTCGCGGATCAGCGAGGCACTCGTCACGGGCATCGACGATGCCAAGGCGTCGGATGCCGAGCGGATCTCAGCCGCCGAGCGACTCGTGTCGCTGCGGGCTAGCGACCCGGGCGTCGTGGAGCTCGTCATGCAGCGGGTCGGCGGCCGGACGAGCCCTGAAGTCTCGGCAGGGTTGATCGGAGCGATCGGAAAGTCGACGGCTCCGGCGACGTCGGCGGCGCTCCTCGATCGGCTCGGTTCGTTCACGCCGCCGGTTCGCGAGGCGGCGGTCCGTACGGTGCTGGCCAACCGCGACTGGGCGGCAGCCCTCGTCGAACGGCTCGAGAAGAACTCGGTCAATCTCGGCGACATCCCGCTCGTGGAGCGAACCAAACTCACGGCGCACCCGGACCGCCAGATTCAAGACCGCGCGAACAAAATCCTAGCCTCCGGTGGGGGTCTACCGAACGCCGACCGTCAGAAGGTGATCAACGAAATCCTGCCCGTGGTGGCCCGCGGCGGCGACGCCGACCGTGGCAAGGCCCTCTTCAAGGAGCAGTGCGGCAAGTGCCACATGCACTCGGGCGCGGGGGGCAGGGTCGGGCCCGAACTGACCGGCATGGCCTTGCATCCGGAGGAGGAACTCCTGATCCACATTCTCGACCCAAACCGCTCCGTCGAAGGCAACTACCGGGCCTACACGGTCACCACCGACGACGGCCGGGTCGTGACCGGACTGCTCGCGGCCGAGAGCAAGACCGCCGTCGAGATCGTTGATGCCGAGGGGAAGCGGGTGGCGATCCAGCGGGAGGAGATCGACGAATTCACACCGTCCCCCAACTCACTGATGCCGACCGGATTCGAAAAGCAGATCAAGCCGGAGGGCTTCGCCGACCTGCTCGCGTTCCTGACCGAGCGGGGGAAGTTCGTTCCGCTCTCGCTCGAGAAGGTGGCCACAGCCGTGAGCACGAAGGGCATGTTCTATGATGAGCACGCCGGTGGTGAGCGACTGGCGTTCGCCAACTGGGGGCCGAAGCAGGTCCAGGGCGTGCCCTTCATGCTCGTCGATCCGCAGGGCACGAGCGTGCCGAACGTCGTGATGCTGCACGGCCCGCAGGGCTCCCTGCCGCCTAGGATGCCGAAGAGTGTCTCGCTCCCGCTCTCCGCGCCGATCCGTGCGCTTCATCTCCTGGGCGGCGTCGCCGGCTGGGGTGCCCAGGTCCCCGGCCCGAGTTCGACCTCGATGACCGTGCGACTGCTCTATGCAGACGGGCAGACAGAGGATCATCCCTTGATCAACGGCGAACACATCGCCGACTACATCCGGCGGATCGAAGTTCCCGGGAGCGAGTTCGCGTTTGACCTCGGTGGCCGGCAACTCCGCTACCTACGGATCCAGCCCAAGCGGTCCGAGCCGTTGCAGGGCATCGAACTGGTGAAGGGCGCCGACGCCACGGCGCCCATCGTGATGGCGATCACGGCCGAAATGCCCTGACCGCGGTCAACCCTCGGAGATGGCATGCACGATCTCTGCCGGGCTTCCGGGGGGCCGATGCCGTGGTGGGCGTGATCCCACGGCGTCGCGACGGCTCGGATCGTGGTCGTGGTAAAATCTTGACATGCCACCCTCCCGCCCTCTGGCTTCCCAATATGGTCCGCGCGTCGCCATTCTGATCGAGGCGTCAAACGCATACGCTAGGGGACTGCTCGAAGGCATTCAACGGCATCTCCGCGAACACGAACCGTGGACGGTCCTGCTGCCGGAGCACGGTCGGGGCATGCCGCCGCTCGAGATGCTCGCACGGTGGAAGGGAGACGGCGTGCTCGCGAGGGTGGAGACGGCGGCGATTGCGAAGGCGCTTGCCCGTGTGCGGCGGAGGCTTGGCATTCCGGTGATCGACGTGAGCGCCGCGCGGCTCCTGCCCGACATCCCGTATGTCGAGACCGACGATGTCGCGATCGCCACGCTCGCCACAGAGCATTTCCTGGAGCGTGATTTCCGCACGTTCGCCTTCCTCGGCGACGCACGGTTTCGCTGGAGCGACAACCGCTGCCGGGGCTTCTGCGCCGCGCTCGGTGCCCGCGGATTCACGGTCGATGTCTTCCGCGGGGCGGCGCGAGGCCAACCGCGGGGTAACCGCTCGAAGAAGCCTGCCGATACCGCGGAGCCGGCGGATGACACAGCCGCCGTCGAGGCATGGCTCGCGGGGCTGCCGAAGCCCGTGGCGGTCTTCGCCTGCTACGACACCCGTGGCCGCCAGGCGCTCGAGGCGTGTCGCCGGGCGGGCCTCGTGGTGCCGGACGAGGTGGCCGTGCTCGGAGTCGACGACGACCGAGTGCTCTGCGGCCTCTCGAGCCCGCCGCTTTCGAGCGTCATCCCCGACGCGATCGGCGCCGGCCGACTCGCGGCCACACTTCTTGAATCGCTCATGGCAGGCTCCCGGCTCGACCGCAACGAATGGCTACTGGCACCACTCGGCATCACAGCCCGGCAGAGCACCGACGTGCTAGCGATCGATGACGATCTGGTCGCAGCTGCGGTACGGTGCATCCGCGACAACGCCTGCCGCGGCATCAAGGTCGCCGACGTGGTGCGGATGCTCGCGACCTCACGACGATTGCTCGAGAGCCGGTTCGTGAAGCGGCTGGGCCACACACCCCACGAGGAAATCGCCCGCGTGCAGTTTCGCCGCGTGGAGCTGCTCCTTCGGGAGACTGATCTACCTCTTGCATCCATCGCCGAGCGGGCGGGGTTCCGCCACCCTGAATACATGACCGTCGCCTTCACGCGGAGGCACGGCATGCCCCCAAGCCGGTGGCGAAAGGCCACCTGACCAAGCCGCGATCTGCAGCCCACTCAGGCGACGGCGAGCGGGTCACCCGGGTAGGATGGCCTGGGCCGCCACGGCCTTGACGATCGCCTCGGCAATCCGCGGCAGGGGCACGACCTGCTCGGCCACGTTGAGTTCGATCGCCGCCCGCGGCATGCCAAACACCACCGACGTCGCCTCGTCCTGCGCGATCGTCCGCCCACCCGCCCTGCGGATGGCCTGCATGCCCAGCGCCCCGTCGCTCCCCATACCGGTCAAGAGCGCGGCCACGACCCGCGACCCTGCGGCCTCGGCCGCCGAGCGAAACAGAACATCGACCGCCGGACGGCAGTGGTGCACGGGGGGCGTTTCGAGCAGCCGGGCCCGGTAGGCCCCGCCCTGCCAGACCACGGCCAGATGGCGGTCGCCCGGCGCGATCACGCACCGCCCACGGCGGAGTTCCATGCCCTCCTCGGCCTCGCACACTTCGTAACCGCACATCGCGTCGAGCCGCTGGGCCACGACCCGCGAAAAATAAGCCGAGATGTGCTGGACGACCGCGACCGGCGGCAGATCGGCAGGCAGCCGCGGCAAGATCGTCCGGAGCGCCTCGACGCCCCCCGTCGAGGAACCGAGCACCACGAGCTGCCGGGGATCGACCAACCCCACCGGCGGGAGCGCCACCACAGCCGTGTGCTGCGTAGGCGTGGCCGACGGCTCGGCTCCGCGGGCCAGGCTCCGGTCGGGCGCCGTCTCGAGCGGTAGTTCGGCCGGTTGCGTGACTGGTTGCCGCCGCCGGCTGAACCGCGTGGAGGCCGCAGCGGCCTTCACGTGATAGGCGAGTCGCGCCCCGAGACCGCCGATCGACATCGTGCCGTCGGGTTTGGCGAGCACGTCGACGGCGCCGGCGTCGATCGCGTCGAGGGCCGTCTGCGACCCAGCCTGCGCGAGCGAGCTCACGATCACGACCGGCAGCGGATGGTGCTCCATCAGGATCCGCAGGAACGTGAGGCCATCCATCCGGGGCATCTCGATGTCGAGCGTCAGCACGTCGGGATCGAACTTGAGGATCTTCTCCCGCGCGACGTAAGGATCACAGGCCGAGCCGACGACCTCGATCTCCGGGTCGAGGGCGAGTGCGTCGGTGATCGCCTTACGGACCAGCGCCGAATCGTCGACGACGAGGACGCGGATTCGAGCTGGGTATGACTGGTTCATGGGTGTCGTGCCGCCACGGTGCTCTCGTTCATTCCGGCCGCAGATAGACGCTCGGCCATTCGGTCCGCAGGCCGTGCCGCAGGCCGAGCAGGCTCTCCGCATGGCCCACGAAGAGCGTGCCGCCCGGTGCCAGCATCGCCACCAGCCGGTCGAGCAGTTCCTGCCGTGACGGTTGGTCGAAGTAGATCATGACGTTGCGGCAGAAGATCACGTCGAGCCCCGCGGGCACTGGATATTCGGGCTGGAAGAGGTTGATGTGCTGAACATGCACATGCCGCCGCAGTTCCGGCCGCACGCGGTAGAAGCCCTCCCGCTCGCCAAATCCACGGAGGAAATACCGCCGCAGATGGGCGTCTGGCACCGCCACCTTTTCGGCCTCGTAGATCCCTGACCGGCAACGGGCGAGCATGCGGTGGGAGATATCGGAGGCGTGCACCTGCCAGGTGGCGTGCGGCCGCTGCCGGGCAAACTCCGCGAGCGCGATCGCGAGCGTGTAGGGCTCCTCTCCGGACGACGACGCGGCCGACCAGATCTGCAGCGGCCGACCGGAAGGCCCGCGCCGGTCGGCGAGCCGGGGCAGCACACGGTCCGCGAGGATCGCGAAGTGTTCGGGCTCGCGAAAGAAGTGGGTGTGGTTGGTGGAGACCAGATCGATCAGGCTCCCCACCTCCTCCTCGCCCTGCCGCGACTCAAGGAGACGGCAATAGTCCTCGTAGTCTGTGAGGCCGAGACTCCGCAGCCGCTGCCCCAGCCGGCCGGCGAGGAGCGCCTGCCGATCAGGCCCGAGCTGGATACGGCTCCGCTCATACACCAGGTTCGCGAGAAACGCGTAGGCCTGAGGCGACAGCGGTTGCTCCGGCGGGATCAGCATGCGGGTTCCACCCTCTCCCGGCAGTCGCGACGTCAAAACGCCTTGAAATGCCGATCCTCGTGATCCACCGCCACGTCGGCGACTGAAACCTCACGCGGCATCGGAATGCGCTGTGGCAGCCGTGCAGCAACGCTGCCAGAGCCGGTGCTGCACGTTCCGGTGCTGACAGGCAGGCGGCGGGCTGGCTGTGATGTCGGTGCAACGGCGGCCTGCCGACTCGCCCCGCGGCCGGCGAGAGCCCGCAGCACGTCGACCGTCGACTGCAGCGACAGGGCCTGCGACTTCAACTCTTCGGCGGCTCCGGCACTCTGCTCGGCGTTGGCGGAGTTGCCCTGCGTGACCTGGTCCATCTGCGCCATGGCCACGCCCACCTGCCGGATGCCCTGTGCCTGCTCCTTGGCGGCGGTGGCAATCTCCGCCACCAGCCCGTCGGCGGCCCCGACCGTGCGGACGATCTCGCTGAGCGCTTCGCCCAGCCGCCCGCAGCTCGTCGACCCACGGCGGCTGTTGGTAATGGCGGCCTCGATCTTTCCTGCCGTCTCCTTCGCCGCCGCGGCGCTTCGCTGGGCCAATGCCCGCACCTCGTCGGCAACGACGGCGAACCCGGCGCCGGCCTCGCCGGCCCGCGCCGCCTCGACTGCCGCGTTGAGCGCCAGGATATTCGTCTGGAAGGCGATCTCGTCGATGTCCTTGACGATCTTGGCCACCTCGGCGCTCGACACCTCGATGGCCCGCATCGCGTCGTTCATCTCGCCCATGGTGGACGCGCCCGACTGCGCCGCGTCGCGGGCCTGGTTGGCGAACGTCTTGGCCTTGTCGGCGTTGTCGGCGGTGCTGCGGATCATGGCCGACATCTGCTCCAGCGCCGCGCTTGTCTCCGTCACGGCCGAGCCCTGCTCGCTGCAGCCCTCAGCCAACGATTGGCCGGCCGAGGCGAGCTGGTTCGATGCCAGTGATGTGTGTGCGGCCCCTGCCTCGAGCGCATCGGAGATCAGGCCCAGCGACGTCCGCGTCGAGGCGATGATCCAGCCACCCAGAAGTGCGCCCAAGGCCAGCGCCACCGCGAGCCCGCCACCGATGAGAAGGAAGCTCGTGGCCACGATGCGGCGGGCCTCCGCCCCCTGTTTCTCGGCGATCAGGCTGTTGTACTTCACGCTTTCGTCAAGGGCCCCGATGCACCGCTCGAAGGCCGGATCGACTCCATCAGCCATCATCGCCTTGGCCTCGACTCCCTTCCCCTGCCGCAGGCTCCCGAGCGCCGACTCGATGACCGTGAGATATTCCTTCCGCACCGCGGCCACGTCGGCAAACAGGCGTCGCTCCTCGTCGTCGCTGATCAGTGACTCGTATACGGTGAGTTGCTCCTCGCCCCGTTTCTTCGTGACCTGATAGGCGGCATCGTCGAACGTGAACCCGTCACCCTTCTCTCCGTACGCAAGCAGCATTTTGCGGACTGCCCCCCGCGAGCCGTACGTCGCCTGGATGACCCGACTGAGCGCCACGACCGACGGCATCGAGTTGTCAGCCACGGCGATGACGCTGCGGTTGATGCCCACGATCCGCCACAGCGCCGAGATGCCGAGCAGAATCAGGATCGCGAGAAGCAGGGAGAAGCCCCAGGTGATGCGGGCGGGGAGCGAACGGGGAATCATGGCGAGTCCTGCTGGGGAAGGGCCTGCGGAGTGAGGGCATGATGGGAGGACGTCTACGCAACGGCCGCCGTGACGAGGTCGGCCGCCGCGATCCGATCAAGATCGATGAGCGTGCGCACAAGGTGGCCCGACTTGGCCATGCCGGTGATGAACCGAACGTCGATCGCGCCGCCAAAGTCGGGGGTCGGCTCGATGTCGGAGGCCGCGAAGGAGGCCACCTCCTCGACGCCGTCGACGACGACGCCATACAGCCGCGACCCACCTGCCGCGCCACCAAGTTGTGTGACGACGATGCAGTTGCGGTCGTGATCTTCGGCGGTCGGCAGGTGAAAGCGCGTGCGGAGATCGACCAGCGGAATGATCTTGCCGCGGAGATTGATCACCCCACGAACGTGCGGGGGCATATTGGCCACCGGCGTGATCGGGCAGAGACGAATGATCTCCCGCACGGTCAGCACGGGGATGCCATACGACTCGCCACCCAGCGTGATCACGAGATACTTGCCCGGTTTGGCCACCAAGGGCTGGAGATGCGGCTCGGGTGTCGTGGATGGGTTCATGGTTTGGTTCCGGTGACGGATCAGGCGGCGTCGCCGGCGGCGGACTTCAGTTTGACCAGCGCGTTGACGTCGAGAATCAAACCTACCCGGCCGTCTCCAAGAATCGCGGCGCCTGCGAAAGCGGTCCGGCCGCGGAACATATCGCCGAGGCTCTTGATCACGACCTCCTGTTTGCCGAGCAGGTCGTCGACGAGGAGACAGCGGCAGTCCTGGCCCGACTCCACCACCACCACGATACCCTCCGATCCGGCGGCGGGCGCCACGGCGCCGGGATCACCGAGAAACCGTCCGAGCCGCAGGATCGGCGTCAGCCGGCCGCGAACCTCGACCACCTCACCCCGGCCCTGGATTGTCGTCACTAAGCCGGGCATGAGCCGGAACGATTCCCGCACCGAGAGCGTGGGGACGATATAGCGCTGGTCGCCCACCCCCACGATCAGTCCATCGATGATCGCCAGCGTGAGCGGCACGGAGAGCGTGAACGTGGTGCCGCGGCCCTCGACCGACGATACGTCGACCTTGCCGCGAATCCCTTCGATGCCGCGCCGCACGACGTCCATCCCCACGCCGCGGCCGGAGAGCCCGGTGATCTGCTCGGCGGTGGAGAACCCGGGGCGAAAGATCAAGTCGAGGATGTCGGCCCGTTCCAGCAGTTCGTCGGGCTGCACCAGTCCGCGTTCGACGGCCTTGGCGCGAATGCGATCGGCGGGGAGCCCGCGACCATCGTCCTCGATCTTGATGACGATGAAGCCTCCTTGATGAAAGGCCCGCAGCGTGATCGTGCCCGTGGCCGGCTTGCCTGCCGCCACGCGGGCTGCGGGCAGCTCAATGCCGTGATCAGCGGAGTTACGGATCATGTGAACGAGTGGATCGGCGAGTTCCTCGACCAGCGTGCGGTCGAGCTCCGTCTCCTCGCCCTCGAGCCGCAGGTCGATCTCCTTGCCGCACTCGACCGCGAGATCACGGACCAGCCGCGCCATGCGGCGGAAGGTGCCGCCGATCGGTACCATCCGCAGCGACATCGCGGTGCGCTGCAGGTCGGACGTGATCCCGCGGAGTTGCCCGAGGCAGCGAGTCAGCTCCGCGCTACCCACCGCGGTCAACTCCGGGCTCTGAACCACCAGCGACTGGGCAACAACGAGTTCACCGACGAGATCGATGAGGCCGTCGAGTTTGAGCGTATCGACGCGAACACTGCCCGGCGCGGCCACGGGCGTCACGAGCGCGGCCGCCGGCGGCGTGGTCACCGGCAAGGCCGGGGCTGCTGGCTGGGATGGGGGGGCCGCAGCTGGGGCCGACGCGGCCGCGACAGCCGGTGCCAACGTGGACGTGGCCGGCTTCACGGCCGCAGCGGGAGCGGCCGCGCGGTCGCTGAGCAGCCGCTGCACCCGCGCGATCAGGTCGGGAATCGGCAGCGGAATGCTCCGGCCGCGGTCGTGGCCCGCGAGTTGCGCGAGGATCTCGGCCACGTACCGCCGCAGCACATCGGCGCCGGTGAGGATCAGGTCGATCGCCTCCCGGCCGAGCACGAGCTTTCCGCGACGAGCCGCGTCGAGCACCGACTCGAGTTCATGCGTCAGCCTCTGCAACACAACCAACTTGAGCACGCCGGCGTTGCCCTTGAACGTGTGAAAGACGCGGAACACGACGTCGATCGAGGCAGCGTCGGCCGGGTTTCGCTCCAGCACGAGCACCCCCTGCTCGACCGCTTGGAGCAGATCCTGCGATTCCGCGCAAAAAAGCTCGGTCATTTCGTCGTCGAAGCCCTCGGGCAGCACCATCACGTCGAGCGTCTCGCCGGCAGGAGCCATCGTGCTGCTCAACCGGCCACCAGACACGCCGCTAGCCGCGCCGCCAGACGCGTTACCTGAGGAAAGCCCTGCTTTGGCCGCGGCGGCGGCCCACGCCGCCGGCATGCCGGCCAGGGGTTGGCCCCGATCCCAGGCAAGCGCCGCGGTGACCATCCACGGCTGCCAGTCGTTGATCGCGCGGATCGTCTCGGCCGTCAGCTGGCCGCGGACCGCGTCTTCGGCGACCCAGTGGCGGCAAGCCGCCACCGCCTGCCGGATCGGCTCCGGTGCGGCAGCGCAGGCCGCGGTGAGCTGTTCGAGCATGTCACCGATCGGCGGCGGCACCGCGGCGCCGGCCGCGGTAAACGCGAGTTCGAGCGCGAGCCGCTCGAGCAGGTCGCTAGCTCGCGCTGCGTTGCCGGGGACGGCGGGCGTCATGTCGCCGTCCTCCGAAAAGTCGTGAGTCCGCGTCCTCCACCCCCCGCGCCGACCATCGCCTCGAGCGCCGCCGACACGTCCCTCAAGCCGGCGGCCTGAGCCGTAAGCTCTTCGGCCGCCGCGGAGCCCTGTTCGGCGCCGGCCGCCGACTGGAGCGTGACGTTCTCGATCTGCAAGAGCGCTGCGCCGATGCCGACCACAGCCTGTTGCTGCTCGCCGCTGCCACGCCGCACCTCGTCGACGAGCGCCTGCACACCCGCCGCCTGCCGCGCAAGCTTGCCGATCGCCAAAGCGACCGCATCGACCCGCTCACGGCCCGACTGCGTCCGCACGATCGACTCGTCGATGAGCGCTGCCGTTTCCCGGGCCGCCTCGGCGCTGCGGCGGGCGAGCGCCCGGACCTCGTCGGCCACGACGGCGAATCCGAGCCCGGCCTCGCCGGCACGGGCCGCCTCGACGGCCGCGTTGAGCGCGAGAATATTGGTTTGAAAGGCAATCTCGTCGATCACCTTGTTGATCTTCGAGATCCTGCCCGAGGCGGAATCGATCTCCCCCATCGCGGCCACGAGCGCCGTGAGCTGCGCCTGCACGGCGGTGAGTTCGTCCCGCTCGCGACGCACCTGCTCGCTCGCGGACTGCGTGCGCTCGACGTTGCCCGCCGCCATCCCGCTCACGTCGCGGGCCGAGGTGGTGATCCGCTCCACTGCGGCCACTTGCTCGGCCGTGCCGTCCGCCAGCGACCGGCTGGCTGCGGCCACCTGCGTCGCGCCCACCGCCACGTAGGTCGATGTCGACGAGAGCTCACCCACGGCGTGGCGTAGCAGCGTTGCATGCCGCCGCAGGCTCACGGCCGCCACGACCGCCGCGATGGCGGCCACCGCGATGCCCACGAGCAGCGCCGCGTCGCCGCGGCGGTGGGCGACGGCCACGGCGGCGTCGGTTCGCCCAGTCAGCAGCGTCTCGAAATCGCCGATCGGATTCATGATCACCGACTTGTCCGCGTGATACGCGGCGTCGTGCATGATCCGGCGGGCCATGTCGGCATCGGAAGGTCCACGTTTCGTGTAGCCTCCTTTGCCGTCCGCGAACTCCCCCTTCATGGCATGCATGGCGATGGTTTCGGTGGTCACCAGGGCGTTGGAGTTGTCCTCCGCCTCCTTGAGCTTCGCAAACTCGGCGGCGGTGAAGCCCTGCTCCTGCATCAGTTTCCGAAGCGAGACCGTCCGGCCGTCGGCTCGCGGCTCGGTGCCGTTGCGGACGGCGAGCACATGCCAGTACTGCCGCTCGTAGTCGGGATCGGCGGTGACCACGTAGGTGCGGGCCAGCCGTGTCAGTTCGTCGGAACTGAAGCGGAGCTCGTTGGCCAGCCGTGCCGACTCGTGGCGGTTGGCCTCCGCGCGGTGCACGTCCTGCTGGATCGCGTAGGAAAAGACCGCCAACCCCGCGAGGACGAGAATCGGTCCCAGCGTGGCCAGTTGCAGCCGTTGGATGGTATTCATGGGGCCAAACGGGGCTTCCGAGCCGGCAAACTCAACGCAAACACTCTATTGTAGTCCGTGTTTTGCGACGGGGCGGCGGCCTTTTCCCGCGGCGGGCACACTGCAAAGAGGCTCGGTCAACCGGTGAACCAACGATTCCAGGGTTTTGCGTCAGTGCTTTTGTTGCTCATGGGTGTGCGCACAGGACAGCCACTCCCCACCGCCCGCGTGATGCCGTAAGGGAGGCGAATCGGGGCTACGTCCGTGCCGCTCGGCGCCGGGTCCGTTTGGTCGCCTTGGCATCGGCCCGCGCAGCCCGCTCCTCTTGGCGGTACGTGCGGACTGCTTCGGGATGGGACTCTTTCCAGACATCCGGCCGGAGCGTGTGGGCGTCGGTCTCCCTGGCCGGCAGGCGATCGAGGAGGCCCTGCACGCAGACGAAGACATCGAGGTCGTTCCGCACGGCACTGCTGACGAGCGTGAGCAGGTCGGCAGCGCGATAGCCCGGCTCGATGTCGCCGATGAAGAGCCAGTTTTTGCGGCCAATGGCCACCCGCTTCATCAGCTGCTCTGTCTCGTTGTTGTCGATCGGCATGAGGCCGTCGTCGAGATAGACGAGCAGCGGATCAAACTGGTTCCTGAGAGAGGTGAGCGCCTGGCCGAACGTGTCTTTCGGCAGAACGTCATGCACGGCGGCATGCGGCGGGTGATTCGTCCGCGGATTGAACACCTTGCGTCTGGCGTACGGCTCGGAGGATGTTCAGGAGCGTGCTGCGGGCAGGCGTCCAGCCGCAGGCGAGCTTGGGGATGCCCGTCCGGCGAACGACGAGCTTCGGCGGCACTATCTCGAGCGTCTCCTGCCAGTCGTGGCCGATCACCTGCCGCGCGCCGTGCTCGGGGCAGGTCTTCTGATCCTCGGGAACGGGCAGGATCTGTCGGCATCGGCCTGACCGGCCTCCGCCTGGGCATGCCCACGATTCGTTGCCTTGCCGACAAGCGTTGCGCCCGGCTGGTGGCGAACCGCTCCGTCTCGTAGATAGTGTACGGCCGTTTATGTCCGCCGTCCACCTGCCGGTCCGTCCATGGTCGCCGCGGTCACAGGGTTTCCCGCGCGAATCCGCCTCCGCCCGCACGGCGGCCCCGAGCCGTCGCGGTGCTCACGAAGATCTTCCTGACCGAGATCGAACGGCTGCTGCTCACGGCGTCAGGCGGGACCCCTGATGCCGAGACACCGCGTGCGTCCCTCCCGCGGCTCGGCGGCATCTCACCCTCCACCGCTTTGGCTCGGCGCTCAACCAGCATGAGCACCTCCGGGCCTTGAGCGACCGACGGCGTCTTTCTGCCGGCTGCTGCCGCACCGGCGGGTGACGCTCCGCCGACGTTCCTGCCGGCCCGGCCTTTTCCCCCGGCAGACTTGGCCGCGCTCACGCCAGCGAGTCCGCCGCCGCGTGATCCGCTGGTTCCGGCTCGCTCGCCTGCTCGACGCCGCTGCCGCCGCCGACATGCTCGCCTGGGAGAACAGCGGGTTTTCAGTCGACGCGAGCGTCCAGATCACGCTCTTTCGTCTCCAACTGCGTGTCTCTTGTCAGAGTCTCAAACACCTGCTGCGGTATTGCGCCCGGCCGCCATTCGCGCTTGAACGGCTCTCCGCGATCCGTAGCCCAGACGGCCGCATCACTCGCATCCGTTACGTGCTCCCGCGACACAAGGCGGCCAACTTGGTCGGGCGGGGTCGTGGCCAGAAGTCGACGCGGCCGGGAGCCACTGGCGTCGTCGAGCTCACGCCGTGTGAGTTTCTCGACCGGCTCGCCGATCTCGTCCCGCCGCCGCGGAAGCACCGGCATCGCTACC
>JBBDNW010000119.1:5038-21948 GCA_040877375.1 Pirellulales bacterium | reverse complement strand
GTCTGCGCGTGCCCCCGACCGGCTCCTCACGATCAAGAATCGGTTCGATCATCCGACCCCCTCGCTCCCGTCAGAAAGCCCCAAGCGCAAGCGCGGGGAATGCGGGCTGCATCGATGTGATGCCGGATTGGTTCACCGGCGGTGACATGCTCGCCGCCGGGGGATTTTGCTACGGGATGCTCGCGTGGCCGACTGAGCGTCGCTTGTGAGTCGCAAAGATTCCCCGGCGTCTGCGCGTGCCCCCGACCGGCTCCTCACGATCAAGAATCGGTTCGATCATCCGACCCCCTCGCTCCCGTCAGAAAGCCCCAAGCGCAAGCGCGGGGAATGCGGGCTGCATCGATGTGATGCCGGATTGGTTCACCGGCGGTGACATGCTCGCCGCCGGGGGATTTTGCTACGGGATGCTCGGATGGCCGACGGGGCATCGCTCGTGAGTCGCAAACATTCCCCAGCGTCTGCGCGTGCCCCCGACCGGCTCCTCACGATCAAGAATCGTATGTGCCGCCAAGAAGCCCCAAGCGCGAGCGCGGGGAATGTGGGCTGCACCCCGCCCCGCTCCACCGAAGGCAGATGCGCTCTCGATCAGCGTCGGGAGACGTTGAAACCTGCGTCGTCGATAGCCGTGAGCAGTAGCGTCTCGAAGTCCTCACAGCCAGCGATCTCAGTGGCCGTGTCCGCGGGAGCGAAGATGCGTACCCTTTTCACGAGGTTATCGAACTGTTCGTGGGCCAGGCTTCGGACCACGGGTGACACGTCCTCGAGTTGCTGCCAACGGTGTGGCGCATCGGCGGCATGCCGTGCGGAACGCCCGCGGACCTGCAGCCGAAACTCGACCTCGCGTTCAGCCGGCGGCGCGTCGACGAGCAGCAGATCCGGGTCGACGCGGCGGCCGATACGACGCGACATCTGCTCCGCGAGCCGGGCCGAAACCACGACCATCTCCGTGTAATTCCTGCCCGCCAGTGCCGAGTGGATCGTGGGTTGGTGGGCCGTGTCGAACGTGGCGACCCGCTTGAACAGCCGTCGCTCCGGACCGAAGAGCCCGGCGACCAGCGGTGCCGCGGTGGTGCCGTCGGCTGCCCCGGTGAGCCAAGCCACGAAAGCCGCGTCGTCGTAGCGGACGAGCCGAGCGGGATCGATCCTCGAGCGCACCAACCACACCGCCCGTTGCAACATGCCGGTGGCGGCCCGGACGGCATGGTGCCAGTAGACCTCGCTAAACATGACGTAGCGGGCAAACACCATGAGTTCCGCGGCAGTTCGCCCCTTGTCGGTGATGGCCAGCGATTCACCCCGTTCGTCGACGCACAGGCTCGCGAGCAGACGTGGCTGATCGAAGTTACGGCCGTAGGGCACGCCGGCATGAAGGCTGTCGCGGGCCAAATAGTCCATCTTATCGACGTCGATGGGGCCGGAGAGCAGGGAGTGGAGGATGCGGCCCGCGGGGTCGGTTGCTGCGCCCGTGATCAACCCGGCGATGCGTGCCGGGGAGATCTGCCACTGCGTCGCGAGCACCTCGGCGATCGGCCCCGTCGAGATCAGATCCTGGACAAGCGATTCGTGCCGCGGCACGTCCGGGAGACCCATGTCCTCGAGCGGGTGACAGTAGGCCCAGTGCCCGATGTCGTGGACGAGTGCCGCGGCCAGAAACGCGGAGGCATCGTCGCCGTCTACCACGGCGGTGAAGCGGGGATCGTTTCGTAGCCGCCGCAGAAATTCTACCGCCAGCCGGTAGACCCCGAGCGAGTGCTCGAATCGCGAGTGCACGGCCCCAGGGTAGACAAGAGAAACAAGGCCGAGTTGCGACACTCCTGCGAGCCGCCGCATGTCCGCGGTGTCGAGGATCGCCCGCACGCGGGGCGTGACCGGTGCCGTTTCGTCCGGGGGGATGCGAATGCCCTCGCTCGTCGAGTCGAGCGCGGTGATTTCGGGGAGGCTGGAGAGCGACATTTGCATGTTTAGAGCGGAGGCAGGCCCAGCAGCCAGCGGAGAAACGCGGTGAACATCGCATAGAACGAGAAGTGGGCCACGGCCGCGCCCCAGTCGAGGTCGAGCGTGGCCAGAGCAGCGATAGCACCTGAGACCGCAAACATCGGCCCAAGATAGACCCACTGCCACATCTCTGCCGTCGCGTCGGGAGGCAGCAAGCCCTTGACCGCCCACAACCCCGCGTAGACGGTCGCACAGATCAACGACCGCAGCAGGAACGACTTGCCCCGGTAGGCCTCGAGTTCGCGATCGCGGACGGCCACGTAACCGAGCATCACGCATGGCATGGCCACGAGGAACGCCGTGGACAAAAGCAGCCACGCCGGCGGAAACGCGGGCCGGAGCACACGGCCTGTGATGAAGGCGGCGGCGGCCAGTGCGACCGCCGCGCCCGCGGTGGCCGCGAAGGCCAGGGGCGGGATCGGCCTCTCCATGCGTCGGATGGGGGCCGTGGGCGCGCGGCCCGCGGCCGTTTGTGACGTGACCGGGGCTTCCGGTTCGTGGATCGTCACCGCCTTGACGGCGAGCGCCGGGATCTTGATCGGCTGTTTGCACTTCGGGCAGGGGCCCGTGCGACCGGCAAACTGGTCGCTGACCGCGAAGCGTGACCTACAGCCGGGGCAGATAATGGGAATGGGCATGCTGGATTCCGGCCGCAGGCGGAAAGACCTCGATGGTGGCGGCAGTTTCAGACGGGGCTGGGGCTGCGTCAAGGGACGGGGCCGTGGGTACACTATTGGTCATGGAACACGGCCCTGTGGGCCAAAGCCGCCCCGTCGCATTCGGGACCCAGACGAGCATGGACGACGACAAGACCCGCATCCTTGGTGCGGATGAAGCAACTACCCGGATCCTCCCCGGCGCGGCGATCCAGCCGACGCGGGAGTTGCCGGAACCGCGGGTCGAGGACGGACGCATCATCTTTCATTGCTCCGCCGGCCATCGGCTGATCGTGCCGCAGGCCCAAGCGGGGAAGCGTGGCAAGTGCAGCAAGTGCGGAGTGCCGCTGCAGATTCCCGATCTCGCTGCGGCGGCCGAATCGGCTGAGCAGGAGCTCGTGCTGGAGCCGGAACCAGAGGCCGAGATCGGATCGCCGATGCCCGCGGTCGAGACCGTGTCCGAAACATCGCCGCGAGCCACTGCTCCCGCCCCGGCTCCCGCTTTGTCGTCGGCTCCCGGGACCGCTGATGACGGCGAGTGGACCTTTATTTCGGGGATCGATCAGCCTGCTCGGCCCGCCGCTGACACCGGAGCTGCGTTCGGTGAGGCGGCCTGGCCTCCCGCCGCCCCAGGCGCCGGACCAGTCGGCGGCGATGTCGGCAATCCCATGGCCCGGCTTCTCACCAGGCTGTGGGCGGAGCGTGAACACGGCGGCATCGTCGAGATTCATCTCACGGGCGGGAACGTGATCCTTCCGGAGGAGTTCGCCGCACGATGGTCGGGAGGAAGCCACGGCCTTTTCGCAAGTCAGGCTGCCGATGGCACGGTGACGCTCACCGCAGTGGCTTGGGAAACGGTGCAGCGAATCGTCGTGCGACACCTGTCGGCCGTACCCGGCGACATGTTTGAGTGACCGAGGCCCGGCACGGTCACTCCTCCTCGCCGAGATCACCCTCGGTGATCATCGTGAAGCCTTTGTTGCTCAGGGTTTCCTGGCCCATCTCGGTATTGTCCACCATCAGGGCCACCGCCGGCCGGCCGCGAGGCCTCGCGAGGATGGGGTAGGCCTGGATGATATTGACCTCGGCCTGCAACAGCGCGGTGCAGATGCGGAGCAGCGGTTGGTGGTCGTCGGGCAGTTCAACGCCGATCAGATCACTCTCGATAATTGCGAGACCGGCCCGCTCAAGAATCTCCCGGCCCTGCTCCGGATGGCTGAGGAGGAACCGCGCGAAGGCACACTCTCCAGAGTCGTTGACCGAGAGCGCGACGATGCGGACTTGCGAGCCCTCGAACCTGCGGACCACCTCGAGGAGTTGCCCCACGCGGTTTTCCAGAAACACAGTAAACTGCCGAAGCGTCGGCCAGTTGCGACCGCGGGCCGTTGCAAACCCGATTCCCGCGTTCTCGCCAGCGTCGCCGTGAATCACGGTGGATACTCCGCTCGGGGATGCAAACCCTCGGGACGGTCGCGGCCCGACCGGCGGTCGGACGTGTCCGGTTTTGCAGTCTTCGACGAGGCAAGGATAGAGTCTTGGCCGCGGGTCGGTCAACGAACGGTCCGCCCCCGGCCCGGTGGCAGACCCCCGCCCCGACCGCCAGCGCCCGTCGCAGGAGCAACCATGTCCGCCGTTCACGAGATTGAGATCCGCGTCCGCTACCAGGAGACGGACGGCCAGCGGCGGGTGCATCACGCCAACTTCCTCACCTATTTCGAGATAGGTCGGACCGAAATGCTGCGGGCACACGGCCACACCTACCGGCAGTTCGAGGATGACGGACTTTTCATGGTGGTGTCGGAGGCGCACGTCGCCTATCGCGCCCCGGTGGACTACGACGACCTGCTCGTGCTCCGCACGCGGGTGGAGAAGATCGGGGCGGCCCACATCAAGCATGCCTACGAGGTGATCCGCGGCACGCAGATCCTGGTCACCGGTTCGACCACGGTCGTCTGCGTAGACCGCGAGGGAAGTGTTCGGCGGCTACCCGACTGGATGCTGGCCTGACACGATCTGGTCCGTGGCGGACTCAACCGGTCAGGGGCTCGAATACGAACCGCTGTTCACCGCACAGGAACTGCGACGGCGCCACCATCCGAACTGGCGCGTCGATCCGCACCCAGAGTCCGTTGGTGCCGGCGTTGTCGATCCGCCACCCGCGGATCGTGCGATGAATCTCGGCGTGCAGCGGGCTGACGAAGGGGTCGTGCAGACAGACTCCGCACCCGCTCCCTGCCCTGCCGACCGTGGTCGTCGGCGCGTGGCACTCGTGGCGATGACCGCGGCCGGCCAGCGTCACGTCGACGAGCCATGCCTCGGTCACGTCGACCGCGTGGAACTGCAGCACGGTGCCGCCGAGCCGGAATATGCCGCCGTCCTTGAGGCGGGCGCTGGTCACCCGCACGAACGTGCCACTGGAACTGCCAAGGTCGGAGAGTTGCCATGCCGCGTCTGCGAGCCTCTCAATCCCGGCATGTCGGGGCGACATGGAAATGTCGTGCGGCACGATCACCTCGCCCTCGCTCCTGCCGATAACGAGGCGATCGCCCCGCATGCGGACCTTCTCGCCGTCGTCGCGGCCGTCGTCGACGATGTGCAGCAGTGCCATCGGCCGCCGGAGCAGGGGGCGGAAGGGAGGAGACTCGGGCAGCGGCACACGTCTCTCGCCAGTGGTCGCCGGCCGCAGGGAATGCTCCCAGTCGTCAAACGATTCGACGCGTGGCTGCGCGTCAGAGCCGGGCGTCGCGACGAGATGCTGGTTGGATCCTGACATGGAGTGACATCCGTTTGCCCCGGACTGACCTCCAGTCTAACCGACCGCCAGTGACCGGCGAAGGACTGGCTGTCGGGGCGACGTGTCCGGCGGCCTCGATATCGTATTCCTGGGCTATGTTTGACCCCGCGCAGCGGATCGACAACTGTTTGCCGGGACGTTCGCACGATTCGCGACGCAGTTCTCCAGGGCGGGAGACGGGCCCGATTCCCCGTACGGCCGCCGGCAGATGGCGGCCCAGCCCTTTGAGGAGAACACAACGATGACGCTTGCAGCCGAGCGGGAACTGGCCCACATGGGAGAAACATCCGGATGCTCCGATCACGACCACGATCTGGTCCATGAACTGAGTCGACGTCTCGACGCCCTTTGGCGGTATGACCAGTACATCGCCAATGCCGAGTGGCGAGACGACCTGCGGCAGTTCTGGCGGGACGCCAAGGCCATGGAGCAGCAGGCGATCCAGCGACTCAAGGAACTGATCGCTCAAGAGGTCCGCAACGACTGTTTCTAAGGTCCAAGGGGCCCGGACGCCGCCTGGTCGAGCGGTCCCGGGTGATGCGGCGTTGGGGCAGGGATGCCGTCCGGCCCGCGCTCCCCACCCGGTGGTCGAACGGGGGGGGCTGTGTTACCTTCCTAGCGAATCGGTCATGGCGGGCCGGTTCGTCGTGAGGCGTTGCTGCGGTTTGCATCGCGTCGGGTTTCATCCTGCAGGGAGTGGCATGATGACCAAGTTGGGCCAGCTTACGGTCGGTTCGTTGATGGGGCGGCTGTCCGGTGCGGGCCAGCGGCGCGAGGTGGCGGAGACCAGTCTCGCAACTGCTGGGCTCGAGCCGCTGACAGAGCGGCTGTCGCGGCATAAGGTCACGCGGATCGCCCTCTCCTTCCTCGATGCCAACGCGGGTCTCCACCTCAAGGATCTGCTGCTCGACGCGGCGACCGACGACCGCCGTGTCGTGATCGACGGCCACACCGTCTGGAACTTCGGCTCGGACAGTTTCCTGGGCCTCGACCGGGATCCCCGCGTCCACGAAGCGATCCGCGACGCGCTGCCGGAGTGGGGTGCCCATAACGGCGCCTCGCGGGCCTTCTCGAGCCCGGTACTCGTGGACGAGGCGGAGGAAAAGCTCGCCCGCTGGCTGGGTGTGCCCGACACCTTCATCTTCCCGAGCGTGACGCTCGCCAACATCGGACTCCTACCGGCGATCACCCAACCCGGAGACCTGCTCGTCGTCGACCGTGAGTCGCACGACAGCGTGCACCAAGGCGCTAAGCTGGCCGCCGCCGCGGGCGCGCGGCTCGAGGTGCTGGCAACACCCGAGCCGCAGGCGCTCGAGAAACTCGTCGTGCAGTCGGGCTGTCGCGGCGGCGTCGTGCTGGCGATCGACGGCGTCTACAGCATGTCGGGCCGCACGCCCCCGCTGGCGGAACTCGATGCCACGATCCGCCGGCTCGGGGGGATCATGTACGTGGACGATGCCCACGGCACCGGCGTCGTGGGGCCGCGGGGCCGGGGGGCGGCCGCGGCGGCGCTCGGCACGCTCGACAACGTGCTGATGGTGGGCTCACTTTCGAAGGCGTTTTCCTGCCTCGGTGGCTTCGTGACCTGCACGCCGGAACTCAAGACGGTGCTCAAGATCCGGTCGAGCACGTTCATCTTCGGTGGGCCGGTGCCGCCGCCGTATCTCGCGGCGATCTCGGCGGTGTGCGACCTCATGATGTCGCCCGAATACGACCTCTTGCTGGCCTCACTCCACGCCCGCATCCGGCGGTTCACCGAGGGGCTCGACAGCCTCGGTATCGAGCATCACGGCGGCGAGTCAGCGATCGTCTCGCTCGTGGTGGGCGACCTCGAGAAGACGTTTCAGGCCGGCCGGAGTCTCTTTGACCGAGGCTTCTACGCGCAGTCGGCGACCTATCCGGCGGTGCCGATCCACGCCGGGATGCTCCGCGTGCAGATCAACGCCAACCATCCGCTGGAGGCGATCGACGGGTTGCTCAACGCCCTTGCCGACGTTTGGCAGGAATCACGGCTGCCGCGGCGGGGCAGGGCAGTCTCCGGGAAGTAGTCGCTCACGCTGTGGGCGGGGCCTGCTCGAGGCGGGGCTGGCTGCGAAGGATCCAATCGCGGACGGCGGTTGGCAGCGATCGGGCGAGTCGCGCGGCGAGCCACGTCCGCCGCGGAAACCAGACCTCGGTGCGGCCCTGCTCGATTGCCTTTAGGATGATGGTGGCCGCTGCCTCGGCGGTCATGAGCCGGCCCGCCGCGCGTTCTGCGTCGGTCACCATCGGGGTGTTGACGACACCCGGGCAGGCAGTGGAGATGCGAACGCCACGCGGGCTGCAGTCGAGCCGCAGGCTCTCGAGAAACGCCACCAAGGCCGCCTTGCTCGCGCAGTAGGCCGCGTTGCCGGGCAGACCGACGACCGCGGCGATGCTCGCAACGCCGCAGATCTGGCCGCGTCGCCGAGACAGCATGCCCGGAAGCACCGCTGAAATGAAGTTGATGGACCCCTTCACGTTGACGTCGATCACGGCGTTGGCAGTCTCCGCATCGAGCGGCCATGACGTACGGTGGATGCCGGCGCAGGCAATCGCCACGTCGCACGGGCCGAGCCGATTCTCGAGAACCGTCACGGCCGATCGAAGCGCTGGGCCATCGACCACGTCGCAGGAAATGGTCTCGACGATCGCCCCAGTGGCACGCAGCAGCAACTGGGTCGCTTCGAGAGGCGGCTGCCGGCGGGCGATGATCCCGATCCGCGCCCCCGCGGCCGCCGCGGCCAGGCATGCCTCCCGGCCGATCCCGCTCGAGCCGCCGGTGACCAAAACCGATTTGCCGTGCCAGAATGTGTTCGAAATCATGATGGCGGGCCCGCGAACCAACACGGGTATCTGACGGGGTTCTCATCCGAAATGCAACAGGCGACGCAGCGAGTGCTTCTGGAGGTCGACGGCCACCTTGTCGCGGCCGACGTGCATCTCCGCGACGCCCCGCGGCCACCCATCGCGTTTGTCCATGGCGTGATGACGTCGCTGACCGTCAGCCGCGAGCTGTTCGTCGATCCAGAGACTGAGTCGTGGATCGGACTGAGCCTCCCGGGACACGCCCCAGGGGCGTTTTCGAACGGAGTACCGCCGCGGGCGATTGATGCAGAACTCTTCGCCGCGCTTGCCGGGGGGGCACTCGAGCAGCTCGTCGGCGACCGGCCGGTGATCGCGGCGGGCTGGTCGAGCGGCGGCTTCGCCGCCGTGAATCTCGCGATTCATCAGCCACGCCGGGTGGCGGCCGTCGCGAGCCTCGCAGGTTTCGCCGCCGGCCGGCTTACGGGTCTGGTCGGCTGGCTCCAGTGGCTGGCCAGAGGCCGCATTCGTAACGGCTGCCTCCGCGCGGGACTCTGGCTGGGGGGCCGGCTTCCGCCCCTCCACGACGCGATCCTGCGTTCCTGCGCCGCGGATCGAGTGGCTGCGGCGGCGGTGCCGCACGGGGTGGTGGAGCGGCTGCGGGACGAGTTTGGCCGGCACGACCCCGCAGCGCTGGCAGCGGTGCTCGCCGCCCTGCACGAAATCGACATTGGCGACCGGCTGGGCGAGATCCGTGTGCCCGCGTGGATCGCCTGCGGGGGCCGTGATCCGGTGATCCCGTTCACCGAGACCACGAGGTTGGCCAATGGCATCGCCGGCGCCGAACTGCGTGTCTACGAGTCGGGCGGGCATTTGTTCTTCAGCGAGTGGCCCGGCGTACGGGAAGACTTCGCGGCCTGGCGGCGAGGCCTCGCTCTCGGATGACGAGGACCAGGGCCGGTGGGGCTTCTTGGCGGGAGGTGTTTCCATACGGCGTGCGATGCCGCTGCCCCCAAGAAGCCCGAAGCGCAAGCGACGGGAAAGCGGGTGGCGACCAAAGCGGTAGTGCGGAGCGGAGCGGGGTGCCGCGCGTATTCCCCGCGCTCGCGATTGGGGCTTCTTGGCGGGGGCGATGCCGCACCGATTCTCGAGAGTGCGACGCCAGGAAACTTTGGATCGCAGCCCCGAGGGACGTGAATGCCTGCGGATCAAGGGTGCTTGGGATAAGATACGGGGGCCGCTGCCGGCGCGTGACCATCCGGATCCACTTTCATGTTGCGGACGCCCGTCCCGGACGTGCTCGACGCCTGCGTCATCGGCGCAGGTGGCTCAGGTCTCGCCGCCGCGAAGGCTCTTCATGACCGTGGCCTCGCCTTCGAGTGCTTCGAGCGTGGATCGGGCGTCGGCGGGCTCTGGCGGTACGACAACGACAACGGCATGTCGTCGATCTACAAGTCGCTGCAGATCAACACCTCGCGCGACATGACCTCGTTTGCCGATCATCCGATGCCGAAGGACTACCCCGACTTCCCCCGGCACGAGCAGATCTGCGGGTATCTCGACGACTACGTTAATCACTTCGGCTTCCGGGATCGGATCCGGTTTCGCACCACAGTGGAGCGGGTCGTGCCGCAGGCCGACGGCACGTTTGCCGTGACGGTCCGGCCCGCGGGCGGCGAGTCCGAGACCCGCATCTGTCGCAGTGTGCTCGTGGCCAGCGGTCATCACTGGCTGCCGCGGATGCCCGATCTGCCAGGCACGTTCTCCGGCCGCGTGCTTCATGCCCACGACTACCGCACTCCCGACGGCTTCGGGAATGGGCGGGTGCTTGTCGTGGGGATGGGCAACTCGGGCTGCGACATCGCCTGCGACCTCGCCCGGGTGGCCGACCGCACGCTGCTCTCGACCCGCCGCGGCGCCCACGTGATCCCGAAGTATCTCTTCGGCATTCCACTCGACACCGTCTGTCCCGAGTTTATCTGGCGGTTCGCGCCGATGTGGCTCTTCCGTCCGGCCTTCAGTACGGTGGTGTGGATGAATCGCGGTACGCTCGGCCTCTACGGCTTGCCACGACCGGGACACAAGGTGCTTCAGGAACACCCCACGATCTCGAGCGACCTGCCGAGTCTCGTTCGCGAGCAGCGGATCGTGATCAAGCCCGATATCGAGCGGCTCGACGGCGACGGCGTGCGATTCGTGGACGGCAGTCGCGAGCCGGTCGACACACTGATTCTCGCGACCGGCTACAGGATCGTGTTTCCCTTCCTTGACGCGTCGGTCATCGCGCCGGAGGAGAACGAGGTGCGGCTCTACCGGCACGTGGTTCATCCCGCCGTGCCCGGGCTATTCTTCATCGGCCTGATCCAGCCGTGGGGGGCGATTTTTCCGCTCGCCGAGGCCCAGTCGGCCTGGGTCGGTGACGTGATCCAGGGCCGCTGCCAACTGCCCGACCGTGCGGCGATGCAGCGGGCGATCGATGACGACATCGCGGCGATCCGCCGCCGCTATGTGAAGTCTCCGCGGCACACGATCCAGGTTGACTTCCACGCCTACAGGGCCCTCATGCGGCGTGAGCGCCGCCGCAGCTGGCACGTGCCGGGATGACGACGATTGCCGTCACGCCCGCCGCTCCCGCCCGGATCGCGATCACGGGCTCCTCCGGCCTCTATGGACGGTCGCTCATCCGCGAGATCCGTCGCAGCCTGCCAGATGCCCGCATCCTCGGGATCGATTGCCGCACCGCCACGGAGCACGAGTCTGACGAGTTCTGGCAGGGCGATATCTGCGATCCGCGGATGGCCGCCGTCCTCGGCGACTTCGACCCCGACACGGTGATCCATCTCGCCTACGCCGTGCAGCCGGGCCGCGACATCCGGGCGATGCGGGCCGTCAATGTCGACGGCACGCGGCGGCTCCTCGACGCAGCCGCCGTGTGCACGGCGCGGCGGGTGCTCGTCGCCAGTAGTGCTACGGTCTATGGAGCCTGGCCCGACAACCCGCCGGTCTGCGACGAGTCGACGCCGGTGCGGCCGCGGCCCGACTATTATTACTCGGAGCACAAGGGGCACGTGGAGCGGCTCCTCCAGGATTTCGCCGCGGCTCATTCCGGGATCGCCGTGAGTTGGACGCGGCCGGCGATCGTCTGTGGCCCCGGCGTGAGCAACTTTCTCAGCGACATCTTCCTCAGTCTGCCGCTGGTGTTTCTGCCCGACGGCAACGACACCCAGCTGCAGTTCGTTCATCAGGACGATCTGGCCCGGGCGACGCTCGCGATCCTGATGGCGTCGGCCCGGGGAGCGTTTAACGTGGCACCGGCCGACGCGGTCACGCACCGCCAGATCGCGAGGCTGCTCGGCGTGGCAGCGGTGCCAATGCCGTTTTTTCTGATGGCGGGCATGAGCCGCCTCTGGTGGACGCTGCGGCTGCCGTGGTTCACCACGCCCCCGGGGCTCGTCAGTTATTCGCGGCACCCCTGGGTGATGAGTTCGGAACGACTCCGACGAGAACTCGGCTTCGAGTTCGAATACTCGTGCGAGCAGGCGTTTCAGGCGCTGCTCGTCAGGGAGGACGTGTTCCCACGTAGCCGTACCGTGTGAGCACCTCGGCAAGGTCCACGGCGATCCGTCCGCGGAGCCGCTCATCGGTGGGAAGGTCGTTGCGGCGATAGGCGTGCTCGTCGGCGAGGTGCCGCCGCCAGTGGGGCTCCGCGGCGTCGGCTCCAGGCCAGCCGAAGTGGTCGTAGATGCTCCGCAGCACGCCGATCGGGTCAGCGACCAGATCCTCGTACCGTGTGCGATAGCGGTGCTCGGCAGGAATGGCGTCCCAGGTTGCCTGCAGCCGGCGGTCCATGCTCAGGATCGATGCGAAGACCCGGTCTTCGAGCCCGGCACCCGTCGGCCGCTGGAGACCGTGCGCTTCGGAGATCCGCCGCCAGAAGTGGAGGCACGAGGGGACCATGTCATATGGGTCGCGGACGAGGTGGATGAAGTCGGCCGCGGGGAACACACTGCGGATCGCCGGCACGCGGCAGGTGTGCAGCGGGTTTTTGAGCACCAGCCGGCCGGGGTGCTCGAACTGCACGGCCCGCAGGAATCCCGTCCAGGTCGCGAGCCAGTGGTCGCGCTGGCGGTCGGAGAGTCTGTCGAGATCCTCGTAGAGCGGATCAGGTGGAGGCTCGTTGGGAAAGGCGACGGTCCACCAGGGGCTCGGCATCCCGAGATTGCAGAGGGCGAGTTCATCTTCCTGAGGGCGACTGAAGCCGAGTCGCATCGCGTCCATCGGCCGCCGCTCGGGTAACAGCCAGGCGAGCCTGTCGCGGGCGAACTCCTCGGAGAGCACGAAATGGCTCGGTACAGCGCACTGGATCGTGTTGGGGGCGACGAACTGCGGATCACGGGCGAGGAGTTCGTGGAGGAAGGTGGTGCCGCTCCGCCAGTGGCCGAGGATCACGATCGGATCGGCCTCGAGACGGGCGGCGTGGAGTCCGCGTCCCCAGATCGCAAACTGAATGGCGGTGAGCAGTTCGTTGCCGAGGCTTGCGACCGTGATGCCGACCGCTCGTGGAATCCGCGCCGGAGACACGCGAAACCCGTGGCGGGCGAGCACCCGCAGCCACGGCACGAACCGAATCCCCGTCCACATCGGCAGTTCGAAGCGTCGCGGACGCATCAGCCGCTCACCTCGACCTCGAGCCGGCTGCTGCCCGGCAGCCGTTCAACGCACCGTGACCCCAGCAATCGCGACGGCGTCACATATCCGCCGTCGCCATCATGCGCGAGGAGATGCTCGACGGCGAGCATGACGCCCGACGCGGTGACGTCGTAGACGTTGGCGGTCCGCACGCGGGCCACGGCCGTGCGGCCCGCGGCGTCACGGGCCTCTCCCCAGACCCAAGTCGGCAGCGCCGCCCGGGCTGAGGCGGACGGCCCTTTCACCCGCGCGTCGACCGCTGCCTTCAGCCAGCGCTGCACAGAAGCGCAACAAAGAAGCGGGCGGAGTGGATCGGCTAGCCGCAGGGCGAGCGCCACGGCCCGCGGTATCGGCACGTAGACCGCGATCTCGGGAATCCCCGTCGAGAACCAAGCGGTGGCGAGGTCACCCCAGGGGATTGCCACCGCGTGTTTCGCGCCGCGGCCGAAGTCGATCGTGCGTCGCAGGCTGCCGAGGGGTGCACGGGTCAGGCGACTGTGGCTGCGGACTTGCCCGCCATGGCGCATCGCTTCGACGGACGTCCGCGCCGTGCCGGCCGAGAGACCGCTTCCCGTGTCGAAGCCGAGCGCAAGCTGGCGTGCACCGGGCAGGGCCTCGTGCAGCGTCGCGGCCACGCAGTCGGTCGGAATCACGTCGAAGCCCACGCCCGGACAGAGCACGACGCCGGCGGACCGTGCCTCCGCGTCGCGGGTCTGGGCTGCCTCGAAGACGGCGATCTCGCCCGTGATGTCGATGTAGTGCGTGCCTGTAGCGAGGCAGGCATCGATCATCGGCCGGCTCGTCGCCGAGAACGGGCCCGCGCAGTGGGCCACGACCGCAATGCCCGTGAGTGCTTCGCGGAGCTTGAGGGGGTCGTCGAGGCTGAAGATTTGCGTCGGCAGGCCATGCCGCGTGGCCGTTTCACCCACGGCGATGGCGTCCCGCCCGGCGAGGAGCGGCGCGTGCCCTTGCCGGACGGCCGCCTCCGTGACCAGACGGCCGGTATAGCCGTTGGCACCGTAGATCAGCCAAGGTCTCACGGGTGCGGGTGGCGACATGGAATGGCCGTACACGAGCAGCGCTCCCGACTCACCGGGGCTCATCGCTCACGACGCGGCCGTCGATGACCACGCCGGTGCAGTGCGTCGTGTATTCAAAAGGATCGCCGTCGAAGATCGCGACGTCGCCATCGAGCCCAGCCTGAAGCGAGCCCACGCGGCCGTCGATGCCGAGGATCTTTGCCGCATCGCTGGTGATCGTCGCGAGGGCCTGCTCGGTCGTGAGTCCGTTGGCCGCCGCGATCGCCGCCTCGAAGAGGGCCACGCGGGTCTTGGGCACGTAGCCCTCGAAGCCGCTCTGGAGGGCGACGGGGATGCCCTTGGCCCGGAGCGTGGCCGCAGTTTCGAAACTGATGTTTTCCGTCTCGCCCATGCCACCGCGCCGCATCGAGGGGTGGAGGATCACCGGCACGCCCGCCGCCTTGATGCGGTCAGCCAAGAGATACGCCTCGGCCGCCGAGTCGAGGACGATTTTGATCCCAAACTCAGATGCAATCCGCAGGGCGGCGTCGATGTCGGTGGCCCGATTGACCGTCACGAGCAGCGGGAGCCTGCCACGGAGTACGTCGGCGAACACCTCGCGGCGAAGGTCGCGATCGGGACGCTTGTCGGCATCGGTGAGAGTCTGCTTGCGGAGATAGTCCTGCGTCTTCACGAGTTCTCCGCGAAGCATCGCGACCGCCTTGCTGCGGGTGCCGGGCGACTTCTTGTCGTCACCGGGGCGGGCGTCGTTGCCCAGCGTGACGGCGACCATCGCCACCGGCAGGATCACCGCCTCATCGACCGTGCCGCCCACGGTCTTCGCGATCATCGTCTGGCCGGAGACGAGCGCGCCGGGGGCGTGGCCCGTGTGAATCGTGGTGATCCCGAAGCCGCGGACCCACTCGATCAGCCGCTCCCGCGGGTTGTAGGAGTCGATGGCCCGGAGCTCGGGCTGAATCGGCTCTCCCTTATCGAGCTGGTCCTGATCCTGTTCCTGGTTGAGAAATCCGGTGAGGCCGACGACGGTGTGGGCATCGATGAGCCCTGGCGTAATCACGCTGCCCTTCAACACGCGGGCAGCGGGGGGGACGGGAATGTCGAGTGCCGAGCCGACGTGGGTGATTTTGCCGTCCGCGATCAGCACGACGCCCTTCTCGATCGGCGGCCCGGCCATCGTATGCACCGTGTCGCCGAAGATCGCCAGCAGCCGATCGGCGGGTTTGGCGGCGGGCTCGGCGGCGGGCAGCATAGTGATCCCGCCGAGCAGCATCAGAGTGAGCCATGAGCTACGGTGGAAAGCCTGCATCACTTGGTCTCCGAGAGCCGGGCGTCGGTGCAGCAGGCGTGGGCCTTCTGCTCGCGTCCTGCGCCGTAGCCGCCCACTGCGAAGAGCCTGTCCTCGGGATCGTCACGGTCGAAGACCTTCTTCCCTTCGACCCACGTCTCGAGCACCTTCGTCTTTACACTCAAGGGATCCCCGGAGAGCACGATCAGGTCCGCATCTTTGCCGACCTCGAGCGAGCCGGTCCGGCCGTCGAGTTCGAGCATCTTCGCCCCGGCCAGCGTGAGGGCCTCAAGGGCCTTCTCCCGCGACATGCCGGCCCGCACGGCGAGGCCGGCCGTCCGCAGGAAGAGCCGTGAATCGGTGACGGGATCGTCGGTATGGATGGCGCACGGCACCCCTGCTTTCTCAAGCACGGCGCCGGTCGCCAGCGACAGGTCCATCGCCTCGATCTTGCCCCCGGGGCTGTCGACCACGATCACCGAGCAGGCTGCACCCGACTTGGCCAACTGGTCGGCGATTTTCCAGGCCTCGCTGGCATGGTGCAGCACGACCTTGAAACCGAACTCGTCTCGCAGCCGCAGCACGGTCATCAGATCGTCGGCACGATGGGCGTGGTGGTGGACCACCACTCGGCCGTCGAGCACGTCGAGCAGGCCCTCCATTTCCAGGTCGCGGTCGGGCAGTTTCTCGGGGTCGTCCTTCGCGTCGGCAACCTTGCGGCGGTAATCCTGGGCCTTGAGAAACTTTTGCCGCACGAGGGCCGCCGACTTCGACCGGGTGCCCGGGAAGGGGGCTTCCTTTTGCGAGTTGGTACCGTTGGCCATCTTCATACCGCCCAGCGGCTTGCCCGCGGCATCACGGATGAAGAAGTCGTCGATCGTCGAGGCCTTCCGCAACTTGGCGTAGACCGTCTGGCCGCTGAGCAGGTGGCCCGATCCGGGCATGATGTTGAGGGTGGTCAGACCTCCGGCGCGTGCTTTACGGAATCCGACGTCGCGGACGTTGATCGAGTCGAGAATCCGGACGTCGGGCTGGATGGGAGTGCTCGCATCGCCCCCCCAACCGTCGCCGACGTGGCTGTGGGTGTCGACGAGGCCGGGCATGATCACCCTGCCGCGGCAATCGAGCCGCTTGGCAGCGTCGGGGACGGGCGTCGTGGCGGCCGGCCCGATGGCGGTAATCTTGCCATCGGCCACGACGACGACGCCGTCCGGTATCGGCGGCCCCGAAACCGGCAGCACGTGAGCGCCCACAAAGGCGAGCGGTGGTTCCTGCGCCAGCACGGTGCCGGCGAACATGCCAAGTGCGGCGGCGACCGCGATCATGAGTGCGTGCATGGCGAAAAGTCTACCAGCAGCACCCGCGAACGATTGCAGTGGGCGACGAGGGACTCGAACCCCCAACCCCCTCGGTGTAAACGAGGTGCTCTAACCAGTTGAGCTAGTCGCCCGGGGTGGGCAGCTCGAAGTATAGCCGTTCGCGTTCTCCCACTGCGTGGGAATATGCATGCCACTCCACTGAGCCCCGACCGGCTACGGGACGGCATGAGGTTCCTCAAGAAGCCCGGAGCGCGAGCGATGGGAAAGCGGGTGGCGACCGTGGCGGTGGTGCGGAGCGAAACCAAGAGG
>JBBDNW010000119.1:0-4938 GCA_040877375.1 Pirellulales bacterium | reverse complement strand
TGAGGAGCTCCCAAGAAGCCCGGAGCGCAAGCGATGGGAAAGCGGGTGGCGACCGGAGCAGTGGTGCGGAGCGGGTTGGGATGCCACCCGTATTCCCCGCGCTCGCGCTTGGGGCTTCCTGACGGGAGGCACACGCTTCCGATCGTGAGGAGCCCTCAAGAAGCCCGGAGCGCAAGCGATGGGAAAGCGGGTGGCGACCGTGGCGGTGGTGCGGAGCGAAACCAAGTGGAGGACGTATTCCCCGCGCTCGCGCTTGGGGCTTCCTGAAACGGAACCACCGCCGGCGAACCAATCCGGCACCGCCTCAAGGCGACCCGCATTCCCCGCGCTCGCGCTTGGGGCTTCCTGGCGGGAGACGCCGCGGCGCTTTCGGCAACGAAGATGGTTCTACGCGGGCTTTGGTGGGGGTACGACCGTGCGGATGCCGAGTTCGACGAGCTGCTTCGTGTCGACCGTCGATGGGGCACCCGTCATCAGATCGCTCGCCTTCTGCGTCTTCGGGAAGGCGATTACGTCGCGGATGCTGTCGAGCTTTCCGAACAGCATCACCCAGCGGTCGATGCCCAGCGCGATCCCGCCGTGGGGCGGAGCGCCGCTTTGCAGCGCGTCGAGCAGGAAGCCGAACCGCTCGCGGGCGGTCTCGGCCGAGATGCCGAGGAGTTTGAAGACCTTCTCCTGCGTGGCGCTGTCGTGGATCCGGATCGTGCCGCCGCCGGCCTCAGAACCGTTGATCACGAGATCGTAGGCGACGGCGCGGCAGGCCGCGGGATCGGTCTCGAGGATCTCGACGTCGGCGGGCCGCGGCGCCGTGAAGGGATGGTGCATCGATGCCCAGCCGCCGGTCTCGACGTCCGCTGCGAACATCGGAAAGTCGACGACCCACGAGAAGTGCATGGCGTCGCGGTCGTAGAGTCCGAGCGCCGCCCCGAGCCGCTTGCGGAGCATGTGAAGTGCCTTGCACGTGACCTCGAACGAATCGGCGACGATCAGGGCGAGGTCGCCGGGCTCGCATCCGAGCGCTGATTTGAGGGGATCGGCCACTCCCGTAAGGTTCTTGGCCACCGGGCCCGCCCACGAGCCATCGGCCTCGACCTTGAGCCACACGAGCCCCTTCGCCCCGCCCTCGACCGCCACGGCCGTGAGCTCGTCGAGGTCCTTGCGGGAGAACTTCGCCGCCGCCCCCGGCACGCGGATGCCGCGAATCCGTCCGCCGCTCTCGACGGCACCACGGAAGACCCGGAAATCGCTCTCGCCGGCGATGGCAGTGAGGTCGACGATCTCGAGGCCAAACCGGAGGTCGGGGGCGTCGTGGCCAAACCGCTCCATGCACTCGTCCCACGTGAGCCGCGGCAGCGGCAACGACACGTCGATCCCGAGGATCTCCCGCCCTGTTCGCTTCACGAGCCCCTCGATCACACCGATCACGTCGTCGGCCTCGACGAACGACATCTCCACGTCGAGTTGCGTGAACTCGGGCTGGCGATCAGCTCGGAGATCCTCATCGCGGAAGCATTTCGCCACCTGCACGTAGCGGTCGAAGCCCGCCATCATCAGGAGTTGCTTGTAGAGTTGGGGCGACTGCGGCAGTGCGAAGAACGATCCGTGGTCGAGCCGGCTCGGTACGAGGTAGTCGCGGGCTCCTTCGGGTGTGCTGCGACCGAGCATCGGGGTTTCGACGTCGATGAAGCCGAGCTCGTCGAAGTGGTCGCGCATGATCTTGACGATCCGGCTCCGCAGGAACATGTTGTCTTGCATGGCGGGCCGACGGAGATCGAGCCAGCGGTGCTTGAGGCGAACCTCCTCACCGGGGAGTTCCGTCGCCCCCGGCTGGAAGACCGGCGTCTCGGCCTCATTGAGTACGTCGAGTTCGCAAACCACGACCTCGATCTCACCGGTGACGAGCTTCGGGTTGGTGGTTCCGGCCGGGCGGGCACCCACCGCGCCGCGGGCTCGGATCACCCACTCGGCCCGCAGCGTCCGCGTCGCAGCGAGGACGGCCGGCGGGCTTTCGGGGCCGACGACAAGTTGCGTCCGTCCCCAGCGGTCGCGGAGGTCGATGAAGATCACTCCCTTGTGATCGCGGACGCGGTCGACCCAGCCGCAGAGGGCCACCGCGCTTCCAAGGTCGCTCGATCGAAGTTCGCCGCAGGTGTGGGTTCGAAGCACGAGTGTGCGCCTTTCCGTAAGGCCCGGCCCGACGGCTTCCGCGGGCGGGACAGGGCCGAGAGAGCGAGGTGATCACTGGGAGTCGGAGGAAAATGCAGAGATCACAAGGAGGACGATCGCGAGGAGAATCGCGATCGTGAGCAGCGGGATCGCCCCATAGAACACGAGCGGGCTGGCCGAGTCTCCCAAGGAGTCGCCGGCGAAGATCGCCGTCATCATCAGGATCGCGAAGAGCAGGGCTGTGGCGAGCGACGACCAGGCAAGCACTTTGGGAAGCATGACGGGAATCTACCTCGCCACCCGCGGGGCCGCCAGCGCGGCCGCCCGGGCTGCCGCGGCGTCGTTCCCAAACTCCAGATGCATCTGTTGCATGGCGTCGGCGTCGCGGCCAAGTTCGCGAAACAGCATGCTCGGCTGGATGTCACGGTTGTGCTGGTATTTTTCGCTTGAATACTCGGTGATGTCGCCGTGGATCTGGTGGAAGAAGATCTGGCAGATCGGCACGCCCGGATAGATCTTCACCGGCTGCACTGCGAACATCTCGAGTGTCCAGTAGCCGCAGAATCCGACGTCGCCGAACCCCGCGGTGACATGCACGAACAGGCCCAGCCGGCCGATCGAGCTACGGCCTTCGATCATCGGCACAAGGTTGTGCGTCTCGGTCCGTTCGACCGTGCGGCCGAGGTAGAGCTGGTTGGGTGTCAGGACCAACCCGTCTTCGGGGATCGAGATTCGCTCGACGCGGTTACTTTTCCGCATGTCGAGCACAACCTCCTCGTAGACGAGCAGTTCGTCGTGCAAAGAAAGGTTGTAGCTGTTGGGATTGAGCCGGCTCTCCTCGAACGGCTCGATGATGACGTTACTGCCGAGTTGCTGCCGAATCTCGTTGCCGGAGAGGATCATGACGGCTCCCGTACGGTGGCGAAGGACGGACGGCTCGAACGAACGGACGACCCAAAAAAGAGTCTATGCGGCCCCCCGTATTCCTGCCCATGGGACGACGTGGCGGCCGCTCAAACTCAGTGTCTTGGTCGCGGCGGCTTCACGCCGAGCCGGGGGCAGAGGTCGGCCAGCGGGCATTCGGCGCAGCGGGGTGCACTGGGCCGAGAGGATGGTTGCGATGACGAGTTGAAAGGGCGACGCGAAGTCGAGCGAGCAGCCCGCCCGCGGATAGGCCCGGGCCAGCGTCTCGGCGATCGTCGTGGCGCGGGCGGATCGTGCCGCCGCCGATTCCCGCCGGCCGACGAGCGGCTGCTTCGACTGCCCCTCGAGGCCCTTGCTGCTACGATTCAGAGTGATTCTCCCGGACTGCGGCCATGGCAACTCATCGCGGGGGATGGTGCGAGGGAGAAGGGCTGGGCATGACGACGGCAGGCGACGACTACGATGGACTCTATCTCGCTGGCATCGAGAAGTTCAACGAATGCGATTATTACGAGAGCCACGAGATCTGGGAGGAACTCTGGACGGAATATCGTGGGCCGTCACGAAAGTTCTATCAGGGACTCATCCAGGCGGCCGTCGCGCTCTACCATTTCGGCAACGGCAACATCCGCGGGGCTCGCAAGCTTCATGGCAGTGCACACGGATATCTCGAGCCCTACGCGCCACGTCACCTGGGGCTTGACCTCGAGAAGTTCCTCCGAGAGTTTGACACCTGCCTCGCCGAGGTCGCCGCCAGCACCGACGCGTTCCCCGAGATCCCTTTGAATCCCGACCTGCTTCCTGAAATCCATCTCGACCCGCCTCCGGCGGCCTAACGCGACGCCCCGCCGCACCGGAAACGACTGCCATGTCTGATGAACCACTCGCCTTCTCACCCGACCAGTTTTCCGGGCATGCGCGTCTCTTCCCGCTGCCGAATCTGGTGATGTTCCCGCATGTCATGCAGGCGTTGCACGTGTTTGAGCCGCGCTACCGGGCGATGTTCGAGGAGGCGATCGAAGACGACCGGCTCGTGGCGCTCGGGTCGCTGGCACCGGGCTGGGAGCAAAACTACGACGGCCGGCCGCCGCTGCGGCCCCATGCCTGCCTGTGCCGCATCGCCACCCATCAGCGAACGAACGACGGCACTTACAACGTGCTCGTGCTCGGCGTGCGGCGGCTGCAACTGCTCCGGGAACTCCCCCCGAAGAAGCTCTTTCGCGTGGTCGAGTCTGAGATCATTGACGACGTCGAGTCGGACGACACCGGCGCCGGTGCGGCCGCGCTCCAGAGGCAGTTGCTCGAAGCTTTCAAAGGATCGATGCCCCGCGTGCCCAACGCCCACGAGCAACTCGACCAGTTGCTCGGCAGCCAGATCACGCTCGGGATGCTCACCGACATCGTGGCCTACACGATCGATCTCGATCTCGAGACAAAGGTCCGACTGCTCGCGGAGTGCGACGTTTTCGAGCGAGCGCGGATGCTACTCGCGGCGATCGCCTCGCGTCCCGCCGCTGGCCCTGCGCGGCCATTCCCGCCTGAATTCAGTATGAACTGAGCCGCGGCTCCCGACGCTGATCGAGAGCTCGCAGCGGTGTGGAGCGGGGCGGGGTGCGACCCGCATTCCCCGCGCTCGCGCTTGGGGGCTTCCTGATGGGAGGCACATCTCCCGCTCGTGAGGAGCCGGGGGTGGCACGCGCAGACGCCGGGGAATCTTTGCGACTCACGAGCGACGCAGAGTCGGCCAAGCGTGCATCCTGTAGCAAAATCCCCCGGCGGCGAGCATGCCACCCCCGGCGAACCAATCCGGTATTGTTTCGATGCGACCCGCATTCCCCGCGCTTGCGC
>JBBDNW010000118.1:0-21989 GCA_040877375.1 Pirellulales bacterium | reverse complement strand
CCGGCCGTGGCCGAGGAACTTGGCAGTGTCAGCGGCTTCGGCTTGTGACGGACCGCCCGGCGGGCGTTCTCGTCACGCAGCCGCTCGACCGCGGCATCGAGGCTCATGGCGCCGAGATCCCCGTCGATGCGGTCGCGGAGGCTCACTGTGCCGGCCGCCTCGTCACGCGGGCCGCACACCACCATCATCGGGATCAGCTCGAGCTGCGCGGTGCGAACCTTGGCACCGAGTTTTTCCGCCGCGAGATCAAGACCGGTCCGCAGGCCCGCGGCCTCAAACCTCGCCTTCACCTGCCGGGCATAGGCCTCGCTCTTCTCGCTCACCGGGATCACCCGCACCTGCTCGGGGGCGAGCCAGAGCGGGAACGCGCCGGCGAAGTGCTCGATCAGCACGCCGACGAACCGTTCCATGCTGCCCAGGGGCGCGCGGTGGATCATCACCGGCTGGTGCTTGGCATTGTCGGCGCCGATGTATTCGAGATCGAACCGCTCGGCGCTGGGCAGGTTGTAGTCGAGCTGCACGGTGCCGAGCTGCCACTCGCGGCCGAGAGAGTCGTTGATGACGAAGTCGATTTTGGGGCCATAGAAGGCAGCCTCGCCCGGCTCCGGCTCGCAGCCCGGCAGGTTCATGCGGCGGGCCACACGCTCGATCGCCGCTTCGGCCTCGTCCCACCGCTCCGGCGGGCCGACGTATTTATCGCTCTTCGGGTCGCGGAACCCGAGCCGGACGCGGAAGTTGTCGAACGACAGGCTCTCCAAGACCTTGAGCGTGAAGTCGATACAGCCCTCCACCTCCTGCTCCACCTGCGCAGGCATGCAGAAGATGTGTGCGTCGTCCTGCGTGAAGCCGCGGACCCGCGTCATCCCGCCCAACTCACCCGACTGCTCGTAGCGGTAGACCGTGCCAAACTCCGCGAGCCGCAAGGGGAGATCCTTGTAGCTACGGGGTCGCGCCTTATAGATCATCGTGTGGTGCGGGCAGTTCATCGGCTTGAGGAGATACTGCTCGTCGTCGCTCATCACAATCGGCTTGAACTGGCTGTCGGCGTAGTAGGGATAGTGCCCCGAAATCTTGTAGAGGTCGACCTTGCCGATGTGGGGCGTGTAGACCGGCTCGTAGCCCCGGGCGGCGAGTTCCTCGCGGACAAACGACTCGAGCGTGGCCCGCACGGTCGCTCCCTTGGGCATCCAGAGCACGAGCCCCGAACCCACCAAGGGGCTGGTGGTGAAGAGATCGAGCTGCTTGCCCAGCACCCGATGGTCGCGCTTGCGTGCTTCCTCCAGCGCCGCGAGGTGCGTGTCGAGGTCGGCCTGCGTGAACCAGGCGGTGCCGTAGAGTCGCTGGAGCTGGGCGTTGTTGGCGTCGCCCTTCCAATAGGCGCCAGCGATGCTCGTAAGCTTGAAGGCGCCGATGCAGCCAGGGCTTGGCACGTGCGGCCCGCGGCAGAGATCGACAAACTCCCCCTGTCTGTAGAAGGAGAGCGTGGGATGCTCGGCGAGGCCGGTTTCGATGTGCTCGACCTTCAGCGGCTGAGCGAGGTCGCGAACGATCTCCACGGCCTTCGCCCGCGGCACCTCGACCCGCTCGAAAGCCTCGTCGGCCTCGATGATCCGCCGCATCTCGGCCTCGATCGCCGGCAGGTCATCATCGGTGATCGGCCGCGAGGCCCGCATGTCGTAATAGAAGCCCTCGCCCACGGTGGGGCCGAAGGCGAGCTCCACGTCCTTGAAGAGCCTCGTCACCGCCCGGGCCATGATGTGGGCCGCGGAATGCCGCATCACGGGCAGCGCCCGGGGGTCGCCGGCGTAGAGCGGTTCGAGCTCGACCGTGCCGTCGGCCGGCAGCGGCGCGTCGAGGCCCACCGTCTTGCCGTCGAGCACCGCGGCGATCGGCCGGAGGGCCGCTTTTTTTCCGGATGCGACGGCTGTGACGGTGGTCAGGGCATCGGCCACGCGGTCAGCCGCGGGAGAGTCGTGGACGGTGCCATCGGGAAGGCGGACGTGGAGCATGGTGGGGGCGTGCGAGAAGGGTGGCTGGGCCGGAAAGGTGAGAAAAATGGAGCGTATCCGCGCCGTCACGGGAGCGACAAGCGGAGTATGGTCGTTTCAGGCTCCGCCCCTCTGCGTCGCTTGACTCGCTCCGATTCACGCGCGAGACTCTAGTGGTTGGTTTCCCGGGCGATTAGCTCAGTTGGTTAGAGCACTAGCTCGACAAGCTAGGGGTCACAGGTTCGAGTCCTGTATCGCCCATTATTTCGTTTTGCAGCGGTTCGCACATTCTGGCGTTTCCTGCCGGGTTGTCCCAACTCGTGCGAGCCGCTGCTGCTGGCGGCGATCATCGGGAAGTGGCCGAGCGACCTGCCCCCCGCAACGAGGCCAAGGTGCTGGTCGAGCGTTGGCGAAAGACCCACCACACCATCCGGCCCCATAGCTCGCTGGGGTACCGACCCCCGGCAACCAGAGTTGCGATCCCTTGGCAGGGCAACCCTGATGGTCGAAACTGGTTCCACCAGTGGGGCCAGCCTTTCAGCGTGCTCGCGCAGGATGGCTCCCAGTGGCCGAAGGAGTCGCATTCATGATTTCCGTTATCGTTCCCGTCCTGAATGAGTGCCCGACCGTGGCGGCCGTGGTTGCATTCGCGCAACGCGCTAAGGGCGTGACGGAAGTGATCGTCGTGGACGACGGTTCGATCGATGGCACTCCGGAGTTGGCACAGAGCGTCGGGGCTCGCGTCGTCACAAGTACGCTTCTGGGTAAAGGCGCCTCGATGGAGGATGGGACTTGGGCGGCGCAGAACGACATTGTGGTTTTTCTTGATGGCGATCTGTCGGGTTTGGCTGAGGATCTCATCGAGAAAATCACAGCGCCGCTCGTCGATGACCGTGCGGACTTTGTGAAGGCATCCTTCACGCGGACGGCAGGTCGAGTAACGGTGTTGACCGCTCGGCCTTTGCTCATGACCTTCTTTCCTGAAATGAGCCATATCGAGCAGCCGCTTGGCGGAATCATAGCGACCAGACGCTCGGTACTTCGCGGGACGCGATTCGAGAACGACTACGGCGTTGACGTGGGGCTGCTGCTTGATGTTGCATCAAAGGGAGCTCGGATTGAGCAGGTCGACATCGGCCATATTGAGCACGACAGCCAATCGCTTGACGTGCTGGGGGACATGGCCAAACAAGTTGTTCGTGTCATTCTCGATCGCGCCTCGAAGCGAAACCGCTTGAATCTGGAACATGTCCGAGAAGTGGAGGAAGTGGAACGCCGCTCCCAAGCTGAAATTCTCACGGTGCTTCAGCGCATGGGACAGCCCGAACGCCTCGCATTGTTCGACATGGACGGGACGCTTTTACGCGGGCGTTTTGTTGTCGTTCTGGCCGAACGGTGTAACAGATCGAATGAACTGGCCGAGTACATGGACAATTCGGACATGGAGCCGGGGGCACGCACTCAAAAGATCTCAGCACTCTTTTCGGGTGTGTCCAAGTCAGAGTTTGAGGATGCGGCCATGAGCATCCCACTCATGCCCGGTGCTGTCGATACCGTGAGAGCGCTTCGCAAACTGGGGTATCAAGTGGGAATTGTGAGTGACAGTTTTCGCGTTGCGACGGAGATCATTCGTCGACGAGTCTTCGCAGATTTTAGCATCGCTCATCTGATGAAGTTTCGGCGGGGCATCGCCACCGGGAGCGTAACGTTATCACCCGCGATGCTTCACTCGAACGGATGCAATCAGCATCACTATTGTAAAATGAATGTATTGATGAATGTCTGCGATCAACTTGATCTCAGTCCTGAGCATGTGCTTGCCATCGGGGATGGTGAGCCTGACATCTGCATGCTGAAGACAGCTGGGGTTTCCGTCGCGTTTCAACCGAAATCCGAAGCTGTAGTGTCCGCTGCCCGGCATGTCGTACAGCACTCTCTGTCGGAGATCCTTGGCTGCATCCAACAGACTTCGCTGCCTACGTCGAGCAGGGCGGTCAACCCAAGCGGCGGATCGAGCGGATTCTGAAATCAACGGTTCTTGGTCGCCGCTGGGTTGCCTTTGTCGTTCGCCCGAAAGGCGAAGACCCCTTTGCCGCGGGTTTCTTTCTGACCCCGAGCCACGTAAATGAGGGTTTCACGGGAACAAAACTGGTGCGGAGTCTGTTGGCGGGGAGCGTTCCTGGTGCCTGACGGGCTGCTGTTTTTCACGCTGGCGGCTGCGCTTGGAGGTTTGCTGGCCGGTGTCGTGGGATGTGGTGGTTGTGGTGGACATCGGTTCTCCAAGATGATGTGAAACAAGAGGTTTAACGAGATGCCGAAGGGCCGACAAAGCGGGATGCCGGAAGTCGAGGTGTGGCAGGGGTTCTTTGACCCTGCACACATCCTCGACCGTCTGGACTGCGACCGCCCCGGCAACTCGGTCGAGTTCGGCTGCGGCTACGGGCTGTTCACCGTCGAGGCCGCCAAGCGATCCAGCGGCACCGTTTACGCGCTGGATGTCGAGCCGGAGATGCTCGCCGCGATGACCGAGGAGGCCCGGAAAGCAGGCGTGGCGAACGTGCAGCCGATGCAGCGCGACTTCGTAATCAACGGGACCGGCCTACCGAGCCAGTCCTGCGATTACGCGATGGTCTTCAACCTGCTGCACATCGACGACCCGGTGGCGTTGCTCCGCGAGGCGTTCCGCGTCCTATCGCCCAGTGGCAAGCTGGGAATCATCCACTGGAACGTCGATCCCGCCACGCCGAGAGGTCCGTCGCTGGACATTCGGCCAACACCGGAACAGTGTCGCCGATGGGCCGAGGAAGCCGGGTTCCGCTACGTGCGCGAGGAGCCGGGGGTCGCGAAGTGGCACTGGGGGCTATTGATGCAGCGGCCGTAGGCGTCCAGCCTCAAGTCACCCTCGGCCCACGAGTCACCCGCAGGAGCCATGTCTTACTTATTCCGCCGGTGGCGAATGAGATGGAACCGGGGCAAAAACGTTGCCGACACCGGTCCGGCCTCCTGTGATTGGCTTGAGATCGCGGCCGCCATGTTTCCGATCCATGTTCACATCGGTCGGGTTCTTATCGCCTGTGCGGCGGTCGTTGGGCAGTTTATTCCCGCTTCTGCTGTCTCGGCCCGCGGGAAATCCTGTTGCTCTGCCACCGCCAGCCGATCCTGCTGCAAGAGCATCCTGTCAGCCGGGTAGAACCTCGACGCGCAGTGTCCGCTTTGCAGGCCGCAAAGAACTGAGCAGAGGCCTGCCCCGCCGTGCCGCTGCCAACTGAATACTCGGCACGAGACGGCGACAACGGCGGCGGGTGATCTGCAACAGTCCGTCCAGTTCGCAGTTGTACGGGTATCTGACGATTCGATAGAGGGATCCGCTGAGTTCATGCGGCTGGCTCTCGCAGCTGGCGAGACAATTCCATATCGCCCACCCCGCATCATGTTCAGGGTCTGGCGGAACTGAATCAGACGCCGCCCTCCTGTCTGCCCGACGGCATGCGGGAGGAAACGTGATTGTCCGTGCCGTGTGTTGCGGCATGGCGTCTAAAAGTTCAGTTCCTTTCTGGATGGAGATTTAGCCATGATGGATGGAGATTTAGCCATGAAAAGTTTGATCCTGTGGGCGGCGCTTGCCGGCGTCCCATTTGGTGCTGCCGCGGTCGGCGTCAACAACGCTGGCTGCCCCGAGTACGACTGCTGCGGTTGCTGTGAAACCGGCGAGTGCAAGTGCAAGGCATGCACTTGCGAATGCTGTGTCGACGGCTGCGACCGCGCCAGTGCGAAGTCGGATTGCTGCAACAGCAATCGGTAATCGTTGCGAATGACGCATGGGGGGCGAAAGCCCCCCCATGCCATTTCAGTCCACCCCCGGACGTTGCTCTCCGACTGGCCCACCAAAGAGCCGAGCAGAGCGCCGACATCGACAACGCACGTGGGCCTGCCAGTCTCGTTGCCGAGGGCTTTTCCGAACTGGGTTTTATTCGGTAAAATCCCGGCTTGTTCGAGTCCTGTATCGCCCATTATTTCGTTTCGCAGCGATTTGCATCATTTCGCACGATCACGTCTTTTCGGCCGTGTTGTGGTGATACGTGTGAGTCGCTACGGGCGGCGGCTTTTGACTGCACACAATGGGCACACTCGCCGGAGCGTGACGGTTAGAACCCGATAGCCTGCTCACCAGCCCCTTCGCCAGCCGCGACGGTACGCCCGATTCAAAGGCGCCCGAACAGCCGGCCTTGGAACATACGCCGGGGCAATGCCGGCGTAGACGACCGGCCTTGGAACGTAGACGGGCCTCACTGCCACTGGATAGCCGAATCGGGCAGGTGCGTAGCCGCCGAAGGAGGCCGCGTTCCCGAAGCCATACGGGGAAAAGCCGCTGCCAAAGCCACTGCCGTAGAAGCCGGGGCCGCCAAACCCCATGCCACCAAGCCAGAGCCCCTGAGCATTGGCTGATTGGGCACACGCAAGCGAGCCACAGACGAGGCCGAGAGCCAAGATCCGTCGCACCATAACGAAGTTCTCCGTGAATAAGGGCTGCTTCAAGACGGCCCAGTCAACGAACGGTACACGCTCGCCGCGAAAAAGACTCGTTTTTGGTCTGAGGTTTTTGCCGAGTATCCAGCGGCATGGGCTCACGCCTGCCCGCGATAGTGCACCGCCAGCCAAATCGTGGGCTCGACTGGTGAGGTCCATGCCACGCGGTGCTTTTTGTGGGCCGGGATGTTGAGGCAGTCTCCGGCTTGCATCTGTGCCTCACTTACTCCGTCCAGACAAACTTCCCTGCGTCCAGTTCCTGCTCCCCATCCCATCGATAGGCACACAAGAAGTCGCCCTTCGCGATGCTCCGGTCCACGCAGGCGATGTTCTGGCGAAGGAGTTCAGGCCGTGAGCCCTGCAGCCAGTAGCGCCCAACAAATCTGGCAATCCCTGAATCGTCCGTGAGCCCGATTCCGCAGCCCGTAGCTTTGGCCGCCCGCGATGGCATCACGCGGCACACCGACATGGCCGCCCTCGGGATCGCCTTTGCCTCTGAAGGCCACCACGCTCGTCATTCCTGGTGGGACACCACCGGGAAGCGAGCCGCGTCGTGGTCGCGAACTGCACCCCTTCACGAGCAGCCAGACCAGACGCCAGGCCATCCGGTCGCACGCCGCGGGCAGGGGCTCGTCGTGGGGTTCTCCTGCTAGGGCCGCGGCGTCTGCCCCTCCTGCAACGGTCGCCACATGGCACAGACCGCCGCCCACCTCGCGGATCACGTCATCCCGCCGGTGCCGGTGCGGCAGTGGGTGATCTCGGTTCCGAAGCGATTGCGTGGCATGCTTGCCGACCGGCCCACAGCCGTCGCGGCCGTCACGAAGATCTTTCTCGCCGAGATCGAGCGGTCGCTGCTCACGGCCGCCGGTGCAAGCCCGGCTCACGACACGCCGAGAGCCGCCCGATCGCGGCTCGGCGGCGCACCGCTTCGGCTCAGCCCTCAACCACCACGTGCATCTGCACGCATGCGTGACCGACGGCGTCTTCGTGGCGGCTGCTGCCGCACCGGCATGCGCCGCCCCGCCGGCGTTCCTGCCCGCACGACCGAACACCCCGGCCGATCTGGCCGCGCTCACCGAGCGGGCGCGGCGCCGCGTGATCCGCTGGTTCAGACTCAACCGCCTGCTCGACGCCGCTGCCGCCGCCGACATGCTCACGTGGGAGAACAGCGGGTTTTCGATCGATGCTTTTCGCGCGGATCACGCTCATCGACCGGGACGTGCCGAGCTACTTCCAAAGCCTCAAACGTCTCCTGCGGTACTGCACCCGGCCTCCCTTCGCGCTCGAACGGCTCTGCGTGATCCACGGCCAAGGGGGCCGCATCACCCGCGTTCGCTACGTGCTCCCGCGGCACAAGGCGGCCAACTGGGTCGGCCCGGGCCGCGGCCGAAAGTCCACGCGGCCGGGGGCCAATGGCGTCGTCGACCGACTCGCGGACCTCTTGGCGGCGGGTGGGGGAGGAGTTTTCCCTCGAGTGCCCGGGGTGTGGCGGCGATATCCGGCTCAGAGGAGACGGCCGGCAGGAGCCGGCTCACTTCGAACCGGCGGCTCGCAAGCGAGAGAAGGCCAGGATGGCTTTGCCCGCGTGAAGTGAGCCCCTCACACATCTCGGAGAACCGGGCGAGCTCGTGCAGGCCCATGACGACCGGGCAATCTTTCAAGCGTCGGATAGACGAGCTGCCTGTGATCGACATCCACAGCCTCTGCGTTAACGCCTAAAAATGCCACTCTCGAGGGGAAGGCTGGCGTTCCGGGCACCGCCTGTTGGGGTCCGGGAAACGCGGCTCGCGGCGCACGAGCCGCTCACGAGCCGCTCACGAGCTCGGAATTCGTTCCGAAAGTGCCATTGGCCGGGCTATCCTCTGACGTAAGATATTCTTACCATGAAAACTACGCTCTCGAGTAAAGGCCAGGTGGTGCTTCCAGCGAGCGTCCGGCGGAAACTCGGACTTCTGCCTGGGGCATCGTTGGAGATTGCCCTCGAGGCGGAGCGGATTGTTCTGGAGCCGATTCGTCCGCGGCCGGCCCGACCCGTGATAGGGATAGAGCGTCGCACCGGACTGCCGGTCCTGAAAGCGGGCCCGCGGGCGGTGCCGCTTTCGTCAGGCCACGTCAAGGAACTCTTGGCAGACTTTCCGTGACCTGGCTTTTGGATGTGAATGTTCTGATCGCCGCGCTTGTCGCGGCCCACGAGCATCATGCCCGAGTTGCCTCATGGCTGGCGGGGCTTCCTGCCCCTGACCGCCTCGCCACCTGTTCGATCACGGAGCTTGGGTTCGTGCGCGTCCTCCACCAAGCCCCGCACCTGCGGGTGCCGGTGAAAGAGTCGGTTCGGCTCCTGACTCGGTTTCGAGCCAATCGTCGTCGCGTGGTCATTCAAGTGCCTGACGAGGACGGAGCCGCGGATCTCCCGCAGTGGGTGAAGACCGGTCGCCAGATCACCGACGGCCATCTGGCCGGTCTGGCTGTGCGACATGGAGCTCGCCTTGCGACGCTCGACAAGGGGATTCCTGGCGCGACCGTCATCCCCGGATAACTTCGCCACGTAGATCACGGGCCATAGTCCAGGCCCAACACGGCCGCCGCGGGCTAGCCATTCGGCCACCGCGCTGCCTGCGATCCACATCCACAGCCTTCGACCGCTGCCGGACGCGAGGTCACGACAAAGCCCCCAGGCAGCCGGACTCGCAGAGACTCTGCGCCGACGGCGAGAAAAATGCCACTCAAATCAAACGCCGTACCCGTGTCGCCCTCAGAAGATGCGATTGCCCGGCAACATACACCCCAATCCTGCGGCTCTGTCGATTGGGCTACCGAGTGAGCAGGTCACTTGTCTGCGTCGGGTTTTTTCTTTTCGTATCCTAGCGCGACCAAGTAAACGAGTATCCCCATGCCGGACATGAGGGTTACCACGAGGCCGCACACAAAAAGTACGAAGTTATTCACTGAAGTACCTGCCAAGCGAGAGGATGCTAGGAACCCAGATTCCCACGAAAATTGCCTGATTCTCGTGATTAGGAGTCGTGCCGAGAAACCAAATACTGACGCTGAGGAGGAAACTCAGAAACGCCGCCGCGATGAAGAAATACTTGCTTTTCATTTTTTTCCCTTGAGTTGAAATCTGAGTTGAAATCAAACGTAAAACACTGTGAGCCCACCGGGGATTTGATCCCCGGTAGACGGAATGAAAACTTGTTGTGCTCGGCCACGAGACGAGAAGGCCGACCACACACCAGCAACCACTTTAGCCGGTTCAATCCTCGAGGGTACCTTCGACGGAGTTAAAAGGTTTTTCTTTCCGCAGTTCGGCGGCCTGAGGCGCTCTGCCGGCAACTGGTCCCACGCGGCAGTCCGCCCGGATTCAGCCACGAAGGCGGCGATTTCTGGGGTTGCACATAAATGTGCACACGCCAAATCGACAGAGTTGGTTTTAGCCTGTAAAAATAAAGGCTTGTTCGAGACCCCCATCGCCCACCCATCACATGCCGGTCATGCGGGACGTCGTGATCACCGGGACGGGCGTGGTCAGCCCCATCGGCATTGGGAACGATGCCTTCTGGGAGAGCCTTGCGGCAGGTCGCAGCGGCGTGCGCCCGATCACGTTGTTTGACGCCAGCGGCCTACCGGTCGGGTTTGGCGGCGAGATCAGGGATTTTGAACCTAAGCGGCATGTGCGGCCGCGGAAGAGCCTGAAGGTGATGAGCCGCGAGATCCAGTTTGGATTCGCGGCGGCCGACCAGGCGCTCACCGACGCGGGCATCGGCCCGGGCGGGGTCGACCCGGAACGCTTCGGGGTGCTCTTTGGCGCCGACCTAATCTACGACGATATCCACGATCTCGAAGCGGTCTTTCGCAGTTGCCGACACGAGGGGCAGTTTGACTTCGACCGCTGGGCCGACGCCGCCATGACGGAGATGTATCCGCTCTGGCTGCTCAAGCAACTGCCCAACATGATCGCCTCCCACGTGGCGATCTTTCACGACGCCCGAGGCCCTAACAACACCCTCGTCATCGGCGAGGTGTCGGCGCTGATGGCGCTCGCCGAGGCGGCCAGCGTGATCCGCCGCGGCTGGGCCGACGTGATGCTCGTTGGTGGGACCGGTTCGCGACTGCATCCGGGGGCCATTGTGCAGCGGGGCGACAGCCTCCTCTCCCACCGCGATGATGATCCGGCGGCTGCCTGCCGTCCCTTCGATCGGGATCGTGACGGCATCGTCAATGGCGAGGGGGCGGCGGCCTTCGTGTTTGAATCGGCGGAACATGCCCGCCGCCGCGGCGCGAAGGTGCTGGCCCGCCTCGGGGCCGCGGTCGGTCGGTGCGAGAAGCGGCGGGGGATCGGCGTGCCGCTGACCGGCACCGCGGTGGCGGCCGCCATCGACGCCGCGCTCGAGGCCGCCGGGATTGAGCCGGCCGACGTCGGCCACGTCAACGCCAACGGGCTGTCGACCATCGTCGAGGATCGGGTCGAGGCGGAGGTCATCAGGGCCCGCCTCGGCGACGTGCCGGTGACGGCGACGAAGAGCTCCTTCGGAAATGCCGGCGCCGCAGGGGGGGCCATGGAACTGGCGGCGAGCGTGATCGGCCTCGGCCGTGGAATGATCCCGCCGACGCTCAACTACCATTCGGCCGATCCCGCGTGTCCGGTGAGCGTCGTGCAGGGCGGCCCCGTGGCGGCCGGAAGCGGCGTGATTCTCAAACTCAGTGCCGCTCGCACAGGACAGGCGGCGGCGGCCGTGCTGCTTCCGCCGGAGTGAGATCTCAGGACGCGCCCAGCCTGAGGGGCCGCATCGCGGACCGCGGCATCCTGGCGTGGCCGGCGTCGACGAGCCACCGCCAGCAATCTTCCACCGATTCCTCAAGCGGACGGATCGTATAGCCAAGTTCGGTTCGCGCACGGTCACTGGAGTAGTGCTGCCGAAGGAGCGACATGCTGGTCGCGGCCGAGTTGAGCGGACCCTCCCGGCCCATGCAGCCGGCGACCAGGTCACCGACCCGGCCTGCGAACCGCACCACGGGTGGCGGTGCCTCGCCCAGTGGCGGACGACGGCCGGCCACTCTGGCGAACAGGCTCCACGCCTCGAGAAACGGCAGGTGATGGCCGCCGAGGATGTAGCGACGACCGCATTTTCCCGCCGTGATTGCCGCGATGATCGCCGCCGTGACGTCGCGGACGTCGCCGAAGTGCTGGGATCCGGGCGGGGCGAACAGCCCCCGCCCTTCGCCGACCTCCACGAGCATCCGGCCGCTTGAGGGCTTCCAGTCCCACGGCCCGAGCATGAACACCGGGTTGACAATCACGGCGTCGAGACCGCGAGCGATTTCTTCGAGGACGACCTGCTCGGCCTCACGCTTGGTGACGACATAGGGACAGTCGACGAGGTTGCCGAAGGGCGTCTCCTCGTCGGCGGGTGATCCGTCACCCGTGAGCCCCAGGGCGTTGACACTCGAGACGTGAATGAGCCGCGCGCCCTCGCGACGGGCCGCCTGGGCCACCAGCCGCGTGCCCTCGACGTTGACGCGGCGCATCTCCGCGAGTTGCCACCAGCCCACGTGCACCATCGCAGCGGAATGGATCACGATCCGCGCCCCGGTGACGGCCTGGCGGACGGCGTCGGCATTGGTGACGTCGCCCACGATCCGTTCGACGTCGAGGCCGTCAAGTTCGCGCTCACCAGAACGCGACCGCACCAGCGTGCGCACCCGCTGCCCCTGGTTGACGAGCGTGCGGATCACGTTATTGCCCACCAGACCGGTGCCGCCTGTCACCAGGCAGTCGACCTTCGTGGCGACGGGGGACGCATGCCGGGCAGGGTCACCGCGGTCTATGGGCTGGGCGAATGGCAGTATGTCCATCGTCGTCAAACTCCAGACCGTGACCCTATAGAGGGAATCTTTCGGCTGCAAATTACCCCTCGCTGGAACTATTTTTCGCCGCTGGCCTCCGCCTCATCATTTCTGAACCTTTCCCTCGTAAGCTGCGTAGAGTTGCCAGCCATTGTCCCCACCAGGGAGGAATCACGGATGAACCGCGACGATCTCTTGCTGCTCTGCCAGTGTTTCGCCAGTCGGCGAAGCGGCCTGATCATGGGCCGTGTCCGGCTCGATGCGACCAGCCCGATGATCGACCCGGTGCCGGAAATCCTGCGGAGCTTCCGCAGGGCGGAGATTTCGGAGAGCGAAAAAAACGCCTTGATGTCGCTCGTCTGCGACCCCGACGATGAACTCGACTATTCCGCCGAGACTGCCTGCGTGCGGGATCCGTATGCCGACGAACAGGCTAGTGAAACTGAAGACGACGGCTGAGGAGCCATCGGCAGGCTGTCAGGACGAGGAGTCTTTCATCGACAGGCTCTTCACCGTCAACACGGCGCCGACCGACATCAGCGCCAGGCCCAGCCAGCGCGGCGGCTCGATCACCTTGCGGAGCGGAGCCGATTGCCAGATCGCCGATTGCGGCCCGGCGCCCATCCGCGCAGCCACGAACGTGCTCGACTTCTCGCTGAGCGTAAACGACTGGACCACGCGGAACTGAATCCCCGCGAAGAACAGGAGCAGGCCCGCCAGCAACAGGTGGTGGCGCTTGGGAAGCATCTTTATCTCCGAACCGCGGACATATCGCCTGCCTGACTTGTGTCATCGAATGGCGGAGGACATCCCCTCCAGCCCAGTCTTCCGCCGCACGATAAAGCCGTGTTTTCCGAATGCGGCGGCCAGGCGATGCCGTCGCGCGGAGAGGGGTGTTTGGAAAGCTGCGCAAGACAAGGCCGGCTGTGCCGAAAATAACTACTGAAACGATCGTGCTGGTGACGATGATCCTGCGGTCTGCGAGGGTTTGCCCTCGCTCTGCCCTGGAACCGGACGAGGCCGAACGTGAGTGCTCGCGTGATTCGACCGACGATGCTGCTCGCGGCGTGGGCCGTCTGCTGCGGCACTTGCTGCATGGGCCGGGCAGCAGACGACGTGTCTGACCAGCCCGCCATTCCCGCCGTGCTGGGGGATGCCGGCGACAAGCCACCGATGACACTTATTCAGGATCAAATCCTCCTCGACCTGGACGATGACGTGGAGGTGATGCCCGCCCCAAGGGAGTCGATCCTCCGCGAGGAGACGGTCGCCGATCCGACTCCAGCTGTTGAGTCGCTCTCCGAGCCACCAGGAATCCTGGGGGTCGCCTCCGGTGCCTTCGACGGCATGCTGATGGACGACTTCAACGTCGACGAGATGCCGTTCGAGGCCAGTTCAGGCCGCTGGTTCCAGAATGGCGGCTGGTATGTCGGCGGTGAGTCGCTGTGGATGGAACGCGGTCGCAACAACCGCGTGAACATCGTCCAGGACATCGCGCCGAGTCCCTCGAATCCACAGCAGCTGTCGCTGATCTCCTACACGACGATGGCGCAGCCCTTCAACGTCGCGCCCGGAGCCCGGGCCACGATTGGCAAGTCGCTCGGCCGCGACTACCTCGACCGAGACCGCTTCGTGGAGTTTGTCTACTACGGCGGTATGGCGTACGAGGACAACGACGGCTGGAATGCCCGTGCCAATGGCACGCTCGTCACGCCACTCAACTACAACGCCCCCGGCTTCAACAACGCCTCGACCTACTTCACGGCGTTTAACTCCGACTTCAACAGCTGGGAGTGGAACTACAAGCTGCGACGCCGGCTGGGCCGCGACCAGCTTGTGATGTCGCCCGGCGGCAACTGGACCCGGCACGCCGAGCGCGGCTGGCTGTCCGCCCTGATCGTGGGCACGCGGCTGGCGACCACAAACGAGGACTTCCGGCTGATCAGTAGCCGGACGGGAGTGCCGTCGTCGCAGTTCGGCGGCGACTACGTGATCAACGCATCCAACTGGCTGTTGGGCCTGAACCTCGGTGCCGAACTCATCAGCCAAAACGAGTTTTACTACTGGGGCCTGCGAGGCCGTGCCGCCCCGGCCCTCTCCTTCGGCAGCACAAACCAGACGGCTTTCGGGATCAACACGAACCTGCCAATCGGGTCGCAGACTATCTCGTTCTCCGATCAGGCCACCCGCACCGGCGCCGGCTTCATCGGCGACCTGACGATCCTCGCCGGCTGGCAGATCAAGCCGAACTTTGCCCTCCAGATCGGCTACGACTTCCTCTGGATCGCGGGCATGGCCACGGCCAACCGCCAGTTCAATCTCGATAATCGCGACAACAACGCGATCGATGTCGGTGGCCAGACCTTCTACAACGGCGTGTCGTTCGGCTTCAACGGCTCGTGGTGACCCGCCGCGACGGTATCACTCGGCCGCGAGCGCCACGGCGACCGCCTGCCCGGTTGTGCAGAGGTTGACCGTCACGGCGGTCGCCGGCCGGCCCGCGAGCGGCTGCCCGTGGACGACATTCACGGGGCAGTGCGGATCGGGTGTTTCGTAGTTGCGGGTCGGCGGCACGATCCCCGCGGTGAGCCCCATCACGCTGGCGATCATCTCCACCACGCCGCCGCCTGCGCCAAGATGACCGAACGAGCCCTTGGGGGCGGTGACAGGCACATCGCCGAGTTCGGCCACGATCGCAGCCGCCTCGGCACGGTCCATGTCGACGGTGCCGAGGCCATGGGCGTTGACGTGGCCGACATCGGCGGCGACCAGGCCGGCCTGGCGGCAGACCTCTCGGATCGCCTGCCGCAGCGAAGCACCCTTCAGCCCCTTGCGCCGCGCTGTGGGCTCGCAGCGTGCGGCGGTGGCGAGGATGCGGCCAAGGATCGGCGCTCCGCGGCGCTCCGCGTGTTTCCGCGACTCGAGCACCACGGCGCCGGCCCCTTCGCTGTTGACGAAGCCGTCGCGGTCGCGATCGAACGGTCGGCTCGCGGCCCGGCAGTCGTCGGCCCGGTGCGAGAGCTGCTTCGTGCTCCGCGCCACCATCGCCGTCGGATGCAGCCGGCAGCCGGTACCGCCGGCGAGCATCACGTCGGCCCAGCCGCGGCGGATCATGCTGGCCGCTTCGGCGACTGCGAGGAGCCCCGACACGTCGCCGAGCACGATTGAGTTGTTGGGGCCGCGGGCCTCGTGCGCGATGGCCACGTGCGACGCGGTCATGTTTGGCAGGTGCTTGAGCAGCCAGAGTGGATGCACCTCCTGCTGGATGGCCTCGGCCCAGAGCGAGTAGTCGAAGCTGCCGCCGCGTGAGGCGCGTCGGTAGGTGCCCTCGAGGTCCTCAAGGTCGGCGTAGATCATGTCGCTCCCGAAGACGACGCCGAAGCGTTCGGTGATGACCGCGCCCGGCGTGACGCGGGCGTCGGCGAGCGCGAGATCAGCGGCGGTGAAGCCGAGCTGAATGTCACGACTCATCACCTTCAGGCTCTTCCGCGGCCGGACATAAAGCTTGGCATCGAAGTCGTCGATCTGGCCGCCAAAGCGGACGCTGAGCCCTGAGGCATCGAACAGGGTCAGCGGGCGGATGCCGCTCTCCCCCGACACCAGCGCCTTCCAGAATGGCTGATGGCCGATACCGATCGGGCTGACGACGCCGAGGCCGGTGATCACGATGTCGTGGGGCGACTGCATGCCGATGACGCTAAACCAGCTGAGCAAAAGTCGAAAGGGGCGGTCGTGACCCCGCGGCCATCACCGGGGCCGCGACTGCCCGTGGCTCGGGTGCAGCTGCCGCCACTGGGATGGTGGCATGGGCTGCGGATCGGCCCACAGCCCGCGGCGGGTTCGCCGGGCCGCCGACTCAGCCGCGATCAGTTCCTCGTCGTCGACGAAGCCCGTGAAGGCCCACGCCCACCCGTCGGCCACCATCTCGCGGTTGACGTCGCGGTCGTCGACGAGGAGCGTGCCGAGCAACCGGCCGTGCTGGTCGCGGGCGTCGCCCTCCACACGGACACGGCCGCCGGCGAGCTTTGCGGCGAGAGCCGCGCGGGACGAGATGCCTCCGGGCTGGTCGAGTTCGGGTGCGTCGATGCTTCGCAGGCGGATCCGCACATGGCGGCCAGCCGTGTCGAGGCAGGTGACGGTGTCGCCATCGTTGACGGCTTCGACCCGCCACACCGGCCGCCCCTGCCGATCGGTCACCGGGCACATCGGCGCGGTGGCCGCCACCACCGCCGAGACGATAGCCGCGATCACGACGTACCAGGCTCGCAGGCGGCGGGGTAGTCCGCGGGGAGGCGGTGGGAACTTCACGGTGATCCGGCCGCCGCGATGCGGTGCGGCCATGCTGCGACCTGCAAACTCATGACTCACCTTTTCGGAATGACAGACATCTTAAAGCGAATGCGACTTATGTGGATCGCCGGCTCGGGGGCGGCAAAAGTCTCTTCACAGGGGCGAGGATACGCCCAAGGCTCCTAAGAGCGTTCGCCGACCCCCTTGCCTCCCGTCAGCAATTCCCCCAGCGCAAGCGCGGGGAATGCGGGTAGCACCCCGCCCCGCTCCACCAAAAGGCAGATGTGCTCTAGGCCGCGTCGACGCCCGGACTCTCGCCGAAATAATACTTCTTTGCCTCGGGATTGGAGAGGACCTCCTGCGCGGTGCCGTGGCAGAGCACTTTGCCCGCACGGATCACATAGCTGCGGTCGGTGATCGCGAGTGTCTCTCGCTCGCGGTGGTCGGTGATCAGGATCGAAATGCCGTCGTCACGAAGACCACGGATGATCTTCTGGATGGAGTGGATCGTCACCGGATCGATACCGGTGAACGGCTCGTCGAGGAGGATGATCCGCGGCTGGGTGATCAGGCAGCGGGCGATCTCCAGCCGGCGCTTCTCGCCCCCCGAGATGTAGTGGGCCTTCGAGCGGCGGATCTTCACGATGTCGAACTGCTCGATGAGTTGGTCGCAGCGGCGGCGGCGCTCCTTCGGCGGCATACCGATGAGCTCCATGATGGCGAGCAGGTTTTGCTCGACGGTGAGTTTGCGGAACACGCTCTGTTCCTGTGCGAGGTAGCCCATCCCACCGTCACGGGCCCGCCGATACATCGGCCAGCCGGTGATGTCCTCGTCATCGAGGAGCACGCGGCCGGAATCGGGAATCACGATCCCGCAGGTCATGCGAAAACTCGTCGTCTTGCCGGCGCCGTTGGGCCCAAGCAGACCGACGATCTCGCCCTCTTCGACGTGAAAGTCGACGCCGTCAACGACCCGGCGGCGGCCGTAGTTCTTGACGAGGCCTTCGACACTCAAGAGCGACATCTGCCTCACTCCATCGGCACGGCCCGGCGGCGACCGACCGAAAGGGCCGCTCACCTCACGAACCGCATCCTCCCGAAGTTTGGCCACGAGGGCAATCGCAAATCCCAGCCCCGGAACCGCAGGGGAACGCTCCAGGTGGCCGGCACGGCGTGGGGCCACCAGACGGCCAGCGCCCGGCCGATCAGGAGCCGTCGGTCGACGTGGTGTCCTGTCAGCCACAGGCGGCTGTCCTTGCTGGCGGCCGAGTTGTCGCCGAGCATGAAGAACTGGTCGGCCTCGAGCGGGAAGCCGAGGACGTCTTCCTCGATGATCATGCTGTTGCGATCGACGTCGACCGCGCCGATGTAATAGACGTCACGGAGCACCCGCAGATCCGTCACTCGCACGTCCGCGGCAGTGGCCCGCACGCCTACCGGCGCGAGGTCGCTCACCGCCTGCGACCCTGGAGCGGCCTCCCCTGCGGCAACCCGCGGCGTGGTCCGTGGCATCGGTTGCTCCCAGGTGACGGGGCCGGTGAAGGCGATCCTCTGGCCATCGACGAAGAGCGAAAGCTCGTCGTCGACGTTGGCGAAGAGGATCTTCCACGAGCCCTGGCCACGCAGCGGCGTGGAGGCCGTCGCGGTGGCACCCTCGTCTTGGCCCGCCACGAGCAGTCGAGCGGCACCGTCGGTGAGATCGATCGTGAGACGATGGCGTTTGCCGGCTTCGACGAGATCAAGCTCGATGCCGCCTTCTCGTGCGCGACTCTCGAGAATCATCTCCACCGCGAGATCGCCCACCGGGTGAAGCCTCGTGGGATTGGTGTTGTAGGGCTGGAAGTCATCGACCGGCACGGGCTGCGCCCCGGCTCGGGGACGACCGCCCGAACGGATGGTCCGCCAGTCTTCCTCGGAGGGGAGCAGGTGGCGGTAGCGGAGCTCGGCCGACTCGCCCGCGGCACAGCTCAACGCGAAGGAGCGGCCGTTGTCGGTCGTCGTCCAGCGACCACCCACACCGCCGGGTGCGATCCAGTCGGCCCATGCGGTCGGCCAGCCCGCCTTCACGAGTTCCGCCGACACGTGCCGGCTGTCGTGCACACACTGCAGCATGGCGAGGAGTCGTTTTGGAGGCTTACGGGCGATGACTGGTTCGGCGTCGTCTGTGCTCGTCCAGATGTCGCCTCCCGCGACGAACACCGTCTCGCCGGGCAGGCCGACGAGTCGCTTGATGTAGTTGGTCTTCCCGTCTTCTGGATACTTGAAGACGACCACGTCCCACCGCCGGGGTTCGGCGAAGTCGTAGACGAGTTTGTCGACCAGGATCCGGTCGCCGTTGAACGACGGATACCGTGGGTCGGGCTGGCCGCGGGCGATCGAGAGCGACATCTCGTTGCCGCAGTTGAAGCACCGGGCCTTGGGCACGAGCCTGTCGGGCCGCACCCGACCCGCCGCCTCGTCCCATTCCTGGCTGGCGCCCACGCGGAACTCCGCGCTACAGGAGGAGCAGGCGAGATCCTTGTGGCGGCCCATCAGTGTCGGCGCCATCGAACCGGTGGGGATCACGAACGCCTCGGCCTCAAACGCCCGGAAGAGCAAGGCCAGTGTGAAGGCCACGACGATCGACTCGACCGTCTCGCGACCTCCGGCCAGGGGATTACGAACGAGGCCGGCGGCCGCCGGGTCGCGACGAGGGGCCGACGTCATGCGTTTACTCCAGCGAGAAGACGGACACGGGGACGGCATCGTTCCCGCCAGCGAGCAGCAGAGTCTACCGCCGCTCGTGCGGGGCCCTCAACAATAAAGCCGCGCAGGCTCAGGGTTTTGGCGTGGCCAAGAGGTGTTGCACCGTGGCTTCGACGTCGGCATAGGTAAACGGCCTGCCGAGTGTCTTTGAGGCGTAGTCGTCGTCGTATCGCACCGCCAGCGAGCCGTCTGGCTTCCAGACATACACCGCCGGCACGCTCGTCAGGTCGAGCTTGCGGTACATAAAGTCGGCATCCTCACGGGAAAGCATATTGCACACGTCGCCGGCCCCGACCTCCTCGAGGAACCCACGGACGCGGGGCAGCGACTCCTCGGGCGTGCCGATCCCCTCGTAGTCGAAGGCCAGCGACAGGCAGGCGACCCGGTCGGGGTTGGCGGCGGCGAGCGCCACAAGCCGGGGAAACTCCTTGACGCACGGCGGGCACGACGTGCTCCAGCAGTCGAGCACCACCACCGTGCCCTGGCGGGCAGCCACGGCTGCCATCAGGCCGTCGTGGTCGACGAGTTCGACCTGGACGCCGCCGCGCTGTTCCGCACCTGCGGCCAGCCGCGGCCGGCCACCGCCAAGGGAGCCGCAGCCCGCCAGCATCACGACGAGGGTTTGCAGCGTTGTCCGCCTGTCGCACAATCCGCTCATCTGATTCACGCTCCGAGATCCCCGTGCCATGCCGCGGTTCGAACACATCCGTCACAGACCTCCCGAACAGCTCGCGGCGCCCCGCGAACTGGTGGTGGCCTGTGCGGCCATGCGGAGTCATGTGAACCTCTCCCACATCGTACGGACCTGCGGCTGTTTCGGTATCGCCCGGGTTGTCGCCTGCGGCGCGGCCGGTGTCCACGGCCGGATCGCGCGGGACGGCGCAGAATCGGTGGAGGTGGCCGTGCACCGCAGCCTGCCGCCGGTGCTCGACCGGCTGCGGGCTGAAGGATACGAACTGGTCGGGCTCGAGCAGGCGACCCGCTCGGAGAGCCTGTTTACCTTCAGTTTTGCGGCCCGCACGGTGCTCGTGATCGGCAACGAGCGGACGGGGCTCGAACAGCAGGAGCTCGACCGCCTCGACCGGGTGGCGGAGATTCCCATGGCCGGCCTGCCGCACAGTCTCAACGCGGCGACCTCGGCCGCGATCGCCGTCTATGAATATTGCCGGCAGTGGCCAGCACCTGCTGGGACACAGGCATGACGCTCGTGATCGGCACCGACGAGGCGGGCTACGGTCCGAACCTTGGGCCGCTCGTCGTGGCCGCTACGGCCTGGCAGGTAGACGCCGGTGCCGACCCTGCCCGATTGGAGGCATCCTTCGCCAGCGCCGCCGAGGCGGCAGGTCCGCTGTGGGGCGACTCCAAGCGGATCTTCCGCGGCGGTGCCGGATTTGTGGCGCTCGAACGGGGCGCCCTCGTCGGACTCACACTGGCGTCGGGCGGCGTCCCTGCGACATGGGAAGCACTCGGCGCCGTGATCGCCGCCGAGCGGGATCGTGTCGGCGATGGTGAGTCGGGCCCAGCCGAGGCTGGCGTTCGCGCCGCGATCGAACTTCCCTTGGAAGCGCACGCGGCCGACTGCCTCAAGGTTGCCGACCGCGTCTCCGCCGGCTTGGCCGCGGGGGGTGTGACGCTCACGACGATCCGCTGCTGCGTCATCCAGCCGCGGGAGTTCAATCGGCTACTCGCTGCGGGCCTCAACAAGAGCGATATCCTCTCCCAGGCCACGCTTGAACTCGCGGCGCCACTGGTGGCCGCGGCCGCGGACGAACCAGTGGTCGTGTGGTGCGATCGTCACGGTGGGCGGCGCCGGTATGCGCCGCTTTTGTCCCGGACGCTCGGCGCTCCGCTTGTGCAGGTCGTCGAGGAGACACCTGAGCGGTCGGTGTATCACGTCCCCGATGCATCCTGCCGCTTCGAGTTTTGCGTGCGGGGCGAATCACGGCTGCCGGTGGCGCTTGCGAGCATGACGGCGAAGTATGTCCGCGAGATCTCGATGCACGCCTTCAATGCCTTCTGGGGATCGCGGCAGCCGGGGCTCGAGCCGACCGCGGGCTACCCCGTCGACGCCGCCCGCTGGCGGGACGAGGCGGCGGCCGTGGCGCGGCGGGAGGGCTGCGATTGGGACGACCTGTGGCGACGGGCCTAGGGCGCATCCGCTTTTTGGCAGAGCGACGAGCCGGGGTGGGAAGCGTATTCCCCGCGCTCGCGCTTGGGGCTTCCTGGAGGGAGGCGGCGCGGATCGGGACGCCTTGCGTCGGGTGCCCTCAAGAAGCCCGGAGCGCGAGCGATGGGAAGACGGGTGGCGACTGCGGGCGTGGTGCGGAGCGAGCCGGGGTGGGAAGCGTATTCCCCGCGCTCGCGCTTGGGGCTTCCTGATGCGAGGCAAGGGGATTGGGACGCCTTGCGTCGGGTGCCCTCAAGAAGCCCGGAGCGCGAGCGATGGGAAGACGGGTGGCGACTGCGGGCGTGGTGCGGAGCGAGCCGGGGTGGGAAGCGTATTCCCCGCGCTCGCGCTTGGGGCTTCCTGATGCGAGGCAAGGGGGTCGGCGAACGCTCTTAGTTCGACTTTTGCAGTTTACGCGGCCAAGTTTA
>JBBDNW010000117.1:0-4043 GCA_040877375.1 Pirellulales bacterium | reverse complement strand
TGCCCTTCCCAAGGTCAACGTCAGCCTGCCGAAGAAAACCAACGATCTGCTCTGCACTGTGTCGCTTCTTCATCTGAGAACCCTTTCAAACCCCACACGGGGCAAGAGGATTCTCTCACAAGAACTGGCTCAGGTTTTGGGGAGGGGGTCAGGCCCAGCGTCGCCGTTTTCGACCGCCGTCAACATGACCTAGAGCCGCTGAAAGAGACAGCAGCGAGGCCGAAACCTCAGTTGGCCCCCGTCGCCGCCCCGCTCAGCGGCATGCCCCACGCCTGCTCGATCTCACCGGCGGCAGCGGCCTCGGCCACCGCGCGGAGTTCATCGACCACGTGAGGGCAGCGGTCAGCGACATCGCAGAGCTCGAAGAAGTCGTCGGGTTTGGCGAACAGCAGCGGACTCCCCCCGCCGGCGATGGCCGCCGGCAGGATCAAATGCCACCCCGTCGTGATGACCGCTGTTGCTTCGCTCCCGACGACGATCACGCGGTCGCGGGCCGCAGTGGTCCAGTCGGTGAACAGACCGGCGAGGCTGCGGGCATGAGTCGGCCGTTGGTCCGACGCCGTCAACCGGTCGCCCAGGAGATCACCGAGCGTGATGCCGATATCCGCAGGCACCGCGAGGCCGCCGGACCGCTGACCCGCCATCCGCCCCCGGGCATCGACGATGATGGCCGGCATCCGCACGAGTTCACCATAGGGGGCGAGGGGTCCACAGCCCACACGCCCGTGCAGGCCGAGCGGCAGCCCGCGGACACCCACGAAGAGAATCGTCCAGTCCTCAGTAGCAACAGCGAGCAGCCGGGAGAGCTGTTGGTCGAGGAGCGTGAGCTGACCGGCAAACACATGCCGGATCCCAACAAGCAGGTCGGGGTCGGTATCGGCCGAGACCACCACATCGGGCACCGCGGCGCCGGCAGGGGGCGGGGGGTCTTCGGGGTCGAGATGGCCCTCGCGATACTCGTCGGGCGCATCCCACGCGACGGCAAGACTGCCCGCATGGCACCACACCAGCTGGTGGCGACCGGCGGCGACGGTGGCGGCTGCCGCAGCGAACAGCCGTGCCAGGTTCGTGTCGTCGTCGTTGATGGCAGTTGCCGCCGTGGCCACCGCCGCGACGTGCTGCATGTCCACGATGCCGGCCATCGTTTCGGCCACCGTGGCGTCGTCGGTGATCAGCACCGCCGGGTTGAGCGCCGCAGCAAGCGGCCAGCCGGGCCCGCCGAACAGACCGGCCAGCGTCTCGCGGGGTTGGTCGCTCGTGGCGATCAGCCCATCAAGCACCACGCCCCGCCCAGCCAGCGCATCGACCCCGGGCATCGACACCCAGGTCGATCCATACGCGGGCAGCATCCAGCCCGGCAGACGGTCGATGGTGACGACGAGAAGTTTGCCGGTCATCGCTGGCTTTGGCTCACGGGTTTGCCTTGCTGCTGGACGGTCGGGCATGCTGTCGCTTCGAACTCGCCTCCTCAAGGTACCGCATGGCCACGCCGACCGCTTCGTACCGTACCCAGCCGACCGCGACCGCGGCCATGCCGCCCGGCATTCCCTTCATCGTGGGCAACGAGGCGGCAGAACGATTCTCGTTCTACGGCATGAAGTCGATTCTCGTCGTGTTCATGACGCAGTATCTGCTGTCGGGGGCCGGAAAGCCCGACTTCATGACGGAGACAGAGTCGCGGGAGTGGATGCACCTCTTCGTAGCCAGCGCCTATTTCTTTCCCGTGATCGGAGGCATCATCGCCGACGCGTTCCTGGGCAAGTATCTCACGATCCTCCTGCTTTCGATCGTCTACTGCGCCGGGCATCTCAGCCTGGCGCTGATGGACATGCCGCAGCCGTTCCTCGCCGCCACGTTCGAGCCGCGGGGTTGGCTGCTCACGGGCCTCGCCCTGATCGCCATCGGTTCGGGAGGCATCAAACCCTGCGTCTCGGCACACGTTGGCGACCAGTTCGGCCATTCCAATCGCCACCTCCTGGAGCGAGTCTTCGGTTGGTTTTACTTTGCGATCAACTTCGGCTCGTTCTTCTCCACCCTGCTCACGCCCTGGCTGCTCAAGCACCATGGCGCTGTCTGGGCGTTTGGCGTGCCGGGTATCCTGATGGCGGTCGCGACGCTCGTCTTCTGGATCGGACGGCACCGGTTTGTCCACGTGCCGCCGCGCGGTAGCGGCTACTTCGCCGAAACGTTTGGCCCCGAGGGCCTGCGGGCCATCGGCAAACTGGTGCCCCTCTATCTGCTCGTGGCCGTGTTCTGGTCGCTCTACGACCAGACCGGCGGCGCCTGGGTGCAGCAGGCGCAGCAGATGGACCGGCGGTTCTTGGGCGTCGACTGGCTGGAGAGCCAGATCCAGGCGATCAACCCGCTGCTCGTGCTCCTCTTCATCCCGCTCTTCGGGAGCCTGATCTACCCCGCTCTCGGACGTGTCTTCGAGCTCACGCCGCTGCGGAAGATTTTCATCGGGTTCACCCTGACCATCGTGGCCTTCGCGATCTCGGCCTGGGCGCAGCACCACATCGACGCCGAGGCGGCCCGGCTGGCGGCGGCGGGCCTCGGCCAGGAGGCGGCCCGCTGGCCGTCGGTGCTCTGGCAACTGGCCGCCTACGTCGTGATCACGGCCGCCGAAGTGCTCGTGTCGATCACCTGCCTGGAGTTCAGCTACACCCAGGCTCCGCCCCAGATGAAGTCGTTTGTGATGAGCCTGTATCTGCTGAGCGTGTCGCTGGGCAACCTGTTTACGGCCTTCGTCAACATCGTGACCCGCGACGCCACCGGTAACTCGACGCTGACGGGCGCCTCCTATTACTGGTTTTTCACCGGCTGCATGGCGGTGGCAACGCTGCTGCTGATTCCGGTAGTCTTACTGTACCGCCCGCGGGAATACTTCCAGTCGGAGGCCGAGGGCGGCCGGCAGACGCACTGATTTGAGAGGCTCTGGATGACCGCTTCCGCTTTCCAGCAGACCACCCGTCGCACGTTCCTCGCTTCGTCGGCAGCTCTGGCCGGAGCGTGGGCCGCCCCCCGGCTCGAGGCGTTTGGCGGGGATCCCGCGCCGCGGCCGCCGGCCTTCCAAATCTCGTTGGCCCAATGGTCCCTCCACCAAACCCTGTTCTCCGGCAAACTCGACAACCTCGACTTCCCCCGCGCGGCAAAGCAGCAGTTCGGCATCGAGGCGGTTGAATACGTCAATCAGTTTTTCAAGGACAAGCCGCAAGACGCCGACTACCTCGCCGACCTGGCCAAGCGGGCCGCGGACGAGGGCGTGACCAACGTGCTGATCATGTGCGACGGGCTGGGCAACCTCGGTGATCCCGACGACAAGGCGCGTACGCAGGCGATTGAGAAGCACTACCCATGGGTCGAGGCTGCCAAGCGGCTCGGCTGCCATTCAATCCGGGTCAACGCCGGCAGCAAGGGGACGTTCGAGGAGCAGCAGAAGCTCGCCGCCGACGGCCTCGGGCGGCTCTGCGAGTTTGCGGCGCAACTCGACATGAACGTGATCGTCGAGAACCACGGCGGCCTGTCGAGCAACGGCGCGTGGCTGGCGGGCGTGATGAAAACAGTAGGCAGGCCCAACTGCGGCACGCTCCCCGACTTCGGCAACTTCCACGACTACGACCGCTACCGCGGTGTCGAGGAACTGATGCCGTTCGCCAAGGGGGTCAGCGCCAAGAGCCATGAGTTCGATGCCGAGGGCAACGAGGTGCGGACCGACTACCTCAAGATGATGAAGATCGTGGTCGCCGCGGGCTATCACGGCTGGGTGGGCGTCGAATACGAGGGCAAGGGCCTTCCCGAGGCCGAGGGCATCCGCGCCACGATCAAACTCCTCGAGCGGGTCCGCGACCAACTGGTGTGACCAGGCTTCTTCGACTGTCACGCATCGCCGGCACGGGGGCACCGCCTCCCGTCAGGAAGCCCCAAGCGCAAGCGCGGGGAATACGCCCGCCATCCCGATCGGTTTCATACCACCGCCGAAGTCGCTACCCGGATTCCCATCGCTTGCGCTGCTGGCTTCTTGTCGGCCAGGAAGCCCCAAGCGC
>JBBDNW010000116.1:0-4055 GCA_040877375.1 Pirellulales bacterium | reverse complement strand
GGTTGCGATCCGTATTCCCATCGCTTGCGCTCCGGGCTTTTCGGGAGCGGCGGGGGCCGCCTCCCGTGAGGAACCCCGCGGGGAATACGGGCGGCCCTTTTCGGTCGGTGTGGCGGTCTTCGGGCCGGATGCCGCATACTATTTTCGCGACGGGTAGGCCGGTGACGGCCGCGAGCCCGCCGCCGCTTCCGCCCGAGGCCTCCCGATGATGTCTGCTCGCCACCGATCCGGCTCCTGGCTCGCCGCCGCGGCGATCGTCCTGCTTGTGCGTGGCGAGGCGTGGGCCGTTAAGCCCGTCGCTGTCGTGGGCCAGGAAGAACCACTCCCGCCGGCCACTTCGCCGGCGGCAGCCCCCGACGATGCGAAGGCAAATGACAAACCCGCTGGCAATGCGGAGCCACCGGGGCAGGAAGACCTCAACGCCGCGATCGACGCCAAACTCGAGATCAACGAACTCGACGACTTCGGCCGCGTGCTCGACCTCTGCAAGCGGGCAATCGACAAGGGGCTCGACGCCGACTCGAAGAAGTTTGCCGAAGACCTCTACATCGGCACCCTCATCGATCGGGCCGCGATGCTCGTCTCCGCCATCTTCAACACCGACGAGCCCGACCCGCAATGGAAGCGGATTCGGTCGTTCGCGATGCGCGACCTCAACGAGGTGGTGGCCCGCGACCCGGGCTTCGGCACCGCCCACCTGATGATCGCTCGACTGGAAGCGCTTCCCGGGGGCGATCGCGAGCGGGCCGCCACTGCCGCCACCAAGGCGCTCGAGCTTCTCGGCGACGACAGGCTCCAGCAGGCGCAGGCCAACCTCGTGCTCGCGAGCCTGGAGGACAACGCCGACAAGCAACGCCAACTCTTAGACGCCGCCGTGGAGTTTTCCCCCCGCGACGTCGAGGTGCGGCGGGCTCGGGGGCTCTTTCACTACCAGCAGGAGGAGTTTGAGAAGGCCCGCGCTGATCTGGCGGTGGCCATCGAGGAGGATGGCGACGACGAGTCGCTTCAGGAGGCCTTGGGAATGGCCTGCATGATGAGCGACCACTTCGACGAGGCCCGCGCGGCCTTTGACCGGGCGCTCGAGATCGACCCAGAGTCGAGCGGGGCGCTGTTGCAGCGGGCCCGGGTGAACGCCATCCAGGGAAAGAACGACGAGGCCTTCGCAGACATCGACCGGGTGATCGACATCCGGCCCGAAGACCCGCGTGCCGCCCTCATGCAGCAGCAGGCTCGGCTGCTCCGTGCCCGGATCCGGCAACAGTTGGGCGAGTCGGACGAGGCGCTTGTGGACGTCGAGACGGTGCTCGAACAAGACGACAAAAATGCCGCCGCGCTCGAGATCAAGGGGCTGATCGCCGCGGAGCGGGAAAACTACCCCGAGGCGATCCGGGCGTTTCGCAAGCTCGTGCAGTTAAACCGCGATGATCCGGTGACCTTGAGTCAGCTGGGCATGCTCTATCTGGCGGCGAAGCAGCCGCGGGAGGCGATCAGGCGGTTTACAAAGGCCATCGAGCTCGACGCCGACAGCTTCCCCAGCCGCCGCGGCCGCAGCGATGCGGAGATCTCGATCGGCGACCATGCGGCGGCAGTCGCCGATCTGGAGAAGGCCCACGTCCTCAAGCCTGAAGACACAGGCATCCTCAACAATCTCGCCTGGCTCTTGGCCACGTCGCCCGACGACGCCATCCGTAATGCCGACCGAGCCATCGAACTGGCCACGAAGGCCTGCGAGGGCACCCAGTGGAAGGAGGGCCACATCATCAGCACACTCGCCGCGAGCCACGCCGAGAAGGGCGACTTCGAGAAGGCCAAGGAATACAGCCGCAAGGCGGTGGAGACGGCCGAGGCAAACGAAGAGGTGAAGGAGCAGCTCAAGGGCGAGCTGGCCAGCTACGAGGCCGGCAAACCGTGGCGGGAGCGGCAGGAGATGGCCGAGGCGGGAGATTCCCAGCCGAGCGAGGGCGAGTCGAAGAAGAAAACACCCGCAGGCGACGCCGACCGCGATTCATCGCCGCGGCGGCCATTCGACGAGTAACGAGCCGCCTTCGCGATTCACGCGGCGGGGATCATCACGCCGCGAGTGAAGATCATGGCGGCGTTGGACTGTGTGATGAGGGTGCGGGCCGCGGCGTTGGCCTTGTAGCCAAAGAAAAGGGGGCGGATATCGTCCCCCAGATGGGCTGCCCGCACCTTCTCGAGGATCCGGAGAAACTTCGACACCTCGGTGGTGCTCACGGTCGCCTTGGTCTCGCAGAGCACGGTCACGGGATGGCCATCGATCGTGCCGCGGACGACCACATCAAACTCCCGGCTGACGCCGTCGGCGGCGGTGAGCTCCTCCGGCCCGGCCGACACGGTCACGAACCGCCAGTATTTCTCGAGCAACTCGGGCACGAGCTCGCAGGCGAAGTCTTCAAGGTTGGCACCAACGGCGTTGGAGAGCCCGCCCACTTGTTTGGCGAGATCGGTCATCGCCCGCTGCATCTCCTGAAGCGTCACCTGCATGCCCTGCTGGGTCAGTGCAAACTCCTGCTGGGTCAGTGCAAACTCCTGCTGCGACCTCGCAAACTCCTGCTGGGTCGCCCGCATCTCCTGCTGCGACCGGGCCAGTTCAACAACAAGAACCCCGGTCTGCTTCTGGGCCTCAGTGAGCTCTTCGACCCGTATCTCCGTCCGCTTCTGCGCATCCGCGAGGTCGCGAACCACCTCGGTGAGCTTATGGAAGTCGGCGCGGTTCACGAGTTCGGCGTGGGATTCGACAAAGACCTCGGCCAGGAGGTCGGCCTGTTCTTCAGGGAAGGCACGAATGAGACGACTGCGGATTTCGGATGCAGACGACATTTCTTCACCTTACACGCGGGGAGTGCGGACCGGACAGGAAGTGTACAAGCGAGCAGTATTGCTGTCAATGCGATTGGCGGCGGCTCAGCCGCTCCTCGAGCGTTCGGCCGACCCTCTTGCTCCCGTCAGGAAGCCCCAATCGCAAGCGCGGGGAATGCAGGTAGCACCCCGCCCCGCTCCACTCAAAGCGAATGCACTCTAGTCCGGCGACACCGACTGACGGTCGGCGCGGCAGGCCAGCAGGAAGTGAATCTGCGCGGAGATGTCGAAACTGATCGATTGTACCGAGCCGTCACACATCGCCGCGTTGAAGACGCCGAGATGCGGCCCGCCGAAAGCGCCTGTATTGTTCACCGCGATGGGCGTCGTGGCGTCGCTTACCGGAACGCGGTAGCCGCCGCGGAGCGTGTCGGGCGAGTCGCCGGCGAAGGCGACATTCTGGTAGCCAATAGTTCCTATCGCGTAGGCGGCAACGGGAACATATTTCTCGCCGAACAGGTAGGTGTTTGATCGACCATCGCGGATCAAGGCGTCAGGCAAGGCACTGCCGACAAAGATCACGCCGCCGGTGGCGACCGTGCCGGTCGCAAGCGGCGATGTCAGCGGATACATCTGAGGCGTGCTGAGGAGGCCGGCGGCAGCTGCCATCAAGGTTTGTAGTGATTGCAGGCCCGCCAGCGTAGAGGGATAGACGGTCGGGAGAGTGCCCGCTGACGACGGCATGCCAAACGTCGTGGTGCGGTCTTGAACTGGTGTGAGCGAAGAAGCCCAAGAACCGCGGTTCCCGGCGTAGTCTGTCATGACCTGGCCACTGGGGCCGATCGATGAGCCACGTCGCGATGGGCAGGCATAGATTGGCAAAGGCTGGGTGAGATTGACGGCGTTAAAGACATTTGTCTGCTCGATGAAGGGCAGAATCGTGTAGCCCCAGCCACCAGGCTGCCGCCAGTCACTCCCGAGATTGGGGCTGATCATGCCAACTGAGGCCGAGTCCCATCCACCCGTCGGGTAATGGCCAAAGGCCGTGAGGTGCTGGATCGAGCCGAGTGCGAGTTGCTTGAGATTATTCGCACACGCAGCTCGCCGACCGCTCTCTCGCGCGGATTGCACGGCCGGGAGGAGGAGGGCCATGAGCACGGCGATGATCGCAATTACGACGAGCAACTCAACGAGCGTGAAACCATGGAGGGTGCGAGGGCATGCTTTTGCAGACC
>JBBDNW010000115.1:0-22397 GCA_040877375.1 Pirellulales bacterium | reverse complement strand
CAGTGGTCTGCTCGTCAAGCAGATCGGCGGCCCGAGTGTGAAGCCCTACCAGCCGGAAGGCGTGTGGGAGGCCGTCTCGATGGGCGGCAACACGAACCGCTATACGCCAGACAAGGGGGAGGACGTCTATCGCCGCAGCATGTATTGGTTCTGGAAGCGATCGGCTCCGCCCGCCTCCATGGATATTTTTAACGCACCTTCGCGCGAGAACTGCTGTGTGAAACGAGAGCGGACCAACACGCCGCTGCAGGCCCTCGTCACGCTGAATGATCCGCAGTTTGTCGAGTCCGCGCGGGCACTCGCCGACCGCACGCTCGAGGTCGGCGGCGAGACCGATGATGCCCGAATCGCTTTTCTGGCCAAACGGCTGCTTGCCCGGCCGTTCACGTCGGAGGAGCTCGTGATCGTGAAGAAGTCGCTTGCCGATCTGGCGGAGTGGTACAAGTCCCATCCGGAAGATGCGAAGCAGGTGATCGTGATCGGCGATTCGAAGCCGCGTGCCGCCGATGCAGTCCAGTTGGCGAGTTGGACAATGCTCACCAACCAGCTCATGAACCTCGACGAGGTGCTCTGCAAATGAATCCTTTCATCCACTCGCCGCTCGACGAACTCGGGCTGAACCTCACCCGCCGCCGGTTTTTTGAGTCTGGCAGCCATCTGCTCGGCGGGGCGGCGCTCGCCACTCTGATGGGAGACCGCGGAGCGTTGGCGAATGCGTCCACCGCGGCGACGGCCGGTATCGAGCGGGTGGCCGGCGCGATCGGGCCACACTTTGCGCCCAAGGCCAAGCACGTCATCTACCTGCACATGGTGGGCGGGCCGCCACAGCAGGACCTGTATGACTACAAGCCGGTGATGAACGACTGGTACGACAAGGATCTCCCTGAGAGCGTCCGCAACGGACAGCGGCTCACGACGATGACATCGGGACAGTCTCGGTTTCCGATCGCGCCTTCAAAATACAAGTTTGCGCAGCATGGTCGTTCGGGGATGTGGGTAAGCGAGCTCCTGCCCCAGACGGCGAAGATGGTCGACGACATGTGCTTCATCCGCAGCATGCACACCGAGGCCATCAATCACGAGCCGGCGATCACTTACATGCAGACCGGAAACCAGATCTCTGGCCGGCCCTGCCTCGGCGCATGGGCGAGCTACGGCCTGGGCTCGCTCAACAAGGATCTGCCGACATTCGTGGTGCTGGTCGCCCGCCCGACGAACACCGAGCAGGTGCAGGCGATCGGCGCCCGTCTATGGTCGAGTGGTTACCTGCCTGGCGAGTATGCCGGCGTGAGCTTCCGGAGCGCCGGGGACCCGATCCTCTACATCAATAACCCGCCGGGTGTTGCCTCGGAGGTTCGCCGCAAAACGCTCGATGGCCTGCAGGCCTTGAACCAGCGCACGCTCGAGCAGGTGGGCGATCCCGAAACCCGCACCCGGATCGCGCAGTATGAGATGGCCTTCCGAATGCAGTCGAGCGTTCCGGAACTGACCGATCTGGCCAGCGAGCCCACGCACACCTACGACCTCTACGGCGAGGCAGCACGGAAGCCCGGCACATTTGCCAACACGGCGCTGATGGCCCGCCGCATGGTGGAGCGGGGCGTGCGGTTCGTGCAGATCTACCTCAACAACTGGGATACCCACGGCAACGTGGCTGGCCGCCTGCCGAGCCAGTGCAAAGATATCGATCAGCCGTGCTACGGGCTGATCCAGGACCTCAAGGCCCGTGGGCTTTTGGAAGAAACGCTCGTGATCTGGGGAGGTGAGTTCGGCCGCACGGTGTATTCGCAGGGGGGACTGTCACGGGAGAACTACGGCCGCGATCACCACCCGCGGTGCTTCACGATGTGGATGGCCGGCGGCGGCTCGAAGCCCGGCCAGATCTACGGCGAGACCGACGACTTCTCCTACAACATCGTCAAGAATCCCGTGCACGTGCGCGACTTCCACGCCACGGTCATGCACCTGCTCGGCTTCGACCACGAGCGGCTCAGCTACCGCCACCTGGGCCTCGACCAAAAGCTGACCGGCGTCGAGCACGCCCGAGTGGTGACGGATCTGATGGCATAGCCCGCAGATGTTCGCAGCGGTGTCGGGTGCCTTGGCTCGAGTGACTGGCCGCCTGCTGGTGGTGTACGGCGATCCCTCCGTGTTTATAGTGAAGGGACCGTTGACTCCGGGATCGTTCTGACGGTTCCACGCCCCCTTCGCAGGAATCCGCGATGCGCTCACGTGCCTCCTGGCTTGATTTCAGGGCTGTGTTGATTGCACTTGGTGGCCTCGTGGCCCTCGGCGTCGCGATGACCGCGATCCCGGGCACGTCTGCCGCGGAGGCCGCAAAAGAGGCCGATCCGCTCAAGACGGCCCGCGAACTGCTTGAGCCGCCCGCCCGCCCCGCGCGGCCCGCCCTGTCGCCGAGCACGTTGCCGCTGCTATTCCTCGACAACGAGCGAGTCGCCTTCTTCGGCAACTCGACCGCGGAGCGGATGAACCTCTTCGGTCACTTTGAGGCGGTCCTGCACCAGCGGTTTCCGGGTAAACACCTGGTGATCCGCAACTTCGCCCGCCCGGCCGATGAGGTGGGCAATCGGCAGCGTGCCAATGACTACACAAAACTCGACGATCCACTGGCGGCCTTCGGTGCCGACACCTACCTGCTGTTTTTCGGGTTCAACGAGTCGTTCGCCGGCCCCGATGGGCTCATGAAGTTCAAAGCCGACTACGACAAGCTGCTCGATGAGCTCGCGAAGACGTATCCTCGCGACGACACGAAGGCAGCGCCGCGGTTCGTGATCGTCTCGCCGATCGCCGTGGAACCGAGCGGGAACCCGCTTCTGCCCGATGCAGAGCAGCAGAACACGAATCTGGCCCGCTATCGTGATGCGGCGAAGGAGGTGGCCGCCACGCGCGGCGTCGCATTCGTCGATATCTTCGACGCCACGCGCCAGGCGTTCACCGCCCAGCCCGGGCTGCAACACACGATCAACGGCTGCCACTTGAACGAGGCCGGCGACGCCTTCGTCGCCGGCTTGCTCGACCAGGCCCTGTTCGGCACGCCAGCACCGAATCAACTCGGCTCCGACCGCTTCGCGAAGCTTCGCTCAGCCGTCAACGACAAGTCCTGGACACACCTCCAGGACTACCGCATGGTCAATGGCTGGTACGTCTACGGCGGCCGCCGCACCTTCGATACCGAGACCTTCCCCCGCGAGTTCGTGAAGCTCCGCAACATGGCGGCCGTCCGCGACCGCTTGATCTGGGACATCGCCAAGGGCAAGGCCGTGGCCGACACACCGGACGACTCGGGCACGGGCGACCTGCTGGTGCCCACCACGCGGTTTGGTGAGCCGCGGCAGGCCTACAGCGAGAACGCCGAAGGGGGGCCGCAGATTTTGCCGCCGGCCGACTTCATCAAGACCTGTACCGTGCCGCCCGGCTTCGAGATTGAGCTATTCGCCGACGAGTCGAAGTTTCCGGAGCTCGCCAACCCCGTGCAGTTGGCCTTTGATTCCCAGGGCCGCCTCTGGGTGTCGACGATGCCCAGCTACCCGCAGTGGCAGCCCGGCACTCCACGCCCCGCCGACAAGCTCGTGATCCTCGAAGACACCGACAAGGACGGGAAGGCGGACAAAAGCACGGTCTTCTACGACAAGCTCCACTGCCCCACCGGCTTTCAGTTTTTTGACGGGGGCGTGCTCGTGATGGATCAGCCGCGAATGCTCTGGCTCAAAGACACCGACGGCGACGACAAGGCCGATGTGGTCGTGCACGTGCTCGATGGCTGGGCTACGGAAGACACGCATCACACGGCCGGCGCGTTCGAAGCGAGTCCGGGCGGCCTCCTGCACATGCTCGAGGGCGTGGCGATGAGCACCGCCCTCGAGACGCCGTGGGGCCCCTTTCGCAACTTCGGCTCGCCGGGCTCGTATGTCCTCGATCCACGGACCTGGAAGATCCGCCACTTCGTGACGCCCGGCTACGGGAATCCGTGGTGCTACGTCTTCAACGAGTGGGGCCAGGGCATCTGCGGCGACGGGACGGGCGCATCGCAGCACTGGGACACGCCCCTGTCGGGGGCCCGGTACGGCGGCCGCAAGGGCATGAACCCGGTGTTCAATACCGAGGGCATGAGGCCGGTCGTGGGGAGCGAGTACCTCCGCACGCGGCAGTTTCCCGACGACGTGCAGGACCAGTTCATCTATGCCTGCGTGATCAACACCAACGGCATGCCGCGGTGGACGATCTCCGACGACGGCGCCGGCTACAAGGGGGAGCGGGTGCGGCACGATCCGAACGATCCGAAGACCGCCTTTGACCTCATCAAAAGCACCGACAAGCACTTTCGTCCCGTCGATCCCCAGATCGGTCCCGACGGCGCGCTCTGGTTCGGCGACTGGGCCAACCCACTGATCGGCCACATGCAATACAGCCAGCGGGATCCGAACCGTGACCACGTGCATGGCCGCATCTACCGGCTCGTCTTCAAGGACAAGCCGCTCCTGACCCCCGAGACGCAGGCCGGCAAGTCAACCCGCATCGTGCTCGACCAGCTCAAAGCGCACGAGTGGCGAACCCGGTATCGCGCCCGCACCGACCTCCAGGCCCGTCCGCAAGCCGAGGTGCTTGCCGCTGCCCGTGAGTGGCTCGGGAGCGTCGAGCCTTCGTCGCTCCCGCAGGAACTCGTCGATCGCCTGCGGACCGAAGTGCTCTGGCTCGAGCAGAGTTTTCATGCGGTCGATGCCGATCTACTCGCGCAAGTGCTCGCGGCCCACTCGCCCGAGGCCCGTGCGGCCGCCACGCGGGTGCTCGCCGATGAGCGCGACCGGATCAGCGACGCCGAGCCACGGCTCGTGCAGCAGGCCACCGACCCGCACCCGCGCGTCCGCACCGAGGCCGTCCGCGGCCTGAGCTTCTTCGAGACGCCGACGGCGATGCAGGCCGTCATCGCTGCCGCCAACGTGGAGCCCACCGACCGCTACGTCGCCTATACCTGCGACGCGGCGCTCGCCGCCCACATGCCCGTTTGGGCGAAGGCCCACGATGCCGGCACGTTCGTCGCCAGGGGTTCGCCCGCGGCGAAGATCGTCGACAGCGTGCTCGGACTTGAGAAGAAGGCACAAGAGATCGTGCCTTACCTCTCCATCCTGACGAGCAAGGAGCCGCAGGCCGAGGAGGCCAAAAACAAGGCGATGCAGGCCCTCGCCGACATCAAGGGAGGCAGCATCGACAATGGCAAGGCGGTCTTTCGCCGCGTCTGCGTCGCCTGCCACAAGATCTACAACGAAGGGGCCGACTTCGGCCCAAACATGATGGGCGTGGGCACGCGGCTCTCGTCCTACAAGCTGGTCGAGTCGATCATCAACCCCAACGCCGACGTGGCCGAGAAGTATCTCTCAACGTCGGTGCTGACCCAAGACGGCCGCAGCATCGTGGGCCTCTTGGTCAGCGAGACGCCCGAGGAGGTCGTGATCTTCGACGGCAAGGAGCAGAAGAAGATCGCCGTGGCCGACATCGACGAACGGACACAACTCCGGCAAAGCAGCATGCCCGAAGGGCTCGCGGCCACGCTCTCGCCGAATGAGTTCCTCGACGTGATCACGTTTCTCAAGCGCCTCAAGGAGGCCGGCGGCTAGAACGCATTCGACTTTGGTTTATCGCCGGCACAGGGGGCGGCAAAAGTCGCCGCTATGCGGTCCTGCGGATTCTCGCTCCTGGCGAGGATCCGCCCCAGGCTCATAAGAGCGCCCGCGGCCAGAGCCTCGCCCGCGGCCTACCACTTGAAATTGATTCCTCCGGTATCCTGCCGTGATGGTCTCGCAACACTCATACGATCCGCTCGGCTCACCGATCGCGTCGACACTGGCGGCAGCGGTGCCGATGATTGTGTTGGTCGGGCTGCTAGCATTCGCAGGAGGGTCCAGCCTGCGGTCGGCCCTCGCCGGCCTTGCAGCCGCGATGCTGATCGCCTTTTTGTTCAACGCGTTCCTCGAGGGGGCCGCGGGGTTTGGCGCGCCCGTCGCCATCTCGGCGGCCCTGATGGTCGGCGCGGGCTTCCCGGCGTGGATGGTCTGCACGATGGCCGGATGGAGGGGGCTCGTCGGCGTCTGGCCGGCGGTGCTCGTGTGCGGAGCGGCGTTTGCGGTGACACGGTTTGCGATGGCGACGTTTGTCGGACCGGCGCTCGTCGACGTGGTCGGAGGCGTCGTGAGCCTCGTCGCGGTCGCGACCTTTCTCCACTACTGGAGGCCCGTATCGACGTGGCGACATGACGAAGGCTGGATGCCTACGCCTCAGGCCCAAGCCGCGATGCCCCAAGAGGCCGATCCCGTCGGTCGGATCGCCTGGGCATGGATGCCGTGGGTGTTTGCCCTCGCTGAGCAGCTTGGCCTCGATCCGCTCCTGATCTGCACGGCCAACAGCACCGGCGGCGTGATGAGAAAGATGATCGACGCACAAAGCATTGTCGTCGCGGCGACCGCGACGGGAACACAGCGACAGGAAGGGACGACCCTGCGGAGGGTGTTTCCGCACTCACTCGCCCTCGCCACGTTCATGGGGTTGTTGATCTGGCTGCAGGCGGGGCCACTTGAGTGGATGGTCCCGGCCTCATCCGTACCATGACGGGTGAGGCGTGACCGTGCCGAGATTCTTCTGGGAACACCGATGATGAGTCGCTGGCGGTTCATCCTCCTGCTCATCGGCGTGGCCTGCACGGCGGCACTGGTCGTCGGAATGGCCGAAGCCGATCATCCACGAGACGCCGACTCGCGAGCCGCTGATCTTCTGGGCCGCTGCGTCGCGATTGAGCCGAAGCGGCCGGCCTTCGCGAAGGAGGCGATGGTGCCCTACGTCGCCCGGCTGCTCGTTGGGACGGACGTCGAGCGGGCTGTTTCCGGCTGGCTGGCCGCCGCCGAGGAGGCCAACCGTACCGCCACCCCCAAGGCCCCGTCGACGATTCCCGACCCCTTCAACAAGCATGCCCTCGTGCATGCCTGGATGCTCTGCCGGGGGAGCCCGCACCTGCCTGCCGACACGGCCGAGCGGATCGCCATCGCAATACAGGAATACGTCTGCCGCTACGGCCATCGGGAGTGGCGGGGCTACGGTGCTCTGAACTTTCGGCTGCTGAGCGACGGGGCGGCCTTGATCGCAGCCGAGCAGTGGCCTGACCTCGTCGACGCCGACGGCCTCGACTCCGCCGGCATTCGCGCCGCCACGCGAGAGCGGCTACTCGGCTCCTTCGATGAAATCGTGCACCGCAACAACGCCGAATACGGTGCTCCCACCTATCTCGGCGTGAACCTCGCGGCCATGAAGCTGCTCGCCGACTTCGCCCAGGATGAAACGGTCCGTCATCGGGCCTCCCTCACGCTCGACACGATGCTCCTGCACATGGCGTGCGCGTGGAACCAGGGCTACCACGTCACGCCCGCCAGCCGGGCGAAGTACTTCGCCTCGAGCATGACAGGCCCCGACGCGATGGACTGCACCGCGGCGATCGGCTGGCTGTTCTTCGGCGCCGAGCGGCCGGTGGCGGGCCTCTGTGAACACCACTCCGGCTGGTTCGCGTTCCCGGGCCCCTACGAGCCCCCGACGATCCTCACTCGGATCGCTACCGATCGGGATGAGCCGTTCACGCATCGCGCCAGCCGCACCCGCAATCTTCGGATCACGATCCACCACGAGCTGGCTTATTCCCTGGCAAGCGAGTGGGAACTCGTGAAGACGCCCCGCGACTATCACTACAAGGAGTCGCGGCGGCAGATGCTCAAGTGGGTTTCACCGCACCCGCAGAGCTCGTTCATGCCGTTCCAAGACAACGCCTATCGGCCCTACGACCTCGCCGAAAATAAGGCCAACGCCTTCGGCTACGGCGAGAATCCGTTTTCGCAGAGCCTGCAGCACGGCCGCACGCTCATCGGCGTGACTGCCGTTCCCGATGACTATCCCTACTGGCGAATCGAGGTGCCGTTCAGCACGACAGGGTCGATCGTGAAGCGGATCGAGCGGGACGGCTGGGTCTCCTGCCACGCCGGCTCGATGCTGTTCGCATTTCGCATGTTCGGCTCGGCCCGCTGGGCGGATCATCGGGAGAAGGAACGCTGCGACGTCCTTACGAGCGACGCCCGCAGAAACGGCTGGATCCTGGAGACGTCGCCGCTTGCGCCATTCGCTGGCGGTGGCATCGACGCCGAGCTCGACCGCTTCGCCGCCGCGATCGTCGACCGGACTCGCATCGACACCTCGCGACTCGCCACCGAGCGGCCCCGGCTCGCGTTCACGTCGCTCTCAGGCCACATGCTCGACATCACCTACCGCCCCCACGGCGCGCCTTACGCCACCCAGCACACGATCGATGGAGCAGCCGTCGACTACGACTCCTTCCCGCTTCTCGGCAACCCGTGGGTGCGACAGGCCCTCGACAGCGACGATCTCGTGATCGAGCACGGCAAGGAAACCCTGCAATACGACTTCCGCACATGGACCCGCCGCGCCGCCCGCTAGAGCGCATCTCCTTTTGTTGTAGCGGCGAGATGGCACCTCGGAGGAGGTAGGCAAGGGGGTCGGCGAACGCTCTTAGGAGCGCCTGAGCCGCCGCGGCGAGAGAGCGACGAGACTTTTGCCGCCCCCGAGCCGGTGATCCACGTAAATCCAATGCGCTCGAAAGATCTACCCTGGTTGCCCGTGGGTCGGGAGTGCCCCCGCCGTATCGCCGGACGTTCGCTGCGGCCTTCCTGGCCTCCGCTCGCTGCGTGCTGGCTACGTTCCGCCATCCATGGCTCCACTTGCCAGCAAGCCCGGCTCCACGGCAGGGACACTCCCTCGCGGTGTCCGCGGTTGAGAAGCCACGTGATCACTACCGAATGTGGCCGCAGCGAGCCGTACTCAGCGTGCCTGATGCCGGCCCGCAACCATCGCCCAGGCCGTGACGGCGACGGGCACGGCGAGCCCCGCCACTCCCGCGGCAAGCACGGCCGCCGTCAGGGGCGTGGTGTCGAACCGCGCGCGACCAAGCGCCGTCTGCAGCACTGCATAGCCGGCAACGAGCAGTGTGCCCGCAGTGGCCGAGGCCACGAGCCGCCACCGCATCCGCTCGTTGATGCCGGCCCTCCCCGCCGCCCACGCGATTGCCGGCAGCCACTGGATCGCATGGATTGCGACGCCGTGAGGAAACTTGGGCACGCCTGCGGCGCCCAGCCGAGTGGGTTCGAGGCCGATCCTCTGCCGCATCTCACCGTGGATACCCACCCAGATCCCGAGCAAGCAGGAGACCACGAGCAGGACGAGTCCGGCCCGCGCGGCCAGGAGCATGTCCGCGGCCATCAGGGGCCGGTGACGCAACAGGCGGACGGCGAGGTCGAGCGACACGAGCGTGACGCCGACGATCAGCGCCCCCATCAAGTCGAAGAGGACGGAGTCGAGCGGCGTGTCGCGATTGAAGTGGCTGCCCACGCCCCGCCACCGCTGCAGGTCGATAAGACCGACCTCGATGAGCAGCGCCGATGCCGTCGCCGCGGCGAGCCAGGCGTCGCCCCACCGCCACGGAAGCTTCGACCAGATCCAGCCCAGCGAGAGGCTCGTGAGTCCTCCCGAGATGCCAAACAGGATCGGCTTCCGCCAGGTGACCGGGCCTTCCCACGGGCCGCCGAGCACGGCCCACACGGGCACATGCACAAGCCCGCTGGCGATCATGATCGCCCCGAGTACGGCCAGCGGCCACGCCCGGCGGTCGAGCCACCAGTGGGAGCCATCGGTCAGGGGGCGGGCGGGCTGCATGCAGTGGAAGTGTACGCGGTGATCGAAGACACTGCCGCACATGAACACACGCGCTTTTGGACGGACGGGCTGGAAAGTCTCCGAAATCGGCTTCGGGGCCTGGGGCATCGGCGGCAGCCAGTGGGGGGGCGCCGACGAGAGCGAGTCGATGCAAGCGCTCCATGCGGCCCTCGACAGTGGGATCACCTTCTTCGACACCGCCGACGTCTACGGCGACGGCCGCTCGGAGCGGCTCATTGCCCGGCTGCGGCGGGAGCGAACCGAGCCGTTCCATGTCGCCACCAAGGCGGGCCGCCGGCTCAACCCGCACGTCAGCTCGGGGTACACGGCGGAGAACCTCCGCGGATTCGTTGACCGCAGCCTGAAGAACCTCGCCGTCGATCGGCTCGATCTCTTGCAGCTGCATTGCCCGCCCACCGAGGTCTATTACCGCCCCGAGGTGTTCGCCGCGCTCGACGACCTGGTAGACGCCGGCAAGATCGCGTTTTATGGCGTGAGCGTCGAGCGTGTCGAGGAGGCGCTCAAGGCGATCGAGTATCCGGGCGTGCAGAGCGTGCAGATCATCTTCAACGCCTTCCGACTCAGGCCGACCGAGCTGTTCTTTGAGCAGGCGGTCCGACGGCGGGTGGCGGTGATCGCCCGGGTGCCGCTCGCCAGTGGCATGCTCTCCGGCCGATTCACGCAACTGACGGAGTTTCCCGCCGACGACCATCGCGGCTTCAACCGCGAGGGCGTTATGTTCGACCGTGGCGAGACCTTTTCCGGTGTCGACTACGACACCGGCCTGACGGCCGTCGAGCGGCTCAAGGCTCTCGTGCCGCCGGGGGCGACGCTTGCGCAGTTCGCGCTTGGGTGGATCCTCGCCTTCGAGGCAGTGACGTGCGTGATCCCCGGAGCCCGCCACGGGGCGCAGGTGGCAGACAACGCCCGGGCGGCCGATCTGCCGCAGCCCGATGCCGCCACCATGGCCGCCGTGCAGACGATTTACGACGATGCGATTCGGCCGCTCGTCCACCACCGCTGGTAGGAGAAACCATGCCAGCGACGGATCAGCGAGCGACAGGGTGGACACTCGCGACGGGCGTGGCCGGTGTGCTCGTGGCCGGCCTCCTCGTTAAAGGTGTTGCCGCGGCGGCCGAGTTGCCACCGCATCCGCGGCTCCTGCTGCCGGCCGACGGCAGCGCCGCTATCGAGGCCCGGTCCCGCCGCGATCCACTCATTGCCCTCATCCGACAGGCGACACTGATCTCGGCCCGCCGGATGCTCGCCGAGCGGACCTGCGAGTACCGCATCCCTGACGGGAAGCGGTTGCTGGCGGAGTCACGCCGGGCGCTTGACACCATCCTGCACACAGCGATGGCGTGGCGGCTCACGGGCGAGCGGGTTTTTCTGGATCGCTGTGTGAAGGAACTCGATGCCGCCTGCGGCCTCCCCGACTGGAACCCCGGCCATTTCCTCGACGTTGCGGAAATGGCCACCGCCGTCGCCATCGGCCGCGACTGGCTGCATACCGAACTGACCGAGGACAAGCGCCGCCGCTCCCGCGCGGCGCTCGTCGCGATGGCGATCGAGCCGGCGAGACGCGAGCTCGCCAAAAAGACGCATTGGACTCGAGTCCACAACAACTGGGCGCAGGTCTGCGGGGCAGGCATCGCCTTCGCATCGGTATGCGTGTCGGAGGATGACGAGGCGCTCGATGCCACGCCCTATCACGAATGCCTCCGGATCGTGGAGGCGTCGACGCGGTTCTACGAGCCCGACGGCTGCTACCCGGAGGGGCCCGGCTACTGGGACTACGGCACCAGCTATCACGTTTTAGCCCTCGCGCTGGCGGAATCACTCGGACATCCCGTGGAGGTTCCGCGGCCGCTACTGGCCGGCGCGGCCTTCATGACGCACGTCCGCGGACCGTCCGGCACCATCTTCAACTTCGCAGACGCGGGGCCAGCGCGGGATGCCTTCGTCCCGGCCCGGGGCTGGTTGGTGTCGCGGTCTGGCGATGCCGCACTGGCCGCCGATCTGCGGCGAAACCTCGCGGCCCGGACGGAGAGCCTGCGGAAGCAGGGGAGCAACGACCGATTCTTTCCGCTGCATCTTCTCTGGCTGCCGGAGGAGCCCCGTGATCCACCCCCGCTGCCGCTCGCGGCCGTGTTTGGCGGCCAGCAGCCCGTGGCGACGTTTCGCTCGGCGTGGAACGATCCCGATGCCTTGTTCGTGGCGGTGAAGGGGGGCACGCCGGCGGCGAGCCACGGCCACATGGACGTCGGGGGTTTTGTCGTCGAGGCCGCCGGCCGGAGATGGCTCCACGACCTCGGCAGCGACAACTACAACCTGCCCGGCTACTTCGGCGGCAAACGGTGGGACTACTTCCGTCTCAACGCCCGATCACACAACGTGATCCGGATCGATGACGCTCTGCAAAACCCAAAGTCGCCCCCCTGCCAGATCGTCACGGCCACGACTGCCACACCGCCGTTCACGGCACGGCTCGACCTCGGGCCGGCCTACACCCTCCCCAATCGCACGCTCGTTGCCAGTATGGTCCGTGAGGTGTCGCTCGATCCCGTCGGCAAGACGGTGCTGATCCGCGACGACGTTGTCGAGCCCGCGGGCACGGTCCGTTGGCAGGCCTTGGTCGACGTCGAGCCGCGGCTGAAGGGCAACCTCGCGATCCTTGAAAAGAACGGCCAAGGCATCGCACTCAAACTGAACGCGCCGTCTGCTGCCTGGCATGTCGAGCCCGCGACGCCCGGGTCTCCGGTGGAGAAACCCAACGCCGGCTTCCAGCTGCTCGTGGCCGAGTGCCCGCGAGCAGCCCGCGTCACGATTGAGGTGACGATCCGTCCCCATCCGCCGGTGGCACCGTAGCTTGATGCATACGACCCCGGCCGCGGACACGGCCGACATTCTCGTGATCGGCGCCGGAGCGGCAGGGCTCTTCGCGGCCACGTGGGCCGGCCGCACCGCCGCAGCCGCCGGCCGTCCGCTGGCGGTCGTCGCCGTCGATAGCGCCCGGAAGCTCGGCGCCAAGATCCTCGTCGCGGGTGGCGGCCGCTGTAACGTCACACACGTCGCCGTGACCGAGGCCGACTACGCCGGCAGCACGCCGGCGGCGATCCGCAAGGTGCTCCGCAGGTTCGGTGTCGCCGAGACGCTGCGGTTCTTCGCCGCTGCGGGCGTCGACATGAAACAGGAAGACACAGGCAAACTCTTTCCCGTGACCGATTCGGCGCGGACGGTGCTCGATGCGCTCATCCGCGAGACCACCCGGGCAGGTGGCCGTCTCCTCCATCCTGCGCGGGTCACACGGCTCGATCGAGATGACATGGGCTTCGTGGCGACGACCGAGTCCGGCACGTTTCGCGCCGGCCGCGTGATTCTCTGCACCGGCGGCAAGTCACTGCCGAAATCGGGTTCGGATGGCGGTGGCCATGAACTGGCCCGCGGCCTCGGCCACACCCTCACGCCACCGATCGTGCCGGCCCTCGTGCCGCTGCTGCTACCGCAGGACCACTGGATCACAGCGCTCTCGGGCCTCACGATGCCCACGGAACTGACGCTCCGCACCGGCAGCGGCAGGCGGCTCTTCGCGACGACCGGCAGCACACTGTGTACGCATGTGGGTCTCTCAGGACCGGGCGTGCTCGACATCAGCCGACACTGGCTCGTGGCCCGGCATCACGATCCCACCGTCACGCTCACGCTCAACTGGCTCCCAGGCGAGACCAGCGAGACGATCGACCGGCTGCTCGTCCTCGGCCAGCGCCGCGGGTTGCTCAGCGTGCTTCGCGAGCGGCTGCCCGACCGTCTCGCCCGCATGCTCGCTCAACTCGCGGGTGTGTCCGCCACCGGCGACACGCCGCGGGACGCGCGAAAAACGCTTGCCGCGCTCGTCGCAGCCACGCCGCTGCCCATTACCGGCGATCGCGGCTTCACCGTCGCCGAGGCCACGGCGGGGGGTGTGCCTCTGGCCGAGGTCCGCCTCGAGACGATGGAGAGCCGGATCTGCCCAGGCCTGCACCTCGCCGGCGAGGTGCTCGACGTCGACGGCCGGATCGGCGGCTTCAACTTCCAGTGGGCCTGGGCCAGCGGCTTCGTGGCCGGATCGGCTGCGGCGCAGGCCGTGCTTCAGTCGACCGCCGTGGACAACGCGGGCGACACCGACGCGGCAGGCTGCGAAACCACCTCATAGCGGAAGCCATCTCGCGTGAGGTCGAGTGTCCGAACGGCCAGCGGGGCCGGCAGAAACCCCGAGACCGCCGCGCCGACGTCCTCGTAGGGGATGTCGTCGACCGCCGCGCTGCCAAGCGGCCAGCGGAGATGGTCGGTCGCCCCCATGGCGGTCAGCCACCGCTCGGCAAGCGAGCGCTGCACGCGGGGTGAGCGGAGCACAGCGCACGGTATCCGCCACGGTGACCAGCGATTGGGATCGGTGGGGCCGACGAGCACGACCGCGGGCACGCCCACCGAGGCGGAGAGGTGCACCAGCCCGGTGTCGACGCCGATGCACAGATGCATCCGCGCCGCCAGTGCCGCCGTGTCGGCAAGTGGCACCGCCTGCGACAAGTCGTGCACATGCGCGGCTACGGCACCGACGCTCTCTCGGAAGGCCTGATGGGCGGCGACGTCGGCCGGACCGCCGCTGAGCACGATCTCGCAGCCGCGCTCCTCGACCAGCCAGTGGACGAGCCGCCGCCAGCGGTTTATATCCCAGTGCTTGAGCGCATCGGTCGACCGCATCGCTACGAACACCCTCGTTCGGCCGGCGGGCAGACGGTCGACGATCGTGGCGACGCGACTCACCGCCTGGGGCGACACCCAGTTTTCGTTGTGGCCGTCGTCGACGGCGAGATGCTCGGCCCGCAGGAGGTCCAGGTAGGTCTCGACCTGATGGCGGCCGCGGCGCCGGCGCACCCGCCTGGTCAACAACACGCTGCTTTCGCCGGCAAACCCGACCCGCTGCGGAATGCCGGCCAGCAAGGCCAGGGCGGCGGCCGAAAACGAGGGCTTGAGCAGGTACGCCTTGGCGTACCTCCGCAAGCGGAGCCACGCAGCCTGGGCCGCGACGCCGGCCACCGCGCCGCTGATGCTGCCGCGGCTTTCCCTCCCCGGCCGTTGCCAGGGGACCAGTTCATCGACGTAGGGACAGGAGGCGAGCACGGCCCGGGCAGCCCCCTGTGCACAGACGTCGATCACGGCGGCGGGGTGGGTCCGTCTGAGGTTCCGCAGGAACGGGATCGCCAGCAGTGTGTCACCGATGTACTGCGTGCAGACCACGAGGATCCGCTCCCCGCGGCAGTCCGTGTCGGTGTGTCTGGCGACGGGCGTCATCGTGCGAAGCCGACAAAGAAGCTGAAGAGTTGCTTGCTGTCGTCCGGGGCGTAGGCCACCGGGACGGCGAAGTCGAGCGCGATCGGCGCCGGCCCCATCGCCGGCAGCGTGATCCGGAGCCCCACACCAGGGGCCACGCGCATGTTGTTGATGGAGACGTTTGACTCGACCGTGCCGACGTCGGTGAAGACCACGCCGCGAAGGGTGTCGTCGGCCGTGATCGGAAACATATATTCGATCGTGTTGAGCCACTGGAACGGACCACCGACAATCGCCTGACCGCCGGTGGGACCGTTTTGGCGGGGGCTCGCTCCGCGGAACACGAAGCCGCGAATGGTGTTGTAGCCGCCCGCGAAGAAGTTGTCGTAGGCCGGCGTGTCGCTTCCAGAAAAGCCGAGCACCGACCCGATTGAGAGCACATGGCGGCCGGAGCCGTCGGGCCGCTCGTTGAGCAGAAAATACTGCCGCGCCTCCGCAACAGCGCGGGGATAGGAGAAGGTGCCGATCACCTGCTCGAACTCGAGGGTGGCAAGATGACCCTGGGTCGGCAGGAACGGGCTGTCGCGGGTGTCGTGGACCAAGCCGGCGCTAAACCCGTAGACGGAGTTGGTGCCGAGCATGTTGACGATGTCGGGAGCGAGCACGCGCGGATTGAAGACATCGACGCTCTCGCCGCGGAAGCCCGTGTTGATTGAGAGGTCGGGGGCGAACTGGAACTGGTAGCCGAGGCCGATCCGGCCACCGGTCCGGGCTTCCGCCCAGTCGAAGAAATACCGTGTGAAATAGGAGGCCGAGAGCGATAGGCCGATCCGGGTGTCGAAGAGATAGGGCTCCTGGAACGTGGCCATATATCGCTGCAGCTGCGTGCCCGGCGCGGCCTCGAGACGGAATCGCTGGCCGGCTCCTCGAAAAGCGGTGCCGTTTTTGATGTCATCCCAGCTGCGGGGCAGCCGCAGGATGTCGAAGTTCTGCTCGTCGACGACGATGTTGCCCACGAGGCCGGCATTGGAGTTCACGCCAGCACCGATCATGAGGCGGCCGGTCTGCGTCTCCTCGGCGTCGACGTCGACGATCACGTAGGGCTCCTGCCCCGGATAGACCTGCGACGGGTCGGCGGCGAAGTCGGGCACCATCCCCGGCTGCTGAAAGGCACCCGGTTGGTTGGGATCGAACTGCGCCACGGGAGTCGCGCCCAAGGGCCCACTGCCGGCCACGGCGGGCTGTAGCATCGGCGGCTGACCGGGAAACCCGGGCGCCACCTGCTGCTGCACGGTGTAGACCGGCGGCGGCGGCGCGACCATGCGCGAGTAATCGAGCGTGTTGGGGGCCTGGGGCGCCAAGGCCGCCCCGCCCCAGGTCGGCTGCTGCATCGGCTGCCCAGGAGCGCCGGGCTGCACCTGCTGTTGGGCCGCCGGCTGCCACGGCTGCTGCGGCGGCGCGGACGGATACTGCGGGCTTTGACCGCGCCACACCGGCTGGGAAGCCACGGCCGCGGGCGGGGTCGACACCGGCTTCGGCTGGGTCGGAGGCGGGCCCGGAGCCGGCCCCCACGTGCCTGCCGCCTGCTGCTGCTGGTCATTCCACTCGGCATCGAGCACGAGATCGATCACGTGATCAGCTTCGTCGTCGGGGCTCTGGCCGCGGAAGCCCGGCGGACGCTGCGGCTCGGGCTCCTGGGCCACGCGGGTGTCGGAGGGATCGGGCTTGGAAAATACGATCTTCGGCCCCGCGCCCTTCGACGCATCGGCGAGGAACAGGCTGCTCGACTTCAGCCGCCGCTCGTCGTCACGCAGTTTGCGGATGTCGAGGATGTCGCCGGGGCGGAGTGAGAGGCGGTTGAGCACCGTGCTGTGCCGAGTGTGCGGGTGCTCCCCACGGATCCGCACGTTGATCTTGCCGACGCGGTAGCGCTGCCCTTCAGTCACGTTGTAGACGAGGTCGAGTTGGCCCGGCTCCTCGAGGAATCGCGGATCGGCGCGGATGTCGGCAAAGACGAAGCCGCGGCCGCCGTAGATGTCGCGGATCAGGTTCAAGTCGGCATCCATTTTCGATTGGTTGAAGTGCTCGCCTCCCTTGAGTTTGATATCGCGCTCGAGAAACTCGTTCTTGAACTTACTGTTGCCGACAAACGACACATTGCGGATCGTGTACCGCGGCCCCTCATTGACCACGAACGTGAGGTGCGTCCAGGCCTTCGACCCTTCGTGCACGACCTCCACCTCACGGCCCACCTTCGCCTGGAAGAAGCCGAGGCTACGGTAATAGGCCGTCAGCGTCTCGACATCCTGCTCAATCACCTCGCGGTCGACGTTGCCGCCGATCAGCCAGAAGACGCCCGGTTTCGACTTGATCTGGGTCAGCAGCCGCGCATCGCTGGCGATCGTATTGCCCACGAAACTCGTCCATAGTGCCTTGCGGTTGAGCCCCTCGTCGATGAGGAATACGGCCCCCTTGTCGCCGGCCTTGTCACCCTCGACCGTGGTGACCCGCGCCGCCTCGAAGCCCTTCTCGTGGTAGTACGACTCGATCCGTCGCCGTGCCTCCTCAACCACATAGGGATCCATCGCGTCGCCCACGTCGATCTCCGCCTTCTTGCGGAGCGTGCGAGTGCTCACCCGGTCGTTGCCCACGTATTTCACGTAGCGGAGCATCGGCCGTTCGACGACCTGGAAGATCACGACCATCCCCTCCGCGACCCGGACATACTTCGGGTGCACGTCGACGAACTTTCGCGAGCGATGGAGCGTGCGAACGTCATCCTCGATCGCCTGGGAATCGAAGATCTGGCCTGCGCGGGTGACGAGTTTCGGCAGCTTCGACACGTCGGTGGCGTGATTGCCCTCGATCCGGACTTCCACGATGACGTCGGCGGGATTGGCCCTTCCCGTGGTGACCGGCGAGTTGTCCCCCGCTGCGACCGGCGGCAGCGGCAGCGGTTCGGCAACCGACTGGGCCCTGGCCGGCCCAACGGCCACGCACACGGCCAGCGCGGCAAGGAACCGCGGCGAAAGACGTTGGATCGTGGTGACGCGCGTGGCCATCGAGGGTGCGGTTGCCCGGGGTGTGGCGGCGGAGGCTCGGAAGAGATACCGGAGCCCACTACGCCGCCACAAGCCGAAAAGCCGGCCGAACCCAAGGTTCCCGGCGACCCGGGCCGTGGATACGGGAAAACCCTGGCCAAGAGTCCGCTCCCGCCGCGTCTTACCCAGACGACGATTCTTGACTCAGCCAGTCAAACCGGAGTATTTTTCAGACGCATCAGTGAATGCCAGCCGGTTTAACGAGGAATCGGCGCTTCCGTTCCTCGGCTGTTCAGGCCGCCGGCTCCATCATGCCGTCGATGGTCATCGATCTGCGCCGCACCGAAGATGCCCGTGATGTCGTGCATCGCGCGGTGCAAGCGCTCGCGGAGGGCCACTGCGTCGCCTTTCCGACTGAAACCGACTACGTCGTGGCCGCCAGCGGCCGCTCGGGGCTGGCGACGTCCCGTCTCGGAGGCATCGTGACCGGGCGGGTTGGCGAGCCTCTCCTCACGCTCGCACTCAAAAGCGCCGACGAGGCGCTTGACTGGGCACCGCGGATCTCACCGGTTGGCCGTCGTCTCGCTCGCCGCTGCTGGCCGGGGCCGGTGTCGATGCTGATTCCCGACGACCACACCGAGAGCCTCGTGCACCGCCTTCCCGAGGCGTCCCGGACCGCGATCGTCGGCGGGGGGCGGCTGCGGCTTCGCATTCCCGGGCACCCGATGCTCGCCGACTGCATGCGCATGCTCGCCGGACCGGTGCTGCTCGCGGAACCCGGGAACCCTGCTGCCGGCCAGGCCGTCACCGCGGCCGATGTCATCGAACGCTGCCCGGGCGCACTGGCGCTGGTGATCGACGATGGCCGCACCCGTTACGCGCAGCCCGCCTCGACGATCGAACTCAACGGCAACTCGTTTCGAATGGTCCGACCAGGCGTGGTCAGCGAGGAGACGCTGCGGCGGCTCTCGAGCCTCATGGTGCTCTTCGTCTGCACCGGCAACACGTGCCGCAGCCCGATGGCCGAGTCGCTGTTTCGCGTCATGGTGGCCGAGCGACTCGGCTGCCAACCCGATCAGGTCGAACGGCACGGCGTGGTAGTGTCGAGCGCTGGCCTCGCGGCCTGGGGGGGCGGGCCCGCCAGCGCCCACGCCGTCGAGGTGATGTCCGAGATGGGCGGCGACTTGGGTAGCCACGAGAGTCAGCCGCTCACCGAGTCGCTCGTGTCGCAGGCCGACATCATCCTGACGATGACCACCGCACACCGAGCCGCTATCCTTGCCCAGTTTCCCGGGGCGGGCGGCCGCGTGGCCATGCTCTCACCGGACCGCCGCGATGTGCTTGATCCTGTCGGCGGGCCCCTCGAGACCTACCGAAAATGTGCCAGCCAGATCCACGGGCATTTGGTCGCCAGAATGGATACACTCGGTGTCGAAAGGCGGGTCACGTGATCCGTGGCGACGGCATTGGACCGGCGATCGAGGGAGTTTCTGGACCCATGCGGATTGCAATTGGCAGCGATCATCGGGGCGTGGCCGCACGCCGTCGACTCATCGGACTCCTCGAGCGGATTGGCAACGAGGTGATTGACTGTGGCTCTGACGGCGAGCAGGCAGTCGACTACCCCGACATCGCCGCCGATGTGGCCCGCCGCGTGAGCGATGCGACCGTCGACCGTGGCATCCTGCTCTGCTGCACGGGCGTGGGCATGTCGATCGCTGCCAACAAACTCCCGGGTGTCAGGGCCGCCACCTGCCACGACGAAGTCACGGCCGAAATGAGCCGTCGCCACAACGACCTCAATGTGCTCTGTCTATCGGCAGAACTGCTCGGCCCCGAGTTGCAGGACAAGATCATCCGCACCTGGCTTTCCACGCCGTTCGAGGGGGGCCGTCATGCCCGCCGCGTGGCGAAGATTGCGGCGCTCGAGACCGACTGCACAGATGGGAAAGCCAGCCCATCCCACGCCGGCAGCTGACGACTGCGTAGCCGCTGTGGCCTCGGCAAATGGGGCCACCGCGGGAAGCGGCGGAAAGTCGTCGTGTCGTAACGGTCGTACCGCCGCCAGCCGCGGAAAGACCCAAAAAAACTGCTCAAAAATCATTGAAGCGGTGTGGGGCGTTGGTATCGTCGGAGCTGCACGTTCAAGGCTCGACTTGTCGTCGGCCACCGGCAACAGCCCCGAGGAACCATCTGGTATGCCTCTCGCACATCATCCCGAACCGGAAGAGATCGACTGCCTGCTCCGCAACGGCGAGCTGCGGACGGCGATCGAGCCCTACCTTGATGAATCGATCTGGGAGATCGACTTCCGCAACCTGCCCACGCCCGCCGAGAATCGATTCCTCGAATCGATGCTCGCCTGGGAGTTGGCACCGCTGACGCCGTTAGCCCGCTGGTTCGAGCCGCAACTCGCCCTCCAGCCCGTCTGCACACTCGACGACGAGCAGGTGCACGAGCGGCTGTGGCGGACGATCGAGGCGCTCTACGAGAAGCGGATCGTCCTCGACTTCACCGATCATCTCTCCGACCGAGAACTGTACATGCTGATCCGTCGGGACATCCTCCCGGCGAAGATCAAGCAGGTCGACATTCCCGACAACTATGTCCACTGGGACTGCAGCGCCACCAGCGACGGGGACCAGACGGCCTGGCTCGTCTATTATGCCGGCGACGAGGAGCGGGAAGAGTGGCGACTGGAGGAGGGCCGGGACCTTCCGCCGAAGCAGGTGCCGGCCTTTCCGCGGGCGCTCCCCATAGCTCCCTAGATCGCATCCAATTTCGGTGGATCGCCGGCTCGGGGGCTCGGGGGCGGCGAAAGTCTCGTCGCTCTCTCGCCGCGGCGGCTCAGGCGCTCCTTGAGCGTTCGCCGACCCCCTCGCTCCCGTCAGGAAGCCCCGGAGCGCACGCTTGGGGAATGCGGGTAGCACGTCGCCGCCGCCGCTTGAGCCGGTGAAAAGTTCACCGCCAATAAGCAGTCTGGCTGCTTGGCTGGCGTGCCCTCCCGTACCTATGATTCCTCAGACGCGGCAACGGCCGCTGGCCTGCGCCTCCGTGGGAAATAAGCCATGTGTTTCGCCCCTCGATCACTTGTTCTCATCCTCGCGCTAGCGATCACCGGCGGCCCTACGGCAACCCGCGCCGCCGACCCCGCTGCGATCCAAGCCGCGCTTACGAAGGGCGCTGCCTTCCTTGTCGAGAAAGAACAAGCCGACGACGGCAGCTTTTCGGCAGACGTCGGCCCGGCTGTGACAGCTCTGGCCGTCACGGCCCTGGTACGTTCGGGAATGCCCGTCAACGCACCGCCCGTCAAGAAGGGTCTCGCCTACCTGCTCTCGTTCAGGCAGCCTGACGGTGGCATCTACGCCCCCGACTCCCCGGTCGCCAACTACGAGACCTCGATCGCGATGCTCGCGTTGGCCGCGTGCAACACCGACGGTAGCCTCGCCGACGAGATCAAGGGAACGACCGAGTTCGTCAAAAAACTGCAATGGGACGACGGTGAGAACAAGGGCAAGGGCGACCCGGCCTACGGCGGCGCTGGTTACGGCAAGAAATCGCGACCCGACCTCTCCAACACGCAGTTCATGATCGAGGCCCTGCGGACCGTAGGCACCAGCGAGAACGATCCGGCGATCCAGAGAGCCCTGGAGTTCGTGTCACGGACTCAAAACCTGCCCGGGCCCCACAACCCGCTTCCCTTCGCGGAGAAGAATCCCGACGGTGGCTTCTACTACACGCCCGCGGCCGGCGGCGAGAGCCAGGCGGGCAAGACGCCCGAGGGCGGCCTGCGGAGCTACGGCTCAATGACCTATGCGGGCTTGAAGAGCATGATCTTTGCCGGCCTCACGCCGGACGACCCGCGGATCAAGGCGGCGATCGCGTGGCTTCAGAAGCACTACACCTTCGAGGAGAATCCCGGCATGGGTCAGGCCGGGCTCTTCTATTACTTCCACACCGCCGCCAAGGCCCTCGACACGCTCGGCCTTGAGACGTTCACCGACGCCGCCGGCCGTGAGCACCGCTGGCGGGACGAACTCTCGACCGCGATCCTCGCCCGGCAGCGGGCGGATGGCTCGTGGGTGAACCCGAACGAACGCTGGATGGAGGGCGAGGCTGACCTCGTCACGAGTTACGCGCTGCTCGGCCTGTCGTATTGCCTGCCGAAGAAGTGATCGCGTCATCCCCCAAGAAGCCCCAAGCGCGAGCGCGGGGAAGACGGGTCGCATCAAAACAATACCGGATTGGTTCACCGGATTGGTTCACCGG
>JBBDNW010000114.1:0-4123 GCA_040877375.1 Pirellulales bacterium | reverse complement strand
GTCGCAAACATTCCCCGGCGTCTGCGCGTGCCCCCGACCGGCTCCTCACGATCGGATGCCAGGAAGCCCGAAGCGAGCGCGGGAAATCCGGATGGCCACCGCGTCCCGCTCCCCGCCGACCTCACAGTCACTACCCGTATACCCATCGCTCGCGCTCCGGGCTTTTTGAGGACTCCGTCAGGAAGCGTAACGGGGGTGAGCCGTACGGCTGCCCCACCCGCGACGCGGCCTCCCGCTAGGAAGCCCATGCGCGAGCGCGGGGAATCCGGGTTGCCTCCCTACCCGCTTCGCAACGCCGCAGCGGCTTGGTTCCCAGGGCATCACCCGGGCTTCGCGCCCGTCACCAGCAGCGTGATGTGGTAGAAGACCGGCGCCGCGAAGCACATCGAGTCGATGCGATCAAGCACGCCGCCGTGGCCGACCACCAGCGTGCCGTAGTCCTTCACCCCGCGGTCGCGCTTGATAGCGCTCATCGTCATACCCCCGGCGAAGCCCATCACAGCGATCACAAGGCCCGCCAGCGTGGCCTGCCAGAGCTGAAAGGGGGGCGCCGCCCACCACAGGGCCGCGGCGAGGAGCGCCGTGCTCGTGGCGCTGCCGAGGAGCCCCTCCCACGTGCGATTGGAACTCACCGCCGACGCAACGAGCCGCTGACCGAGCATTCGGCTCCAGACGTATTGCATGCAGTCGGCGAACTGCACGAGCAGGATCAGGAAGAACAGCAGGCGGAAGTTGCTACTGCGGTCGGCGTTGGCCGCGCCATCGATCGGAATCTCTAGCAGGGCAGGGGCGAACGACAGGCAATACACGCAGACCACGAGGCCCGCCTGGATCTTCGCCGTGCGTTCCAGAAACCGCTTGTAGTCGCCCGCGAAGGCCACGCGGGCTAGCACGAAGAGCGTGGCGTAGACCGGCAGGAAGACGCTGAAAATGTCGTAACGATTCATGCCCACGAGCACGTAGTGCAGCGGCGTGAACAGGAAAAACACCCAGAACAGGGCGCGGTGGTCGCCCTTTCTCGTGGGCGTGAGCGTGATGAACTCCCGGAGCGCCCAGAAGGAGACGAGGCCGAACAGCACGACCGTGGCGGTGGTGCCCAGCCAGAACGCGGCGGCCAGGACGGTGCACAGGATCCACCAGCCCCGGAGCCGGTTGTTGAAGGTGCGGATCGCGGCGGGATCGAGGCCGCGGTCGGGATGCCGCTTGAGGAACTGGCCAATGATTGTGGCCACGGTGAGCAGGGCGAGCACGCCGGCGACGAGCGCGATGGTGCGGTTGTCGTTCATGCCGGTGCTATTCCTTCAATGCCAGCAAGGCGCGGCGGGCCCGGGCGAGGAAGTCGAGTTTGGCTTCACCCCGCTCGAGCCACAGCGGCGGCCCAAAGCTGATACAGGAGAGCAGCGGCACAGGGAGAAACTCACCCCGCGGTAGCACCCGATTGAGGTTGTCGATGTGAACCGGGATCAGTTCGATATCGGGACGCTTCTTGGCGAGGTAGTAGAGGCCGCTTTTGAACTCGCCAATCTCGCCAGTCACGCTCCGCCCCCCTTCGGGGAAGACGATCAGCGAGTGGGAGGTGCCGGCTTCGCGGAGCATCATGTCGACGGGGCTCTGATGGACCTTGATGTCGGTGCGGTCGATGAGGATCGCGTCGAAGACCTCCTCGGCGAGCCAGCGGCGGACGAACCCCCGCGACCAGTAGTCCTTGGCGGCGACCGGCCGCGTGACTTCGCGGATCGGCTGCGGCAGCGACGACCAGACGACGAGGGCGTCGAGATGACTGGTGTGGTTGGCGAAGTAGACCCGCTGGCAGGTATCGGGCTGGCTGGCGATCCAGCGCACGCTCGCACCGGAGAGCAGTCGCGCCAGCGCGGCCAGCGCGAGGCCGGCCACACGACAAAAAGGCGAGCGGCTGGAGCCTGGCCGGACCGGGGGGGGCTGCGTCTCGGTGATGTCGGCGGGCGAGAGCATCGGGGCATCTTCGACGGCGGTGGCGGACACGGTCAATTCTTGTCCCGGCCGCCGGCCACGAATGGGTTGTGAAGCTTCTCGTGACCGACCGTGGTGGGGCCCCCGTGGCCCGGGTAGACGATCGTATTATCTGGAAGGCTGTAGAGGTGGCGGCGGATGCCGGCGGCCAATGTGGCGAAATCGCCGTCGGGGAAGTCGGTCCGGCCGATTCCCTCCCGGAAAAGCACGTCGCCTCCAAACACGACCGGCGGTTCGCTGCCGCTGATTACGAACACGACGTGGCCGCCCGAGTGACCCGGTATCTCCCTCACGGCAATGTCGAGGCCGGCGATCCGGAGAGCCTCGCCATCGTCGAGAAGGCGATCGGCCGGCGGGCTGACGAGGGCCAATCCGAAAGCCGCCGAGAGGTTACCGTCGGGGTTCGTGAGTTTTGGAGCATCGCCGCGGCCCACCCAGATCGGCAGGTCGGGCCAGCGGTGCCGAAGGGCGGCGTTGCCCGCAATGTGGTCGGAGTGACCGTGGGTGAGCAGGATCGCACGCGGTTTGAGATTGTGCGACTCGATGCACTCGATGACCGCCGCCGGCTCGAACCCAGGGTCGACGACAAGACAGTCGGCGTCGCCCTCACGCCCCACCACGTAGGTGTTTTGCCCGAAGGGCTGTGACTCAACGCAGGCCACCTGGAGGGGGCTTGCCGAGCGAAAGAGGTCGATCGTGGCCATGGGGAGGAAGGCGGTGACGGTGGGAAAACCTTCCTTTGGAGCATGGTTGGCCCGGCGTCGGCCCACAAGGCTCCTGGTTTTTCCGCAGGATACCGGGGTTTCCTTGCCGTGAACTGGCATGGCGAGCCGCGGATGGCCCCGCTAGACTCCCGCCGCTCCGGTTCTCCAACTTCAAGCCACAGGGCTTGTCTGTGCGAGGGTCAAAGCCCGTGTTTGCGGAGCGGATCGTCACGAATCTGCCGAGCGTTCCGGACGGCCTGGTGACGGTTCATGACCGTCACACCGCCCGGCGATATAAGGTGAGCCGACTTCCTGTTCGAGATGGCGCGATTCGAGGCGAACCGAGTTTCGCCCAGGCCACCCCGACTTCGAGGATCCATGGAGGGATCGATGGCACGTCGTTTTCAAACCCATTCTATTCAGCGGATGATTCGCCGCGGCTCCTGGCTGCGGTTCGCGGCAGCGACGCTCGCGTTCATCTCGAGCGCGTCCGCGTTCGCCCAGGCCACGACGGCACCGGGTCTCGTTCCCAACGGCGACGTCGCCCAAGGCAACGTTGGTGCAGCCGACGCTCAGGCCGTTGCAGGAAGCGGTGCGCACCCTCTGCAGCCCGCCCTCGAGTTGGCGCAGAAGGGGCTTGGCCAGCTCCGTTCGATCATCAAAGACTATTCGTGCACCGTCGTAAAGCGGGAGCGGATCGACGGCAAACTCGGCGACCATGAGTACATGTTCGCGAAGGTCCGCCACGAACCGTTTAGCGTCTACCTCTACTTTCTCGCTCCCGATGCGGTGAAGGGGCAGGAGTGCATCTGGGTCGACGGTCAAAACGAAGGCAACATGCTCGCCCACGCCGGCAGCGGTGTGCGGGCGATGGTCGGCACGGTGTCGCTCAAGCCCAACGGCGCGCTCGCCATGCAGGGCAACCGCTACGCGATCACTGAGATCGGTGTGGAGAATCTCGCCAAACGGCTCGTCGAGGTCGCCGAGCACGATAAGCAGTTCGGTGAATGCGAAGTCAACTTCTTCAAAGACGCGAAGGTCAATGGTCGGGTGTGCACCTGCGTGCAGGTCGTGCATCCAGTGCCGCGGCGAAACTTCCGCTTTCATCTGGCCCGCGTGTTCATCGACGACGAATACCTGATCCCGATTCGCTACGAGGCCTATGACTGGCCCCAGGAGGCGGGTGGGCAACCGGTGCTCATGGAGGAATACACGTACATGAACGTGAAGATCAACAACGGCTTCACCGACGCCGACTTCGACCCGAAGAACGCCGCCTACAAGTTCGGCACCAAGTGACCCTGTGCCGCGGTGCGTGATAGGTTTTCCGGTGTGCCTCCCGCCAGGGAGCGCAACGGCGTGATCCGCGCGGCGTGCCTCCCGTCAGGAAGCCCCAAGCGCGAGCGCGGGGAATCCGGGTGGCCTCGAGA
>JBBDNW010000113.1:14934-22670 GCA_040877375.1 Pirellulales bacterium | reverse complement strand
GGGTGGAGCGGCGAGATTGCACCTTGGAGGAGGGAGGCAAGGGGGTCGGCGAACGCTCTTAGGAGCGCCTGAGCCGCCGCGGCCCTCAGCGACGAGACTTTTGCCGACCCCGAGCCGGCGTTCCACGTAAGTCGAATGCGCTCTCACTGCCAACAGCGACCGGTCAAGCGGTCGGTGTAGACCATCTTTGGGCAACTTTCCCGGAGCCTAGGATATGTGTAGGATGTTGTTGGAGGTTTCACACATGGCAACCAATCTCGCGCTCGACCCTGATCTCCTCGATCGGGCCTTCCGCATCAGTGGAGAGTTAACCAAAAAGGCCGCCGTGACTCGCGCCCTCCAGGAGTTCATCGCTCGCCGGGAGCAGAGGCGGATCGCCGAACTCTTTGGAAAACTGGAGTGGGATGCGTCGTTCGACTACAAGGCCGAGCGGTCGCGCCGTCGATGAACCTTCTCGTTGATACAAGCGTCTGGTCCTTGGCGCTTCGCCGCGATGGAAAGCAGACCGCGCCCGAGGTTGCGAGGCTTCATTCCGCGCTCGTTGGTGCAGATGAGGTCTTCACGACGGGCCTCATTCTCCAGGAACTGCTGCAGGGTTTCGCGGGCCCCAAGGCTCGTGCGCACCTCGTGGAACGGCTCACAGCCATCGCGTTCCTGCAGCCTGACCGGCAGGATCATATCGAGGCAGCAGAGGTGCGAAACACGTGCCGCCGCCGCGGAGTGCAGGTCGGGACGATCGATGCGCTGCTGATCCAACTCTGCCGTAGGCACGACCTACTGCTTTTGTCCGCAGACCGAGATTTTCTGACAGCAGCCAAGCACGTCGCGTTCAGGCTTTGGACAGCCCAGTGACGCTCATCATGATGTCGATGCGGCTTGGTGGTAGTCGACGCTCGACCGCTGGCTGGCCGGGCACCGCCGCGCAGCGGCGGTCGATCAGCCGCAGAGTAGTCAACGATTTGAGGCCAAGCCCCGTACGGCTGAGGCCCCGCTGGTGAGTCTGGTGCTGGGACTTCATGTTCGACCGGATGTCGCCGTCCTGCGGAAACGACCTTGGCGGCGTGAGGAAGTGCCGTCGCCCCTTCGGGACACCGAAGGGCATTCACGAGTAGGGAGCGACGGGGCCCTAAGGTTCTCTGGGCACCGCATCCCTGCGGTGCCGATCTGCTCCGGCGAGTCCTGGAGGCACCATGAGCATCCTGCGCTTCGACATGCTCGTTCTTGGCCTTGTGGTTGGCGGGATCGCCATCACGGGGATCTACCTGTTCATGCTCGCGACTCCACGAAACGACGACGAGCACCTGCACGACTCCATCGGTGAGCCTGGGCACGTGAAGACGCACGTGCTGCGGTGGCTGGTACGACTGAGGCGGAGGTTCTCGCGATAGCGTCTGGCTCGTGTCATCGAGCGGATCAAGAAGCGTAACCGCGTGAAGGATTACCGCTCGCCCCACCGCTCGACGACGAGTGGGTCGTGGGAGCGAACGTCGCCGATACGGAGCGCGGCCTTGCCGGCGAGCAGATCATCGACGAGGCTGCCCACCACCTCCGCCCGCCAGCCTGAGGCCAGCAGCGGCTCGCGCTCCTCGTCGAAGTAGCCAAGCTTGAAGGCGAGCAGATCGCGCATGTCCGACGACGTGCCGACGAGCGCCGGCGCGAGTTGCATGCTGCGGCACATGCCCGCGACGGCAGTGGCGAGAAACTGGCCGAGCATCGCCAGCTGCGGCGGCGGGGCCCGATGCCGCTCGCCGCCCGGGCACTCCTCTTCGGGCAGGCCGAGGCCGCGGGCGATGGCGTCGGACAAGCCCTGGAGGATATGCCTCAGGTCGGACCGCTGCATGCCGCGGATCGCGGAGATCTGCCGCTCATCGGCGCTCTTGCGCTTGCAGAGCTCCACCAGCAGGTCGTCGCGCAGCACCCGCTTCGGCGGCATGTCGCGCTGCTCGGCCACGCTGTCGCGCCAGTGCCAGAGTTCGCGGGCGACGGCGAGTTCCCGGCGGGAGAGCCCGTTGAGCCCAGACACACGCCGCCAGCGCTTGCGGATGAACGATTCCTCGACGTCGTCCTGCCAGTCGGCCATTTCCTGCCGCATCCAGTCGACCCGGCCCAGCGACTCGAGCTTGCCTTCCATGGTTCGCCAGAGTTCCTCGAGGTGCCGCACGTCGTCGACGGCATATTCGAGCTGGGCCTGCGTGAGCGGTCGCTGCCGCCAGTCGGTCCGGGTCTCTCCCTTGTTGGTCGGAAGATTGAGAAACCGGCGGACGATCGACGCATAGCCGGCCGGATAATCGTGGTCGATCAGCCCGGCGGCCACCTGCACGTCGAACAGCGTTGAGGGCCGGCCCTGGATCGCGTGGAGAATGAAGCCGAGTTCCTCGCGGCCGGCGTGGACGACCGTGGTGCGGCCGGGCTCGGCGAGGAGCCGCCAGAAGGGCTCGAGATCACGGGCTGTGAGGGTGTCGATGGCGGCGAGGATACCGGGGGCGGCCACCTGCACGAGGCAGAGCTGGCTGCGGTAGGTGTGCTCCGAGACAAACTCGGTGTCGAAGCAGACGTGCGAGTGGCGGGAGAGTCGGTCGACCAGATCGCGGACCTGCGAGTCGGTGGTCAAGACCTCGAAGTCGGAGGTGGGGCGGGCATGCATCATGAGGGGCGGGCCGGGGGTTTGCCGTCGGCCCGAAAAAGGTGAGGAGGCTGCGCGCCGCTTCGCACTACACGAACAGCCATGCCATCACGGCGAACACGGGAAGCAGCACTCCGACACTATAGAGGATGTAGCCGAAGAAACTCGGCATCTTCACCCCCGCTTGCTCGGCGATCGCCTTGACCATGAAGTTGGGCCCGTTGCCGATGTAGGTCATTGCCCCGAGGAACACCGCCCCAAGACTGACAGCACCGAGCAGACTGGCCTCCTCGCCCGCAATGCCGTCGGTCGGATCGATCCCGGCGGCCTCGAAAAAAACGAGATAGGTGGGGGCATTGTCGAGCACCGCCGAGAGCAAGCCCGTGGCCCAGAAATAGGCTTGCGGTGAGGCGAGGCCGAGACTGTCGCCGTGAACGTGCAGGAGGGCCAGCGCCGGCTGCATGCAGATGAAGATCCCGACGAAGAGAGCGGCCACTTCGAGAATCGCCCCGTAGGTAAACCCGTTGCGGCGGCGGATGTCGTCCGAGCCGAGAAATAACGACAGGCCGACGAGGCCCAAGAGCACCATCTCGCGGAGGTAAATCCAGGGGTGCCATGTCGTGCCCGGGAACGGCTTCGAGGGATCGAGCAGAGCGACGGCCGCGATCACTCCCGCCATCAAGAGCACGTTGGGCCAGAGGCCGCCGAACCGCAACTGCCGCGTGAGCACACGGTCGCGGACGAGGTCGGCGCGGGTCTCCCGCGGATGAGCCAGGAAGGTGTCCCACAGCCAGTAGATCACCAGCAGCACACCGTTGGTGAAAAGCCACTGCTTCCAGAGCGACATCGTCCAAAGAAAGTCGACTCCCTGGAGGTAGCCCAGGAAGAGCGGCGGATCACCGATCGGCAGCAAGAGACCGCCGCAGTTGCAGACCGTGAAAATGAAGAACACGAGCGTGTGGGCCACGTGCTTTCGCTCGCGGTTGGTCTCGAGCAGCGGCCGGACGAGCAGCATCGCCGCGCCCGTCGTGCCAATGAAGCTCGCCAAGAGGGCGCCGACGGCGAGGAAGGTGGCGTTGACGGTCGGCGTGGCCTCGAGATCGCCCTCGATCCGCACGCCCCCGGTGATCACGTAGAGCGCGAACAGGAGCATGATGAAGGGGACGTATTCCGAGAGGATCGCGTTGGCAAGCACCGTGCCGACCGTCGGCCACGACGGGCCCGACACAGCGGGGGGCACCACGGCATGCGCCGGGAAGTGGAGATCGATCGGATGCTGGTGAAACAGCAGGTAGTAGGCGAGCGTGATCGCGGCGAGCAGCCCGGCCACGAGCAGCTTGCTGGAGTTGTGTTCCCACCAGTGCGACACGACGGGGGTGAGCGGCAGGATGGCAATCGCCGCGAGGAGCACGGCGAACGGAAGCACCATCGCCAGCGGGGGAGCGGCCGCCTCGGCGGCGTGTTCGGCGACGTGTTCGGCGGCGTCGGCCGGGGGGGCCGGCGACGCGGCATGGCCTGCATCGGCATGGTCAACGGCGTGGGCCGCTTGTGACCGCACCAGCAAATCACGACCATGTTGCGGCAGACCGAGGGCCGCGGCCGCGAGATACGCGGCCAACGCCGCCGCGATGCCGAGCAGCACCAGCCTGCCCGGTCGGCCGGACGATCGAGCGGAGGAGGCGGGATGGGCGTCGTGCATGACGGTGGAACTCCTGGATCCGAGGTGGGAATGACAGATCGTATGACACCATCCACGGCAGCGGAAGAAGTCGCGGCGAATCGCGACCGGATCGCCGAGTCCGAAATCTGGCTGCGGGGGAATGTCCGCCCGGCGCTAGGCCTCGTGGCGGCAGCGGTGAGCGTGGCCGGCATGGTGGCCGCCCTCGTCGGGATCGCTCGGCCGCCCGCATGGATCGCGTGGGCAGCGGTCGTGACGGCGGCTCTGTTTGTCGCGGCGGCCGTGGCCCTTGCCTGGTCGGCGTCGCAGCCGCGGCTGGCTCGTCGCGGGACGTTTCTCGACGTCCGGCTCTCGCCACTGGCGGTGCACCATGTGCCGATCGAGATCGTGGAGTGTGTGTTTCCTGGGAGCCAGTCGCTCGAGGCCGACAGCGACGAACACGAGGCGGCCGCCAGCCGGCGTGTCAACACGCTCGTGCTGCGACTCGCGGAACGCGCCGTCGACTGGCGATCAAGGCCCGTGGCCGCGGCGTGGGGAACATGGGATGACGGAAACGTGGTCTTCGACGGTCGCTGGTGCCAACCGCTCTCGCCAGCACTGGCCCGCGATATTTCCGCACGGCTGCTGGAGGCACGTCGGCAGGTCGTCGGCGCCGAGGAGAGACCATCGTGACGCATCTCCCCGGGGGTCTGCTCGTCAGCGTGCGCAGCGTGGACGAGGCGGCTGAGGCTGTGGCCGGCGGCGCGGTGATCGTCGATGTCAAGGAGCCGGGCCGCGGGCCGCTCGGCTGCGCCGACGCCGATGTTGCAGCTGCGATCGTCGCCTTCGTCGGATCAGCCGGCTATTGCACGCTCGCCTGTGGTGAACTGGCCGCGGGCGTGCCGGTGATCGCCGCCCATGTCGACCGCGTCATGGGGCTCGGGGCGGTCACGGGCACGGCTCCTCGCGGCGCGAAGGCCGGCCCCGCCGGTCTCGCCGTCGGTGACTGGCAGTCTGCGTTTGCCGCCCTCGCCCATTCGCTGCCCGCCGGCGTGGAGCCGGTGGCCGTCGCCTATGCCGACTGGAGCCGTGCCAATGCTCCCGAGCCGGAGGCACTCATCGCCGCCGCGGCAGCCGTCGGCGCGGTCACGATCCTGATCGATACCTCCGACAAGGCGGGGCCCGGCCTGGTGGCGGCATGCGGGCTGTCGCGGCTGACCGACTGGGTGGCACGAGCCCGCGACGTCGGGATGCGGGTGGCTCTGGCCGGCCGGCTCGAGCCCGCGGAGATCCGCCTCGTGGCCGCCTCTGGGGCCGCGATTGTTGGAGTGCGATCGGCTGCCTGCCGGGGAGGCAGAATGGGCCGTGTCGATCGTGGGAATGTCGCAGCCCTTGCGAGTACACTCGGGCGATCCGGCCAGCAGCCGGTAGACGCCATCTTGGGAGAGAAGCCGTGAAGTCAATGGAAGTACGGGTGCCCCATAGCCTCGATCCCGAGGAGGTCCGCCGCCGGCTCGACGTGGCCGTCGTGCGGGCTCGAGACGACTATGCCGACAAGGTCGGCTCTATCGAGGCGTCGTGGCAGGACGACGGCCGGCTGGCCCTTGCCATGGAGGTGATGGGTATGAGCATCGCCAGCGACGTCGAGATCCTCACCGCTGAACTGATCGTCCGGCTGGAGGTGCCCGGCATGGCCGGACTGTTCGCCGGCCGCATCAAAAGCGGGATCGAAGAGCGTCTGGGAGGCTTGCTCGGCGTCGCCCAGGCCTGACGCGGCGGTTGCCGCTCGGCGGGCCGTGCGGTCGCGACGGTTGAGCGGGCGAGGCCCGAGGCCTGCCAATTGGCTGCGGTTGACCGATGAGACAAACCGATTTCTTCAAGAGGCTCCTTTGACCATGGCAGTCCTTCACCCGATGATCCCCGATGCAATTCGGCCTGCTGCCGCCCGGCCGCTGGCGTCGCGAGGCGTGGTGGTTGTGGTCGTCTGCTGGTGCGTTGCATGGTCGTGGGCGATCGCGACGGCCCCCGCGCGAGCGCAGGAGGAGGGAAACGCCGCGGGAGTTCCGGAGGACGATCCCTTCGCGGATGAACTCAATCCCTTCGGCCGTGGCAAGGAGTCGAAGCCCGTCGCGCCGCGGACGCAGGAGCAGACATCTCCTGCTCCCCGCCCCCGGCCGCAGTTGCCCATCCCGTTTCCCGAGACGACCGAACCTGGCGAGCCCACCGAACCGAAGCGGCCGGACCGCGGCCGCGCGGAGTCACGCGGCCAGACCGACAGCGATCGCGGCGGGGCCTGGGAACCGACGCTGGCCGAGGACCTCCTTGACGAGGCGGAAAAACTCGACACGGCAGGCAAGCTTGAGGAAGCCCGTAAAAAACTCCGTGAGGTGATCAAACTCGACCCGAAGATGACGCTCGCCTACCTTGCCCTCGGCGTCACGTCGCGGCGGCTCGGCGATTACGAGGGCTGCGTTGACGCCTGCTCGAAGGGGCTCGACATCGATCCCCAAGACGCAGAGCTCTACCTGCGGCGCGGCATCGCCTGGTTTCACCTCGGACTCTATGGCATCGCGCTGGAGGACTTCGAGGACGCGGCGGGCATTGCCTACGACGACCCACGGCCCGAACTCTGGCTGGGGTTGACGCTGATCGAGCTCGATCGACCACTGGAGGCGATCAACGCCTACGCATCGAGCATTCGCCGCGATCGTACGTTTATGCTCGCCTATCTCAATCGCGGTCTCGCCTACCTCAACACCGGCGAGCCTCGGAAGGCGGAGCTCGATTTCAACCAGGCGATCCGCCACGACCCACGGGACGTGCGGGCGTGGTTCAACCGCGGCGTGGCCCAGGCCCGACAGGGCCGCTATGCCGACGCTACCAACTCCTACGCCGAGGCGCTGAAGCGCGACCCGAAGCACGAGCCGTCGCGACGCAACATCGAGGTGGCGCGGGGCAGGCCCGACCGGGCGATCCGACCGCAGCCGTAGCCAGAGAGCGCATTCGACGTTGGCGTATCGCTGGCTCGGGGGCGGCAAAAGTCTTGTCGCTCCTGGCGAGGATACGCCGAGGCTCTTCGAGCGTCCGCCGACCCCCTAGCCTCCCGTCAGGAAGCCCCAAGCGCGAGCGCGGGGAATACGGCCCCATCCCGTCCCGTTCCTCACAACCACCGGAAGTTGCCACCCGGATTCCCATCGCTCGCGCTCCGGGCTTTTTGAAGGCCGGGGCGGCGCGTGCCGTATGGGATCACGTCCCGTCAGGAAGCCCCAAGCGCGAGCGCGGGCAATACGGCCCCATCCCGTCCCGTTCCTCACAACCACCGGAAGTTGCCACCCGGATTCCCATCGCTCGCGCTCCGGGCTTTTTGAAGGCCGGGGCGGCGCGTGCCGTATGGGATCACGTCCCGTCAGGAAGCCCCAAGCGCGAGCGCGGGGAATACGGCCCCATCCCGTCCCG
>JBBDNW010000113.1:0-14834 GCA_040877375.1 Pirellulales bacterium | reverse complement strand
GGCCGGGGCGGCGCGTGCCGTATGGGATCACGTCCCGTCAGGAAGCCCCAAGCGCAAGCGCGGGGAATACGGTTCGCCACTTTATCCCGCTCCGTGGCGTGGCCACGATCAGCGCCCTGGGTCGGCGACATCGTCGCTGCCGCCACCCGGTTCCGGGACCAGTTGCAGGTCGTCGACGGCTGGCAGTTCGATGGCGGCGTGCCCGAGCAGGATCTCCAGTGCGGGAGCCGAGATCCGCGCGAGTGCCGGCAGGCAGACGCCACCGCGATGGGCTCTTAGCCCCCGGGCCGTGGCGGCGTCGATGGCCCTGACGGCTTCAAGCATGAGCAGGTGCTCGTGTGCGGCGAGGGCTTCGGCCACGTCGGCCGGCAGGGTGGCGACGTGCGACAGCACGAGGTCGCCGGGGTGGGCCGCGATTGCCCGGCCGGCCGCCGCCGAAAATGATTCGGAGCCGCTGAAGATCAACGGCCCCGTCTGCTTCGCCAGCGCCTCGGCCGCCTCCGGGGTGAGCGTCGCCGCGCATCCCAGCGTGATCCCGTAGTAGCCCGAGCCCACCAGCCGCTCGGCGACTTCGGTCGTGAGTGTTTTCAGGCCCGGCAACGCCAGCGAGCCGCTGTCGCTGCCGCGGAGCGCGTCGGCGATCGGCCGCGAAAGGGTCTTCACGCGTGGAAGAAAGACGTGATCCTGCCGAGCAAGCCGTCGGGCCAGCGCCGGGGAATCAAGCGCCGTGAGGTCGGGAAGCAGCAGGCCCTGCAGTGACTGGCAGCCCGCGAGGCCGGCGGCGACGTCGTCGGGCAGCGTGGTCAGGCTGCCGATCACCAGGCCGATGCCCTCGTGTTGCGCCAGTGCAGTCGCGGCTGCGGGCGAGAGCTCGCGAAGATTCGGCAGCACGACCAGCGCCCGGCATCGTGCCAGCGCGGCGGCCGCCTCGGAGGAGAGGGTTGGCACTCCCGGAAGTTCGATCGCAGCGCCCCACGAATCGGTGCCAAACGCTGCGAGCGCCGCCGCACTATCGGGCGTCAGCGAGGTGATTGCCGGAAGCGACACGAAGCCCTCGTACGGCGTCAGTGCGGCGGCGATCGCTGGTGTCAGGGCGTCGATCCGCGGCAGCGTGAGAAACTCCTCGAACCGGTCCCGGACGCCGCGCCATTCGGGATCGCGGGTGAGGAACAGAAACCCATCGAGGCGGCTGCCCATGCCGGGCAGCACGGCCTGATCCACCTCACGCCAGAGTCGATCGAGCGAGTCGCGTGGCACTCCCCCGGCCTCGAGGGCGGCGTCGATCGCGGGCCGCTCCATGTGCACTGACGGAAGACCCGACGCTGCCGCGATGAGCTGCGTGATCTCCTCCGCGGTGCGGGCATCCGCCGCAGTTGATTCCGGAGGGGCGGCATCCGCGACAAACATCCGCAACCGGCCGTCGTCGATCCTCCAGGAGAGCCCGAGCCGCTCGGCCAGCGCGTCGAGCAGGTCGTCACGCGAAACCTCGTGCACGTCGACCCGCACGATCTCTCCGGGGGCGATCCCCCGAGCGGCCAGGGAGCCGCGGTCAAGGTCGACCTCGAGCCCCAGCCGGCCGGCGATCGCAGCAAGCGCGTCATCAAACGGTGCCTCCACGCGCAGCGAGAAGACGTCGCGGACGGCGACCTTTTTCTGCGGGCCGCGCGGGCCGGCTCCGGTGACGGCGGGCGGCTGTTTTCCGCTCGCCGGCCGTGGGGCGGGGGCGGCCTTCTCCATGGGCACGATGGTCCCGCCGTCGGCTCCCCACTCGACCCGGCGATCAAAGTGGGCCAGCACGAGGTCGAGTCGTTCGGCGAGCGACAGGGGCGGAAGCGTCGCGGCGGGGAAGTGGTCGTGCGGAATCGTGTCGCTGCCGACGATCGCCACGTCGGCCGCCCGCGCGGCGTCGGTCACGAGGTCGCGGGGTCGGGCGGCGTCGGGCCATACCCAGGGTTCGCGGGCGGCGACCTTCCTCCGGAGCGGGGCGGGTAGCCGTCCCATCAAAGCCCTGCGGGCTACCTCGGCGGAGGCGGCCTTGTTCGCGGCCGACTGCGGCACGATCCGAATCGTCGACTCAAGCATGTCGACGTCGGAGTCGGCCATCTCCGCCACGCGATCGAGCACCTCACGCAGCGGCTCGCCCCGGCAGTCGAGCGAGATGGGGATCGTTGGATCGATCCGCCGGTCCACGATCACCGGTCGGCCGGCGAGCCGCGTGGCCCGCTCTGCCCAGTCGCGGAGCGGCACGCGGGTCCACGACGCCTGCACGGGCCTGTCGAGGAGGTCGGGCGGCGGCCCGCGTTCGGCGGCTGCCAGCGGGGCGAGAAGTGTGAGGAGGGCCGCGATCGCCGGGCCGAACAGACCGCGGACGGCCGCAGGTTTCTCTGCCGATCGCGGGGCGTCGAGGCCATCATTTCCGCGGCAGGGCTCGGCTATCAACGACATGGCTGGCTCCGGAACACGAAGCCCCGAGAATACCCTGTCGCGAGGGCGGCCGGCGACGGTGGGCCCCAGCATCACGAGCGAAGCGGGAGAAACGCTGATGACCGGGAAGACCTGCGTGCTGGCGCTCGACCAGGGCACGACCTCCAGCCGCGCGATCCTCTTCGACTACCGCGGCGCACCACTGGCCGTCGTACAGGAGGAGTTTCCGCAACACGCCCGCGCGGCGGCCGGCCCCGGCGGCAGCGATCTCGGTATCGTCGAGCACGATCCGGAGGACATCTGGCGGACGCAGCTTTCCTGCGCACGCCGCGTGCTCACCGCGGCCGGTGTCGCCGCGGATCAGGTGGCAGCGATCGGGATCACCAACCAGCGGGAGACGACGATCCTCTGGGATCGTGTGACCGGCCGGCCCGTGGCACCGGCGGTGGTCTGGCAGAGTCGCGTCTCCGCGCCGATCTGCGCACGGCTCAAGGCGGAGGGGTACGAGGCGGAGATCCGCCGGCGGACGGGGTTGCTCCTCGACCCCTACTTCTCGGCCACGAAGATCCTGTATCTCTTCGAGACGGTGCCCGGCGTCCGCGAGCGGGCCATGCGGGGAGAGGTGCTGTTCGGCACGGTCGACTCCTTTCTGATCTGGAGGCTCACCGGCGGCCGCGTGCATGCCACCGACGCGACGAACGCGAGTCGCACGCTGCTCTTCGACATCGAGCGGATGGAGTGGAGCGACAAACTATGCAGCATGCTCGGCGTGCCCCGCGGCATCCTGCCGGAGGTGCGGCCGTCGAGTGGCGACTTCGGCACGATAGACCCTGCGCTGCTGGGCGGGGCGATCCCCATCGCAGGCTGCGCCGGCGACCAGCAGGCGGCGGCCTTCGGCCAGGGCATGGAGCGGCCGGGCGACGCGAAGGTGACCTACGGCACCGGCGCGTTTCTGCTGTTTTCGACCGGCGACCGCCGGGTCGCGAGTGCAAACGGCCTACTGACCACGCCGGCCTGTGCCGTGGGGCCGGCAGCGCGACACTATTGCCTGGAGGGCTCGGTGTTTGTGGCCGGGGCGCTCGTGGGCTGGTTGCGGGACGGGCTCGGGCTGATCGAGAAGGCGAGCGACATCGAATCGCTGGCCCGCAGCGTCGACGACAGTGGTGGTGTGATGATTGTGCCGGCCTTGACCGGCCTCGGGGCCCCCTATTGGGACCCGACAGCACGGGGCATGATCATCGGTCTGTCGCGCGGGACCCATCGGGCCCACGTGGCGCGGGCGGCGCTGGAGGCGATCGCCCTGTCGGTGGCCGACGTCGTTGAGTGCATGCAGCGGGATTCGAGCGTGACCGTGCGTCACCTCCGCGTCGACGGCGGCGCGTCGGCCAACGACCTGCTCATGCAGATCCAGGCCGACGTGCTCGGTCTGCCAGTGGAGCGGCCCGCGGTGCTCGAGACGACGGCGCTCGGGGCGGCCCTGCTCGCGGGGCTCGCGGTCGGGTTCTTCGCAAATCCCGCCGCGGTAGCCGATGCCCGCCGCATCGCCTGCCGGTTCGAGCCGCAGCTCGACGCGGAACCGCGGCGGCGACTGCTCGCGGCCTGGCACGACGCCGTCGGGCGGAGCAAGGCCTGGGCCCGCAGCCGCTGACCATGTCGGCGGTCACTGCGCCAGATAGAGCGGGAGTTGGCTCTTGCGGAGCAGGGAGAGCGCTGTCTCGCCAAAAATCTTCCGCACCAGCAGGTTTTTTGCGCTGTTCCCAGCCACAATCAGGTCGGCCTGCCATGTCTCGGCGTAGGGCAAAAGCTTCTGCCGCGGATCACCGCCGACGGCATCGACATCCGCGTCACGGCCGTGAGCGCGGAAGTAGGCGGCGGCGAGTTCACTGCGGCGTCGCGCGGCCGAGGTGTCCTCGTTGAAGCACACGATCCGGATCGTTGCCTCCCGATAGATGCCTGAGAGCACGAAATGCTTAAACGTCTTAGCGCTCTCAAGCGAGCCGGAATAGGCGACGAGCACCCGACGGATCGAGCGGGCCTGCTCCGGTACGGCCAGAATTGGCCGCACGCCCTCGGAGATCAACCGCTCGAGGGCATCTTCCGGCTCGGGCACGACCCCATGCTCGAACAAGCCCCGCAGCCCGAACACGCACATGTCGTGATACCGCACGAGGTCGGCGGCGATCTCAAAAGGGTCGCCCGCTTGATCATCGATGCGGTGGGGGATGCACTCGGCGAGGCATCGCTTCGCGAACACATCCCTGGCAGAGGCAATATCGGCCGCGACTCGTTCGTGCCGCTTGTGTCTCATTTCGGCGGTCACGGCCCCGACGCCGACACCGATCGGACGCGGTCCTGTCCAGTCGAGTCGGGCCGTGTCGGTCACCGTCAGGCCCGTCAGTTCGGCACCGTTTGCCTTCGCAAGATCGATCGCATGGTCAGCCACGGCCCCTGCCGTGCGGGTCGTGCCGAGCCCGATGAGAATGCGTTTGATCATGGGATGCCCGCACGCAGAGAGGAAGAACGAGAGCCGATCGAAGAAGTATCCGGAAACGGCTCAGGAAAGTCGATAGATCAGCAGCAGGGCCCCGACCACGATCAGCATGACAAGCAGTGAGTCTGGTTCACACAGCGGAATCCGGCCTTCGATGCGATAGAGTTGGCCGAGTACCGCCACGGCCGTGGCGACCACCACGGCGAACGCTGTGAGCGCGTGGCTCGGTGCCACGGCCGTGAACAGCGAGCCGTCGTGCGCCATGTCGAGCGGCAGGAAGATGACCATGTTGAAGGCGTTGCTCCCGAAGGTGTTGCCGATGGCGAGGTCGTAGGCACCGGCCCGGACGGCGACGATCGCGGTCACGAGTTCGGGGAGCGACGTGGTCAATGCCACCAGCGTTGTGCCCACGAAGGTGCCGCCGAGCCCGGACTGGTCTGCGAGTCTCGCGGCCACGTGTGCGAGTCGCGGACCCGTGAACCAGAGCACGGCTGCCGCGGCGGCGAAAGTGGTGAGAGGGATGGCGAGTCTGCCGACGCTGGAGGGCGGATGGAATGTCGTGGTCACAGTTCCGGCGTCTGCGAGGGTCCTCGCGGCGATCCGTTGGTCAAGAAAGACGAGCCGCGAGCCCAGGAGATAGGCCACGAGGATCGCCCACGACCATCCCCCCGCCCCAAGAAAGGAGACGTGCGGGAGGTCGCCTGCTGATAGCACGGCGATGCCTGCAAGCCCGGTGAGCGCGATCCCTAATGTGGCGGGCAGCGCGTGCGCGGCCGCCTCGCGGGAGAGCATTCGGCGGCCCGAGCGTTGGGCGAGATCGACCACCGCGAGGATCAGGAGGTTCATCAGGCTGCTGCCGAACAGGTCGCCCACAGCGAGGTCGGGCGCACCCTGACGAACCGCCGCGACGTCGACCGTCAGTTCGGGCAACGAGGTTGCCGCGGCTAGCAACAGACTGCCCACCAGCAATCGGCTGAGTCGCGTGACGTCGGCGATTGCGTCGGCAGACGTGGCGAGGAAGGCGCCCGCCGCGGCGACCACCACTGCGAGAAGTGCGAATTCACCGTAAAGTGACATGGGTTCAGAAGCGGCGGATGGCGTCGACTGGGGCCGGTCGCTCGGCGAGCGTGACGTTCGCCGTGAAGCGTTCGGGGTTGGCTGTGAAGGCGGCCCGGTTCTCCGCAGAAGCGAAAAGATAAATCCGCGACTGGTAGGTCACGCCGTAGGCACGACGTCCGGGCATGCTCTTGCCTTGTTCGATCGCAAGCACGGGATCATCGCCGGAGAGCGCGGGGGAGAAGCGGTCAGGATTCGTGAGGAAGGCCTGTTGCTGTTCAGGACCGGCGAAGAGATAGGTGCGGCCCCGGTGCCGCACGCCCCACTGGGCGCGGCCCTCGGTCCAGACGCCACGCTCCGCGAGTGTGACCGGGCAGTAGCCCTCGAGCCCCAGAGGCATCGAGCCATAGGGATCGGCCGCGGGTGCCTGTTGCACGGCCGTCGCTGGCGCGATTGCCGCAGTGGCCATGGCAAGCGGCGATGCCGGTCGGGCGGGGGGCATCGTCAGTGGCTCAGCCGCTTTGGCCGGCTTGGTCGAGAAGATGCTGAACGGTTTTTGAAAAGCGGCGACGAATGACGACCACGACGAAGTCGCTGCGGGCGTCTTGGGGAGGTCAGATGCCGAGGCGGATGCGCTGGGTGCGGCGGGAGCCGGGGCCGCCGCGGTGGGAGCCGAAAGCCACGGTGTCGGGGATGTTGTGGTGGACGGCTCGATGCTTGGCCGCACAGGCTGCGGCTGCGGCGTGGCATTGGTAAACGATGGCGGCTGAGCGGGCTGCTCCCCGGGCCAGGTGGAGGGCCGCGCCGGCGCGACTGGCGTGTCGGTGACCGTCGCGGAGCTGTACCTGCTGGCGGGCGTGTCGGTGGCCGTGGATGAGCCAAACCTGCTGACGGGCGAGTTGGATGGCGCCATGCTCGCCTGCGACGAGACAGGGGGGGCCAACTCACCTACCGCGGCAAAATCCGACAGTTGATTGACCTTCGTCGTGACCACGGCGATCGCACCGCCGCCCGGCGGCGCTAGGGCCTCACTGCCACTGCCGGAGGCGGACCCCGCTGGCGTCTGCGTGGGTCCAGTCAGGTCACCAGCCAACCCATCTTCTGGTTCACCGATCGGTCGCGCCGCCGCGTTCTGCGCGGCCCGCGCGGCGGCGGCCACGAAGTCGGCGGGCGCTTCCGGGCACTCGAACGTCGCGAGCCGGCCTCCCCTGGGAGCCAGGATGCACGCCGCCGGCACATGCACGACCTGCATTCGCTTGGTGACGGCGGCCTGAGTGTCGACGTCGATCAGCACGGGTTCGTAACAGGCGGAGACCAGCGCGGCGACCTCAGGACTCGTGAGCGTTCGCTCGGTGAACCGGACCGCCTCGGGGCTCCACGATGCGGTGAAGATCGCGAGCACGGGCTTCTGGCTGACGGTTGCCGCAGCCCGGGCCGTCTGGAGGTCGGCGTGCCAGTGGATTTCGGCGAAGGCAGTCGTGGCCATCGATGCGACGAGTGCCAGAGCCGCGGCAGAAGCCACGGCTTGGCTCCACCGGACGACGAACTTCAGAAATGTCAGCCGGAACATCGCTTCGGCCTCGCTGCGAGAGAAAGAGTGCGGAATCCTCTTCGAGGGCGGTCAGTCCTGCATTGGCGGCAGCACGCCGACAGCCCTGTGGGTTTTATCGGTCGAAGCGGTCGCAGGAATCGCATCGAAAATGCTCGGTGGCGGCGGCGCGGCGGCTCGCTTTCTTGCCAGCTCCACCAAGGTCCCCGAGCTTCCGCGGTCGGCCGCGTCGTTCGCGGGCAAACGGCCCCCGAGCCGGCAATAAACCAAAGTCGAATGCGTTCCAGTTCACCCGGCTTGACAGTCAGGGCCGGCCCATTGATACTTTCGATGTCGTCTCGAAGGGCGATTCCGGAACGAGCCTTTGGCCTTCCGGAGACTTTGTCGCAGGAATTTCGTCTCACAAGCTTTTGGGGCGGATTGCGGCCAGGGGTTCAAGGGTCGTCCAAAGGCCCTTCCCGGTTGGGTTTTCACATCCCCGGGTCCATAAGCCGCCATCGCGTTTCCGGAATGCCGTTGTACGAACGGCATCGTTTTCGAGGATGTCCCGAGGGGTATCCGACTCAGGAATCCGGGCCTTCTGGCTCGCTCCCGTACGAAGGCGGCGTTTGTGAGTCTGGAGCGTCCGGTTTGTGGGTGGGCAGTCGCCCCCGCGAACGCCGAACGTGTGCCTGGGCCGGTCTTTCCAGTTCGTAGTAGCGGATAATTTTCAGACGCGGGGTTTTGAAGCAGCCATGTCGAAACGCAGGCGATCCAGGCGGCCCGGGGGATTTGGTGGCCAGGGCTCAGGACAGGGGGGCTTCGGACCAGGTCCAGGTCCAGGTCAGGGACCCGGCCAGGGCCAGGGGTACCAAGGTGGCGGGTATGGGCGTCGCAGAGGCCGGTTTCGTCGCGGTGGTGGCGGTGGAGGCGGCGGTGGCCCCCCGCCGTCGGGAGCAGGCGCGGTGGGCATGGATAGCGAGGGCATGAGGCCGCCCGACCTGGAGCCCGAGTTCGCCGAGAATGGCGAGCCGATTCCGCTCGAGCCAGGGAGCGGCGTCTTGGAGATGCACCCCAACGGCTACGGATTCCTCCGCAGCGTCGAGACCAACTACACACGCGAACGGACCGATCCGTTCGTGCCGGCCACGATGATCGAGCGGTACCGTCTCAGGGAGGGCGTGTATCTCAAGGCGCTCGTGCAGCCGGGTCGCCGGCAACAGGGTCCCCGTGTTCGCGAGATCGAGGAAGTCGAGGGCATGAAGCCCGACGACTACGTCAACGTCAAATCGTTCGACCAGCTCACCCCGATCAATCCCGAGACGTGGCTACGGCTCGAGACCGGCCAGCAGCCGATCACGACGCGGGTTATGGATCTGCTCACGCCGCTAGGCAAGGGGCAGCGGGCATTGATCGTAGCCCCGCCGCGGACCGGCAAGACGGTGATGCTGCAACAGGTGTCGCAGGCCATCTCCGAAAATCACCCCGAACTCAACCTCGTGATGCTGCTCGTCGACGAGCGGCCCGAGGAGGTCACCGACATGAAGCGGTCGGTGAAGGGAGACGTGCTTGCCAGCAGCCTCGACTGCGACGTGGAGAGCCACGTCCGGCTTTCGCAGCTCGTGATCGAGCGGTGCAAGCGGATGGCCGAGACGGGCAAAGATGTCTTTTTGCTGATGGACTCGATCACCCGCATGGCGCGGGCCTTTAACAAGTGGGTCGGCAACACCGGCCGCACCATGTCGGGTGGCGTCGATATCAAGGCGCTCGATATCCCCAAGAAACTCTTCGCTACGGCCCGCATGTTCGAGGAGGGGGGGTCGCTGACGATCGTCGCGACGGCGCTCATCGACACCGGTAGCCGAATGGATGAGTTGATCTTCCAGGAGTTTAAGGGCACGGGCAACATGGAGCTCGTGCTTGACCGCAAGCTCGCCGACCGCCGCGTCTGGCCGTCGATCGACATCTCGCAGTCGGGCACCCGGCGTGAGGAGAAACTCCTCGATCCCAACACGCTGCATGCCGTCAACATGCTGCGACGGACACTTTCCTCCATGCATCATGTCGATGCCATGGAACAGCTCACGAAGCAGCTTGCGAAGTTCAAGAGCAATCGCGAGTTCATCGCGTTGATCGCGAGTTCCCGCGATGATTGACGCGTCACCGCGTTGTCATCGGGATCGGGAGTGCGCGTCGAGGCGGCTGAGCCAGTAGGAATACTGCGGATCGCCGCAGCGAAACGAGAACACCGCGTCGGGAAGTCGCGATGCCTCCGGTCCCGCGGACTGGACGCGAACAACGATCGCACCGTCAGGGCGTTTTTCGATCGTCAGCCGTTCGTCGGGAATGTCGATCCAGTCTGTATGTGCCGGCATGGCGATCGCTCACGCGCTCATTGGAGGAGTGCGGAAGGACGAGGAGTCCGACCGAACTCCCCCCGCTCCCAGGGATTATGCCGCGGCGCCGCCGTACTTTCCAGCGGTTGGCATACCGCGGTGTGCGTCCCGTCGGGTTTTCCGGTCGCCGGCGGAGGTCTGTCGTGGCGAATCAGTACCGTGGGCTTGCTATACTCCGGCCTGCGATCACGACCCTCTGAGAGTACACGGGAACATGACGCCTTACGCGTCGCTGGCCGACGACTTCTACATCAACATGAATCTGGCCACGGAGATGGAACTCCCGGCCCAGCGGGAAACCATCTTGCAATACTTTGAGCGGTTGCAAAAGCGGTTTCCGACGATGCGGAAGTTCTACTGTCGCGACAAGCGGGACTACGTCCTTGAGGAAGACAAGGACCAGGGACGCTACCGTTGGGCTGCCGTGGAGTCGAAGCGGCTCTGCTCGGGACAGGTGAACCCCGCGACGCTCGACGCCGCCCTCGACCAGCATCGACTCGTGCTCGACCTCGCGCCGGCGTTCCTGTCGGTCAGCCCGCTCGACTGCGAGGCGATCGACGTGCTGTTTGGCTTCGACTTCGCGTACCGTGGCAACCACAACGCCCTGCTGGCAGAGGCCCTCGGCGTGGGCCCGGCGCTCGAACGGTTGGGCGATGGCCCCGGGGGACGGGTGATCAACTACGAGCCCTCGCTGACGATCGCCTATGACGAGGACTGCCGCGTCCAGGTTCGGGTGAGCACTGAGACGCGGACCAACGCTTTTCAGGTGCGGACCGGAGATTTTAGCGAGGAGCAGTTGAGCGTCTACGTGACAGCCCGACAGTATGGCAGCCTCGAACCGGACACGACCTACGTCGATACGATGGACCGTCTGGCCACCCTCGCCCGCGAGGTGGTCGATTCCTGCGTGGTCGAGCAGATCCTGCGGCCGCTGGCCCGCACCATCGCGCTCAAGTAGGACGCGCGCTCAAGTAGGACGGGCATCGAGCCTTGTCCTCACCTGCCGCGTTGTTCGCCGCCTCGACCCTGCTTGTTTCTGGCATCGAGATTGCCGGCGATCACGATGCCGATCGCCTCAACCCAACTCGGCACGTCGAGCACGGTGGTGAGCCCACTCTCGACGAGGATGTCGTCGTCTTCTGGGTCACGCGAACGCCGGGACGTTTCCTGCCCGGCCTCTTCTACACCGAGGAACTCGAGCCCCTCGTCATCCTCCTCGTGACGGCCTGCGACCGGCGCGAAATCGTCCCGCCGTCCTCGCGAAAACGACGACGATCGCGTTTCGCTCGAGGGCCGCTTTTGGCCCCGGCTGCGTGGGCGACTCGATGTGGATTCACGTGAACCGGTCGGTTCCCGATCGCTCCGCGACCGGCCTTCGCCACCACGGCGGCGCCGCCGTCGGCCGCCCGCCTCGTCACCTTCGCGGGATTCGGCAGGTCGTTCGGCTCGGCCAGCAGGACGCATGCCATAGGCGGTGGGCAGTGGTTCTTCGGTGTCTTCCCCACGGGGTGCGTCACCGCGCGGGGCTACGTCGCGGGGTGGGCGGTCGGTAGCCGCCGCATCGCCGCGTGGTGCCGCAGCATCCGATGAACGGCTTCGCCCCGTGCGCCGGCCCCGGCGCCGACGGCGGCGCGGACGCGATTCACTGTCGCCGTTGTCACCCCGATCCGTGTCACCCCGATCAGAGGTGGCGGCTTCGCGACGCTCGTCGCCCACGGCCTCGTCATCACGATCGTCGATCCGGCGGTCATCTGTCCGGCTCTCGTCGCCGGCAGCGAGTTGAGCATCGCGCCGCCCCCGCGGCTCGTCGTCACGCTGCCGGACGGGCTCGCGCCGCGGGCCGCGGTCGTCCCGATCATCGCGGCGTGGCGGCAACTCGGAGGACTCCGCCGCTCGTGGGCGTGCCGCCCCCGCTTCCCCTTCGCTGAAAACCGGCCGATCGTCGTCACGACGACCTCGCCCCCGGCCACCGCGGCGGCCGCGGCGGCGCCTGCGGCCCCCGGCCCCGTCTTCGTCGCGATCGCGGGATTCGCCGGTGCTGCTCTTCACCTCGCCACGTGGCTCATCGCCGGCAGACCCGGCGGCGTCCCGCTGCAGGACTCGGTCGTCACGCTCCAGCGCGCGGTCGTCGCGCTGCGGCGGGCGGTCATCACGTTGTGGCGGGCGGTCGTCCCGCTGTGGCCGGCGGTCCTCGTCGAATCGGCGGGGCGGACGCTCGGCGCGGCTACCGCCGTCGTCCCGCCGGCGTTCTGTGCCAAACTCCTGTTCAGGGGTCGAAGGCACGCGTGGCGCCGGTTCGGCCGGACGGGCAGCAGGCCTCGGCGGGGGTGGAGCAGCCCCGCCCGGAACGCCGAGTTCGGAGGCCAGGCTGTCCCAATCACCGGTCGTGGCCGTGGGCTTGGGCTGGAGCGACTCCTGTCGCGGTTTCGGCGCGGGCGGCTGAGGCCGGGCGACCGGGGGACGCGGCGCGTCGTTGGCAGGGAGGGCGCCGAGTGATTCGGCGAGCGAGGCCCAAGGATCGTGTGGGTCGGTTGGCGACATGGTGGATTCCGATCGCGGTGTGGGGGCAGCGACGGCAGGCAGCCATCCAGCAACACCCTCTTCAAGCGGAGAATACACGAATCCTTCGGAGCGTGGCAGACACCGCCCGGGAACCGGGCGGATCACCCGTTTTTTTCGGGCGGTCCGACCGGCTTCCGGGCGGCCCAGGATCAAGGCCGCGTCACGCTAAACTCCCGGATCATGCTGCCGTTGTCGGCCACCTCGAAGAGCGGCCGGTACGGGCTGGCCAGGCCACGCCGCGAACGGCCAGCCGGGTAGTAGACGAGGTTTAAGCCGACGTTCCAGGCAGCGGGCGAGAAGTTGCTGGTCACTCCCGCATCGTTGATCACGATCGAACGGGTCTGGCCGGGGATGAGATAGGTGAACGTGCCTTCCATGGCGAACGACCGTGCCAGCGGAGCCCGCAGGAGAGCGCCGACGATACCCTCGCCCTCACCGGTGCCGCCGCCCCAGACCTTGAGTTCGTTGGCGTCGCCAAACTGAAGTCGGTAGAAGCCGGTGTAGAGGTCGACGGTGCTCGCCGTGCCCTGCACCCTGTTACGGTTGCCGAGCGAACCCTGCCGGTCCAGGATGTTGGCGGCGCCCCAGAAGCCGATCTCGTGGTATCCCCAGACGTAGCTAATCTCGCCGCGAACCTGCGCGATGTCGGAGTTGTCGAGCCAACTATCGCTCAAGTAGTCATAGACGGCTCCACCCTGCAGACCTCGGCCTTCGAAGGCCCGCGTGAAGAAGCCGGTGGTGATGAAGTTTTGATCGCGGGCGTTCTTCGTGAACGTGTTCGTGCCCACCTCGACCTCAGACGGCTGGAAGTTGGTCTGCGTGCCCCTCCAGCCGAGCTGCCAGCCGATGCCGAAGGCGTTCCAGAACGGCATCGCGAAGTTGAGGTATTCGTTGGTGCCGAAGTTACCGTGGACGCCTAGGTTGGTGTCGTTGGTGAAGGAGGTCACGCCGGCGCTGGCCGTGAAGTCGCGATACCACCTCCAGCCGTAATAGGGCTTGCCAAACCGACGCAGCCAGCCGCAGATGCGGCCGCTGTGTTGGCAGAACGGATCCTCGTCCTCGCAGGCGTAGGGGTCGTCATAGAACGACTCAACGTGTAACTGGGCCGGGTATTCGCCCATCAGCATGTCGTTCTCTCCCGACATCATGGGCATTCCGTCTTGGCCCATCGGCATGCCATCCGTCGACATGCCGTCCATGGTGAGCGTCGGATCCATGCCCATGTCGCCCATGTCACCCGTGCCGGGCTCGAACGACTCAATGCTCATCGGGCTCTCCTCGGCGATCGAGGGGGCTCCGGCGCTCGGCATGGGCAGCCGCTCGCTGGTGTTCGGGGCGGCCGATGCCGTCGGCGCACCTGCGCCCGTCGGGGTACGGCCCGGCACGCCCGCGTCGTCGAGGGCACCGACCTGCGGCTGCTGCGTCATCACCGACGGAATACCGTCGATGTTCATCGCGATGCGGTCGATCCGCGGCCGGGATCCGGGCGTGGCGGCGTAGCGCGGGGCCAGACCGCCCCCGAGTCGCTCACTCCGGGCAACGGCAGTGTCGCGGCTCTCGGCCCGCCGCTGCATGGCGACGGCCTGCTGGCCCTCGGGAGCGAGGATCGGCCGGCTGGCCTCACCCCGCGGAGTCCGCATGGCGTTTTCACTGAACACACCATTGGGATTGGCAGGATCGAAGGCCCGCTGCAACGAGCCGCTGATGCGGTTGGTGGTCGACCAGTCGGCCTGCGGGGGGGCACTGCGCGGACGCTGCGGCATGGGCCGCCTGGCGACAGGCTGCCGAGCCGCCGGAGCGCTGCGGGGCACGCCATCCGGAAGTACGACGGCGGCGGGTGCCGCCGAGGCCACCGGGCCGGCGACGTAGGCCGGTGCGGGGATCGGGTCCGGCCGACCGGAAGCGTCCGCGTCGGCCGGGGACAGCTCGGCTGACTCCTGGGCGGACCCATTCCGATGGGGCGTCCACTTCAACTGACTCTCCGCCGCCCCTGCGACGGTCGCACACAGCCCGAGAAGGGCCGCAACGGCGGGGGTGATCTGGTGCTTCGAGCCGCGGAAGACGGTCATGACGGATCTCCGATTTCGTGGTCCGCCGCTCGTTCGGGAGCAGCAGACTCTTTGCGACCGGAATTGGTATCGGTATCCGCACATCCGGAACTTCCGCCAAAATCACCGTGACCGGTAAAAGCCGCGCAGTTTGTCGCGAACGCATCCAACTTACGTGGATTGCCGGCTCGGGGGCGGCAAAAGTCGCCGCTGCTGAGGGCCGCGGCGGCCCGACGCTCCTGGCGAGGATACGCCCAAGGCTCCTAAGAGCGTTCGCCGACCCCTCGCCTCCCGTCAGGAAGCCCCAAGCGCACGCTTGGGGAATGCGG
>JBBDNW010000112.1:0-4179 GCA_040877375.1 Pirellulales bacterium | reverse complement strand
GCCGGCACGATCACGATCTCCATGTACGACGGCCTTGCCCGGCTGATGGCGACGTATGTCGGCACCGACGACTCGACGACCAACGGCTTCAAGTGGACCCCGTCCAACGCCTCGGCCACCTCCAACATGGCGCAGGTCACCGCCAACGAATACGACAACGGCGGCGTCGGCAAAGGCAACCTCACAAAACCCACGCTCTTCCCCGGCGGGGGCGCCGCCCCGCGGATCACGCAGAACGCGTATGATTGGCGAAATCGCCTCGTCGCCACGAAGTCTGGCGCTACAGGCAGCCTCGCCACGGAATCCCTCTCCGTGAACCGTCCGCTCACGTTCACCGACTACGACAACCTCGGCCGCGTGACGGGCCGGAGCGTATACGACGGCGACGGCATCTGGGTGATCGACGCGAACACCGACGGCGTGCCCGACAAGCCGGCCGCCAGCCTGCTCCGCAGCTCGCAGGTCTCGTTCTACGACGCCCAGGACCGCGTGTTCCGCACACAGGAGCTGTTCGTCGATCAGACCACGGGCGCACTCGGCACACCCCGGCTCACGACCGACATGTTCTACGACCGCCGCGGCAACGTGGCGGCAGTCTACGCGCCCACCGCCCCCGTCTGTGTCCTTCCGGCAAGCGTGCGTGGATTGGGAAGCTCGACCTGCTAGCGTGACCGAAGCCTTCGGATCACAAGCGAGGTCGAGCCATGCCTGGACGGAAGCAACGAGCACCGGCAGTAGATTTGTCGGGGGCTGTCGCGCGATTCGAGCAGTGGCGCCAAGGTCGCGTCTCGGGATCGCGGATTCCCGACGGGCTGTGGAAGCTGGCGGTGAACGTGGCTTGCCGACATGGGGTGGCCCGCACGGCCGCTGCTTTGAAGCTGGACTATTACTCGCTGAAGAATCGGCTCGCGGAGCGGCCGTCGCCCGTCGGTGACGCAGGGGATTTGAGCCCGCCGCCCGCCTTTGTCGAGTTGACCCCTGGCTCGCTGTCATCCATCGGCCCTTGCGTGATCGAGTTCTCCGATTGTCTGGGTTCATCGCTTCGCGTCCAGCTCCCTGCGGGCCATGTTCCCGACCTAGTTGCTCTTGGCCGCAGCTTCTGGGATGCCCGGTGATGCTGCAGATCACGCCTCAGATGCGGCTTTTGGTGGCAATTGAACCAGTCGATTTTCGCAAGGGGATCGACGGCCTGGTACACCTCTGCAAGCAGTCGCTGGGCGAAGATCCGCTCGGCGGCGCGGTGTTCGCCTTTCGCAATCGGCGGGCCACGGCGATAAAGGTGTTGGTGTACGACGGCCAAGGGTATTGGCTCTGTCAGAAGCGACTGAGCGAGGGCCGCTTTCGCTGGTGGCCACACGCTGCGGGCCAGTGTGCCCAGTCGCTGGCCGCTCATCAGCTCCAGGTGCTCTTGTCGGCCGGTGACCCGTCGGCCACCAAGGCGGCACCTGCGTGGAGATCCGTCGGCGGGTAGTCGTTGGTCACTTGGCGCTTGCCAGGTGATCTTGCGTCGATTGGCCGTGGCGGGGTACGTCGTTCTTTCATGACGTCGCGCAGCGCCCCTGAAATCGTCGAGCTGGATTCCGAGCAGTTGGATGCGCTGCTGTGCCGGTTGGAGTCGTGCCAACTGCCCACGGAGGACATCAAGACACTTCGCGCGGCGCTCGAGTCGTATCTGTATGTGACGCAGTTGATCGACCAGAAGAGCACGACGATTGCTCGTCTGCGGAAGTTGCTCTTTGGAGCCGAGACGGAGAAGACGGCGGCAGTGACGGGCCGTCACGGCGAGTCACTCTCGACAGACAGCGAGAACGAGTCCGGTTCGCCAGGCGAGTCCAGCGGTGGGGACACCAAGAAGGCTACTTCAAAACCGAAGGGGCATGGCCGTAACGGCGCCAATGATTATCCCGGCGCGACGCGTGTCCGTGTGCCGCACGAGGTTCTTGTTGTTGGCGATCCTTGTCCATCCTGTGAACGGGGAACGCTCTACGGTCAGCCCCAAGGCGGCATCATGCTTCGCTTCACCGGCCAGCCACCGGTGCAGGTGACGATCTATGAGCTCGAAAAGCTCCGGTGCGGGCTGTGCGGCGAGGTGTTCACGGCGAAGCTGCCGGAAGCGGCAGGCTTGGATAAGTACGATCCCACCGTGGCGAGCATGATCGCCCTGCTCAAGTACGGCAACGGCCTGCCATTCAATCGTCTGGCCGGCTTGCAAGAGAACCTAGGCATGCCACTGCCGTCCTCGACACAGTGGGACATCGTGGCCGAGACATATCCGCAGATTCTTCCGGCATATGAGGAGCTCATTCGCGAGGCGGCCCAAGGCGATGTGCTTCACAACGACGACACAACAGTCAAGATTCTGGAGCTCATGGGTGAGCGAGCGAAAGCCGCGCCGGTCGCGGAGGAATCTGATCGCATGGGTATGTTCACGACTGGTGTGGTGGCGACGCGCGACGGGCAACGGATCGCGCTCTTCTTCAGCGGCCGTCAGCATGCCGGTGAGAATCTTCGGGATGTCTTGATGCGTCGCGCGACCGACTTGCCGCCGCCGATCCAGATGTGCGATGCCTTGAGTCGCAATCGACCACCCGACCTGCAAACGATCGTCGCCAACTGCATGGCGCATGCGCGGCGGCAGTTCGTCGATGTCAACGAACATTTTCCGGTGGAGTGTCGGCATGTCTTAGAGTCGCTCCAGGTCGCCTATCACAACCACCAGCTGGCACGCGAGCAAAACCAGACCGCCGAGGAACGGCTGCGTTTCCATCAGCAGCACAGCGGCCCCACGATGGAGAGTCTTCGAGAGTGGCTGAAGCGGCAGAGTGAGCGGAAGCTGGTGGAGCCGAACTCCGGACTCGGCACGGCAATCAACTACCTCCGCAAACACTGGGAGAAGCTGACGCTGTTCCTTCGCGTGGCTGGCGCGCCCTTGGACAACAACATCTGTGAATGGGCTCTGAAGAAGGTGATCTTGCACCGCAAGAATGCCCTGTTCTTCAAGACTCGGCATGGTGCGGCCGTGGGCGACTTGTATCTGAGCCTCATCCACACCTGCGAGTTGAACGATGGCAATCCTTTTGAGTATCTGACCGCGCTTCAGCGGCATGCAAGTGCAGTCGCGATTGCTCCTGGAGATTGGATGCCCTGGAACTATGCTGAGCGGCTCACCGGCGCAGCGGATGCCGGCTGACTCAAGCGGCTGCGCGGTGGATCGGGGCTGGGGAGGTCACCACGGAAGGACATCCATTCATGCCTCGCAACGTGATCGAGATGACGCTCATGCCCAGGGAACGATCGCTGCTGCTTCGCTACGGGTATCCGTTCGAGAAGATTCAACGCGAGTTGCAGACCCGTTCCAAGAGCAAGGAGATCGAGGTCGTGCCGATCGTTCGGTTCGAACTCGAACAGCTCATCGGCAACCTCTGCTACTCCATCAACCGCATGAAGCCGGGCAGGCTCCGGAATGAGCTCTTCGATATCTGTGGTCGGCTCGAGGCCGCCGAACGATACGGCGATGGCGGGCTCGATGTGCTCTGAGCCGCCCCGAGCCCCCAGCTTCATCCGTCACGTCTCAGAAATCACAGACTTGCCGGAAGGACACGTTCATCCCACCAGAAGGCCAGTCATATCCGCAGGCTGAAGTGAACGTCAGCGCGGCGATCGTGGGCGTCGCGGCCCGAAGCGTCACGTTTGAAGGCTGCGCGGTAAGGCATGTCGGCCGCTATGCGATCGAACTAGGCAACAGCTGCCGTGATTGCCTGATCGAGCGGTGCGCTTACCGACCTGGGCGGCGGTGGGGTATTTGTCGGCACAACAGGGCGACCCGGCTGACCGAGCTCTCGGACGAGGCCGCGGCGGCCCTGGGCACATGCACCTGCACCAGTCTGTGGCTGTGCGGCCTGACAGACCTCGCTCCCGAGGCGGCGAAAGGGCTGGCAGCGCTTCAAGGTGGGAAGCTGGGCCCAACCCTCCGGCTGGAGGGCCTGACGAGCCTCGACGCCGGGAGTGCCCGGGGGCTGGCGGCCTTCCAGGGAAACCTCGAGCTCGACGGCCGACCGAGATCGATGCCGACACCGCCGCGGCGTTGGCGAAGTACGCCGGCCCGAAACTGTCGCTCCGCGGTCTCACTGGCTTCGAGACCCCCGATGCGGTCGAGATCGCGAACACGCTGGCTGCTTC
>JBBDNW010000111.1:3205-22824 GCA_040877375.1 Pirellulales bacterium | reverse complement strand
GCCGGGGGTGGCACGCGCAGACGCCGGGGAATGTTTGCGACTCACGAGCGACGCAGCGTCGGCCAGGTGAGCATCCCGTAGCAAAATCCCCCGGCGGCGAGCATGCCACCCCCGGCGAACCAATCCGCCACCGCATCGATGCGACCCGTATTCCCCGCGCTCGCGCTTGGGGCTTCTTGAGGGAGTCACAGCCGCCCATCAACTCTGCGACGAGGACTCCGGCGGAATCTCGCGGCCGTGCGGGTCGCTCTGACGCCAGCCTGTCTCCACCTCAATCCGGCGGCGCATGGCGGCCCCGAGATGATGCTCTACCCATTCAGCGGGCGGATGCAGGTGATCGAGGGGCAAGTCGGCATGCCGGCCCAGCCACGCTTCCCAGAGGCGGTGCGACCGCACGACCGTCTCCGCGTCGCGTCGCCCCCGAGGGGAGAGCCGCCACGTGCCACCGTCGCGAACGAGGCTGCCGTCGATCCGCAGCCATTCCGCGGCGCACCGCTCCAGCAGCGTCGGTGTGGCCCCGGTTGGCCTGCCACGCGCCGCCGCCTCCTCCTCACGCCACACGCCGGCGAGCCGGTCTTCGCGGGCCACCCGCCACGCCAGTCGCACTCGACCGATGGCCCGCGCGAAAACACCATCGTCGGGCGCGAAGATGGCGGCCGCGATGTATTCGAGTCCGAGCACCACGGCAATCATGCCGGCGGCGTTGGTGTTGAAGTGCCAGGCGGCGAGATAGCCGACGCAGGCGCCGACGACGCCGAGGATCATCGCCACCAGCGCCATCACATGCAGCCGATGCGCGAGCAGTTCAGCCGCCGCCGCGGGCACGACGAGCAGGGCGACGACGAGCACGGCCCCCACCACGTCGAAACTCGCCACCGTGGCCACGGCGGTCGCCGCCAGCAGCCCAGCGGTGACCGCGGCCACCGGCACACCCGCGGCCCGGGCCGCCGCCGAATCAAACGCGGTGAAGACCTGGAGTTTCCAGGTCGCCACGGCAGAAGCGACGAGCACGATGAAGGCGAACGTGCCGGCCACGAAAGCCCGCGGTACGGCGAAGCCCGCGACCGCAACCGTGTCGAAGGGAATGAATGTCAGATCACCGGCCAGGATACACGCCGGATCGATGTGGGTGCCCGCGGGTGCAGCCGAGACGATCACGACGCCGATCGCAAACAGCGTGGTGAAGACCACGCCCGCGCCGGCATCCTCCTCCAAACCGCCCGCCGCACGCAGACCCTGAATAAGCCAGACGGTGAGGAGCGCCGCCGCCACGGCCCCGACGAACACAAGCAGTCCGCCCGGCCGGCCTCCGGCGAGCACGGCGATCGCGATGCCCGGCAGCACGGCATGGCCGATCGCGTCGCCGAGCAGGCTCATCCGACGCACGACGAGGAGCGTGCCCACCAAGGCACACGAGGCCGCCACGACCGCGGCAGTCGCCATCGCCCAACCGTGGATAGCGGGATCACCACCGAAGAACGTCGCGTCGCCGAAGAGCATCGCAGACCCTCCGGTGTCAGGCGTGTTTGGCGACGCTGCGGAGCCGTCGCGCGATCCAGCCCCGCTCGGGCGCAGCGACAAACGAGATGCCGAAGATTGCCGCGGCCGCGAGCACCACCAGCGGCCCCGTCGCCAGCCCGGGCCAGGCAGCGCTCACCACCACGCCCACGACGGCCGCGACGAGGCCCATCATTCCGGCGAGCAGAAGCATCGTGCCCATGCGGTCGGTCCAGGCCCGCGCGGCGACTGGCGGAATCACCACCAGCGCCGTCACCAAGACTGCCCCGACCGCCGGCAGACCGGCCACCACCATCACCGCGACCAGGCCCACGATCACGGCGTCGATCACGAGCACAGGCCAGCCGGTCGCGGCCGCGAAGGCCGCGTCGAAGGCGACCAGCGTGGCCTCCTTGAAAAGCAGTGAGACGACGATGGTGGCGAAACAAGCCACGCCCGTGAGCAGCACCGCGTCGGCGGCCGTCAGCGCGGCGGTGTGCCCGAGCAGAAACTGTTCGAGGCCCGCGCTGTCGGCATAGCCCCAGCCCGGCAGGCCGGAGATAAGGGCGATGCCCAGACCAAACGACACACCGATCACGATCGCCGTCGCCGCGTCGTCACGCGTGCGTGTGAACCGCCGTACGAGCAAGAGTGCGGCGAGCCCCGCGACCGCGGCGGCGAGGGCGCCCACGAGTAGCGTGGCCAGGTCGCGCCGGCCCGTGGCAAGAAAGGCCCCGGCCACGCCCACGAGCGTCGCATGGGCGGCCGCATCTCCCACCAGCGACCGCTTGCGGAGCACGCACAGGCTGCCCACCACGCCCGCCGCGAAGCCGACGGCTGCCACGCCGACGGCAACGACCAGCGTGTTGTAGGGCAGGCCGGCGAATGTCATGGCGTACGGCCCCGGGTGGCCACGGCACGACCGAGTTCCTCGAGCACATCAATGTGGCCGGCGTAGGTCCGCTGCAGGTTCTCGGGCGTGAGCACAGCCGCGGTCGGCCCGGCCGCCACCAGCCGCATGTCGACGAGCGCGACCCGGTCGAACCATTCGGCGGCTGTCCGCAGGTCGTGATGCACGACAACCACCAGTCGGCCCTCCGCCTTCAGTTCCGCCAGCACGCGGAAGATCTGCTCCTGCGACCGCATGTCGACGCCCGCCATCGGCTCGTCGAGCAGATAGACGTCGGCCTGCTGGGCGAGGGCCCGCGCGAGAAACACCCGCTGCTGCTGACCTCCAGAGAGCCGGCCGATCTGGCGGCCCGCAAGATCGGCGAGCCCCACGCGGTCGAGGCTGTCGCGGGCGAGTTGTCGCTCGCGGATGCCGGGACGGCGAAACCAGCCGAGCCGCCCGTACGTGCCCATCAGCACGACGTCCATGACGTTGACCGGAAAATCCCAGTCGACCGTTTCTCGCTGCGGCACGTATCCGACCCGCGAACGCACCTCGCGCAGCGGCCTGCCGAAGAACCGCACCGACCCGCCGACCATCGGCACCAGCCCCAGCGCCGCCTTGAGGAGCGTGCTCTTGCCGGCGCCGTTGGGACCGATGATTCCGAACAGGCAGGCCACGTCGATTTCGAGATCGACATTCCAGATCACCGGGCGGCGGCCGTAGGCCACCGTCACGTCATGAAACTCGACGAGTGGCGGGCCGCCAGCGGGAGGCGTTTCCTGCCCGCGATCGGCACCGGCGTGGCTCATCGTGACGCCACTCCCTTCAACCCTGCGACGATCGCAGCGACGTTGGCGGCGAGCGTGGCTTCGAGCGTCTCGGCGTCGCTGCCCGGCCCACCGAGCGAATCCGAATACAGCCGCCCGCCGAGCGCGACCTCATGGCCACGCGCCCGAGCCCCTTCCCGGAGCGCGGCCACGTTGCGATCCGACACGCTCGTCTCCACGAAGACCGCCGGAATGCCGCGGGTCACCACCAGATCGACGAGGCGGTTGATGTCGCCGAGCCCCGCCTCACTCTCGGTGCTCGTGCCCTGCACGCCCACCACCTCGATCGCATAGGCCCGACCGAAATAGCGGAAGGCGTCGTGCGCCGTGACCAGCACTCGTTGGTCCGCGGGAATCGCCTCGATCTCTCCGCGGAGCCGCTCGTCGAGCGTTGCGAGCCGCCCGGCATACTCCCGGGCCCGCGAGCGATAGGCATCGGCCGCGGTCGGATCGACCTTCGCCAGGGCGTCGGCGACGACCGGCGCGCAGAGCATCCAGAGTTGCGGGTCGAACCAGACGTGAGGATCGTGGAGACCGCCACCGACCGCGATCAGCCTCTCGGCGGGCAGATGGTCGGCGACCGCGACAACGGGCTTGTTGCGGCCGAGCCGTTCGAGTGTCGCCGCGAGCCGGCCCTCGAGATGCAGCCCCGACGCCACCACCAGATCGGCCGAGGCCAACTGGTCGGCATCCCGCGGGGTCGGTTTGTAGGAATGCGGGTCGATGCCGGGCGCCATCAGGCAACTCACGGTCACCCGATCCCCGCCCACCTGCCGCACGAGATCAGCCACGACCGTGGTTGTCGCCAAGACCCGGGGGCCTGCGGCCTCGTCGAAGCGTCGGGGGGCCGGTGCTTCCCCGGAAAGCCCGCAGCCTACAGTCGGCAGGACCGCCACCACGCACGCGACGGCACGGCGCGCAAACCGAAACAGGCGGCCGATTTGTAGGGAATCACACAACATTTTGAAGGCTTCGCAATCATATCCGGCGGCGCTGGGCCGACACAACGCCGCCGCCCTGCCGGCCTCCGCGAAAAATCTGGTTCACCGGCGCGTTGACCGTTTTGCGTGGCACACTTATCGTCGGACGGCGGCCAGGAAAAGGGCCTTCGCACGAAGCCCTTCGGCCTGCCGACTCCGCCGAGCAATCGATCATGGATTCGACCTATTTCAAGCGGTTCCGCATGGAGGTGGACGGCTCGGCGCCCCGGCTGGCGGCTGCCCTGCCCCCGGGGTATCGGTTTGTGCCCTGGAACGAGGCCGTGCTCGACATCCACGCCCGCACGAAGTTTCGGTCGTTTCGCGACGAGATCGACGCGTTGGTCTTCCCCTGCCTGGGCAACCTCGAGGGCTGCCGGCGACTGATGCGGGAGATCCGCAACAAGTCGGGTTTCCTGCCGAATGCCACCTGGCTCGTCGCCCACGGTTCCACGCCTGAGTCGCTCCAGTGGTGCGGCACGATCCAGGGCATCGCCGAGCGGGGCGGCCTCGGCATGATTCAAAATATCGGCATCGTGCCCGGCCACCGCGGCCTCAAAATAGGCACTTGCCTCATCGAGCGGGCACTGGCCGGCTTCCGGATGCACCGCATCGATCGCGTATCGCTGGAGGTTACGGCAGATAACTCCCGGGCCGTGCGGCTCTACCAGCGGCTGGGTTTCCGGCGGACGCGAACCGTGTACAAAGTAGTGGACGAAGCCGCCACTGGCGTGGTCGCCTAGCCTGCCGGTTGGTGCCGACCGGCCAGTTTTCCGCAAAGTTTCCCTTAGGCGAACAGTTTGAAGCAGACGCTCCATTCGGCGACGCTCGACAACGGCATTACCCTCGTCGGCGAACTACTGCCCGACCTCGAGTCGGTCGCCATCGCCTTCCACTGCCCGGCCGGTGCGGTGCACGACCCGCTGGGGCAGTGCGGCCTGGCCACGCTGGCAGGCGAGATGTGTCTCCGAGGCGCGGGAGACCGCGACAGCCGGCGGGTCGTCGAAGATCTCGAGTCGGCGGGCGTGCTCTGGTCGCAGGGTGTGTCGACGACGCACATGAGCTTCTCGGGTGCCATGGTCGCGCGGCACTTGCCCGAGGTTCTCCCGATTTACGCCGACGTGCTCCGCCGGCCACGGCTGCCCGAGGAAGAGTTTTCCGGTGCGCAGCAGATGATCCTGCAAAACCTCGCGGGCATCGAGGACGATCCGACGCACCGCACGGTCGCGATGCTGCGGCGAATCCACTGCCCGGCGCCGTGGGGCATGCCCACGGAGGGCATCACGGCCGACGTGGAGGGGATCGACGTCGGCCATGTGCGGACGTTCATCGCCCGTCATGTCCAGCCGCGGGGCATGATCATCTCGATCGCGGGCCGAATCGACTGGAACGATTTCGTGAGCCGCATCGAGGGGCTGTTTGGCGACTGGCCGCCGGGCACCGCCGCTCCAGTCGCCGCGGGGCCGAGGGGGCCGCTCATTGCGCATGTCCACCACGACTCCCAGCAGACGCACATCGCGCTGGGCTGGTCGGTGCCGCCGTATCGCGACGACGCCTCCCACGAGGCCACGGCCGCGCTCTCGATCCTAGGCGGCGGCATGAGTTCGCGACTCTTCACGGAGGTTCGCGAGCGCCGCGGTCTCTGCTACAGCGTCTCGGCGGGATATCAGACCCATCGCGATTTCGCCAACGCCCTCTGCTATTCGGGCACGTCGGCCGAGCGGGCCCAGGAGACGCTCGACGTGATGCTCGCCGAAATCGAACGCCTGCCCGGCACGATCACCGCGGAGGAGCTCGACCGCGTCAGGGCGCGAGCCAAGAGCGGACTGGTGTTGCAGCAGGAATCGAGCGGTGCCCGCGCCGGCGCGATTGCCAGGCAGTGGTATCACCTCGGCACGATCCGCACGCTCGCCCAAGACCTCGAGCGGTACGACCGGCTCAGCGTGCCGGCGGTCGAGTCGTGGCTGGCCGCACAGCCCCCCCGCGACCTGTCGGTCGTGTCGCTGGGCCGCGAGCCCCTGGAGGTGTCCCGTGCCATTTCTGCATGAGCGGCTCCCGAACGGGCTCGACGTGATCGCCGAGACGTCCGGGTCGGCCTTGTCGACGAGCATCGGCTTCTTCGTCAAGACGGGCTCGCGGGATGAGTCGAACGAAATCTGGGGCGCGAGCCACTTCCTCGAACACATGGTCTTCAAGGGCACGCCCGAGTTTTCGGGCGATGACATCAACGCCCGCTTCGACCGGATGGGCGCGAGCATCAACGCGTTCACCAGCGAGGAAGACACCGTCTATTACGCGACGGTGCTCCCCGACCAGCAGCACGAGGCGGTCGACCTGCTCGCGAGGATGATGCGGCCCGCGCTCCGCGACGCCGATTTCGACACCGAGAAGCTCGTCATTCTGGAAGAGATCCGGATGTACGACGACCAGCCGCCGTTCGGCGCCGACGACCGGTGCCGCGCAGCCTTTTTCGGCAGCCACCCCCTCGCCCGCAGCGTGCTCGGCACGGTCGACTCGATCGAGGCGCTGACGGTGGCCGCGATGCGCGATTACCACCGCCGCCGCTACGCGCCGGGCACGATCGTGCTGGCGGCGAGCGGCGCCGTCGACTTCGCGGCCCTGGTGGAGTCGGCCCGGCGGCTCTGCGGTGAGTGGGCCCCGACCCCCGCACCATTGCGACTGGTTCCCGACCCACCGCGGCAGCCGGCGGTCTCCACGACCGAGCGGATCGTGCGACCGACCGCCGCACTCGACTACGCCGTCCGCATGGTCGCCGGCCCCGGTGAGCACCACTCCGACCGCCATGCGGCCCGGCTGCTCTCCATCCTGCTCGGCGACGCATCGGGCAGCCGGCTCTACTGGGCGCTGATCGACACCGGCGAGGCCGAACAGGCAGCGTGCATCCACCAGGACTATCTCGACGCTGGCCTGTTCGTCACGCAACTCTCCTGCGACGCGGCCGACGTCGACGAACTGCTGACACGGATCGTCGAGATCTACGAGGCCGCCGCGGGCGGCGGCATCGAGCAGGCCGAGTTTGAGCGGGCGCGCAACAAGCTCGCCAGCCGCGTCGTGCTCTCCGGTGAGAAGCCGCGGCGGAGGCTCTTTGACGTAGGCCTCGAGTGGTCGCATCTGGGCAGTTACCGCTCCGTCGCCGATAATCTTCGAATCGTCGAATCGCTCTCGCTCGACGACATCCGTCGCGTCCTCTCGACCTGGCCCCTCGACGGCCCAGCAGCGAGCGTGGTCGCCGGATCGGGTAGCGGCAACTGACTCCGCGGGCTCGCGCTTCCTCCCGGCCGCACGACAGGCCATAATCCCTGCTTCCCTCCCCCCGGGTGCCGTTATGATCCCGCTGTTCGCTGATGCCAATCGCTGGATGATCGCCCTGCCACCCATTTGGCTGATCGGCGCTGGTGCCGCGGCCACGCTCCTGGCGTCGCTCGTCGCATACCAGTTGCTCCAGGGCGTGTCGCCGCGGCTGGCATCCGAGGCGCGGGCAAGCCTCGGTGACGGGTTTCTCGGCCCATTCGCCTGGCTGCTGCTCACCTATTCTGCAGTGGCCCTCGCGTTCACGCCGCTCGTGCCGCTTGACCAGATCTTCCGGTCGCTCGCCCGCATGACGGCGGCGAACGCTTTTCAACAGAGCGTCATTGTGCAGCCGGGCACCACGGCGGAGGAGATCCCGCTCGACGTCCGGCCGCAGGAGCTTGCCGCTTTGCAACTGGAGAGCGACGTCCCGCTCATCATCCGCACGCAGCAGCCCGTCGAGGGTTTCGCACTCGTCAAGGACGCGGAGATCCCGCTCTCCCCGGGAAAGCCGTGGTCGTGGACGCGGACCGAGGGCGCCACCAATCCATTCCTCGGCCAGCGTGCCAAGCTCGAGGCCCGTAACGAAGGGGCCACGCCGGCCCGCCTCTCGATCGGCTGGCAACTCGCGGCCGAGAACCCGCAGTCGGGCGTGCTGCCTTGGACGTTCGCCGTGCTCTCGAGTCTCGTCGCCTGCTACACCCTTTTCCGGCTCGGTGCTCAGCGGATCTCAGCCATCGCCTCGGCCACGACAAAAGACGCGATCGGCCAGCCGGTGTTCGCGGTGGCGATCATCGCAGGCATCGCCCTGCTCTTCACCTTCATCGTGATTCCTTACAACACGTTCGGCGAGGACGTGAAGATGCTCAAGGACAGCGGCCTGACACTCATCAAGGTGCTCGCGCTCTTGGTCGTCGTCTGGACGGCCAGCGTGACTGTGGCCGACGAGATTGAGGGCCGCACCGCCCTGACGGTCCTCTCCAAGCCCCTCAGCCGCTGGCAGTTCGTGCTCGGCAAGTTTGCCGGCCTCGCGCTCGTGGCCACGCTCGTCTTCGTCATCCTCGGCGGAGTCCTGCTCGCGACAACGAGCCTCAAGGTCGTGTACGACGCCCGCGAAGCGGCCAAGACCGACCCGCTGTGGCGGGAATGCGCCGACGAGATGATCACCGTCGTGCCGGGGCTGGTCCTCGCGCTGCTCGAGACGATCCTGATGGCCGCCATCAGCCTCGCGGTCTCGACGCGGCTCGGCATGGTGCCGAACCTCGTGATCTGCTTTACGGTCTATGCCCTCGGCCATCTCGTGCCGCTGATCGTGCAGTCGAGCGTCGGCAAGTTCGCGATCGTGAGGTTCGTGGGCAAACTCCTGGCCACGCTGCTGCCCGTGCTCGATCATTTCACGATCGAGGCGGCGGTGGTCGGTGGCACACCCGTGCCCTGGGTCTACCTCGGCTGGGCCGCGATCTACGCGGCGCTCTACTCGACGGTCGCCATCCTCGTGGCGCTCGTTCTGTTTCAGGACCGCGATCTGGCCTGACCCGCGGGCATCAGTGAACCAGTCCGGTGCGGGCCATCACGCCCACCATCGAACTGCCGTCCGTCGATGTTCCCGGCAGCGACCACCAGCCGGTTTCCGCCGACCGCATCGCCCGCGCCTCCGCCTTCCCATCGATGAAGAAAGTCGCCCCCTTGCGGAGCCGGCGTTCCACTCGAGGGCCAAGCTCCACGCCGACGAGGCCCCACTCCGCGTTGTTGCCGATGATGGTGCGGAGCTCGACCGACTCACCGCCGGCGGCGTGCTCGCTCGCGAGGCCGATTCGGCCTGTCCAGCGGGCCGGCCCATCCGCCACCATCTCCGAGTCAGCCACCAGGCCGGCAGCCACGTCGAAGCGGGCGACGTGGCTGCGGAGTTCGGCCGACAGCGGCGCGGGCGGGGCATTCCGGCCGACGGGCCCCTGCATCGCCACAGCGACTTCGGGCATCCGGACCAGCTGTTCGCGCTGGATTTCCGCTTCGATCCGCCGGAGTTCGGCCGCGATCGACCCGCTCCCCTCGAAGTTGTCGAGGCCGAAGCCGTCGAACAGCACCGGCTGCTCCGCCCACGCAGCGGCAGAGAGCACGAGTGCGAGAAGGGTGGTAAGCGAAATCAGGTGGATGCGCGGCATGGATTGGTCTCGGAAAACAGCCCACGTAAGCGGCAGCTCCAGCCGCCTCCAATGTGGTATCGGCAGCCAGCCGCGCCGCGTGCAGCCTCGATCTTGCGGATCGTGACGCCAGGCGCGGATATGACGGCTAGAGCGCATTGGATTTTGGTGGAACGCCGGCTCGGGGGCGGCAAAAGTCTCGTCGCTGAGGGCCGCGGCGGCTCAGGCGCTCCTCGAGCGTTCGCCGACCCCCTTGCCTCCCTTCTCCAAGGTGCCATCTCGCTGCTCCACCAACGGTAGATGCGCTCTAGCCGGTCTTGCGTCGGGGAAACATGGGAACTGTAGGAGTCCGAAAGCCCGCCAGCGAACGGCCGCGGCCGAAGGCGATGCACGCAAGTGTGTCGATCACGTGGGCCGCGATCTCGACCGCCGTGGCGCCGGCCGCGGCGGTGACCATCGGCTGCCGCCGCTCACGAAGCGCCGCCAGAAAGTCATCGTGTTCGGCAGCGATCGCGTTGGCGTCGGCCACCGTGACCGTCGCGAGCGGGAGCACGTCGGAGAAAAACCGATCCTTCATACCGCCGCGCTGGTCGACGGGCACGTTCGCGGCGACGAATTCGCCAGTTCGGACGGCGATCGACGGCGTCAGCGACTGCACGGTCTTCGCGGTCAGGTCGACCGTGACGATGGCCTCGGCCGACCAGAGCGAGAGTGTCCGCTGCGCCGTCGGGCTGATCCGGGAGGCGGACAGATCGGCGACCAGTCCCGACGAGAACACGAGCCGGGCCCGCGCCGCGTCCTCGAATCCTCCGGTCGCCACGATCCCCTGTGCCTCGACCCGCTCGAGCCGACCGGGTTCGAGCGACAGGACGAGGTCGATGTCGTGAATCATCAGGTCGTGAATCACACCGACGTCGAGGGAGCGGAAGGTGAAGGGTGCCGTCCGCACCGCCTCCACGACCGTGGGCGTGCCGATCCGGGCCACGGCGGCCTGCCAGGCGGGATTGAACCGCTCGACATGCCCCACAGCGACGGTCCGGCCACAGCGCCGGGCGGCAATCACAATTGCCCGGGCGTCTTCGACGGTAGCGGCGATCGGTTTTTCGACGAGCAGATCGATTCCCGCCTCGAGCAGCGGCACCGACACGCCGGCGTGCAGGCCCGTGGGAGCAGCGACCACAGCGGCTTCGACCTGACCGACCAAATCGAGCGGCTCGGCGACGGCCCGGCAGCCGTGCGCGGCGGCGACGCGGTCGCGCGACTCGGCGAGCGGATCGACCACGGCGACCAGTTCCACGTCCTCGCGGGCCGCCAGCAGCCGCGCATGGATCACGCCCAGATGCCCACAGCCGATCACCGCAACTCTTGTTCGTCTCATGCCGCCCTCCTTCGCTCGCGGGCCCGTCCGTGACGACCCTGCTGCTGCTGATCCAGGAAATCGAGAAGTTCAACCACGTGCGGCTGCAGCATCCCCTGCGACCGTAGAATCTCTCGCGCCGACTCGACGCTGACCTTCGCGCGATAGAGCAGCCGGTAGGCCTCCGAGATCGCCTCGATGGCAGGCTGCGGGAATCCACCGCGCTTGAGTGCTACGACATTGATACACCGTGGCCGCGCCGGCAGGCCCTCGCAGAGCATGAACGGCGGCACATCGTGCAGCACGCGGGACAACCCCGCGACGAACGACCAGCCGCCGATGGTCGCCCAGTGATGCACCGCGACGATGCCGGAGAGCGATGCCCGCGAGTGCACGCGGACATGGCCGCCGAGGAGCGTGCCATTGGCGAGGATCACGTGGTCGCCGATCCGACAGTCGTGGGCGACGTGGCAGGCGGCCATCAGGAAGTTGGAGCTGCCGATCGCGGTCAGCCCGTCTTCCTTCTCGCTCGCCCGATTGATCGTCACGCCCTCGCGGATCACGTTGTCGTCGCCAATCTCCACGCGCGTGTCAGTGCCGCGGTAACTCACATCCTGCGGCTCGCCGCCGATCACGCAGTTGGCGAAGATCCGGTTTCGCTCGCCGATCCGCACGCTGCCCGAGACCGTAACGTGATTCGCAAGCACCGTGCCGCGACCGATCACGGCCTGCCCGGAGATGACGCAATACGGCCCGACTCGCACGTCGGCGGCGATCGTCGCCCCCTCCTCGACCACCGCGGTGGGATGGATGTCGGCGGGGCGGCCCACCGCACCGGCCACCGGCTCCGCGTCGGCCCAGGGATCGCGATCGTGCATCCGCATCAGGCCGAGGCCCGCCTCCTCTGCCCTGCCACCAGCAGCGACGCCAGGGCTCCATTGAGACGATGACCACTGCGGCTTGCCCGCAGGTGGGCATGCACCGGCCGGCCGACGAGCGCCAGATCTCCGACCAGATCAAGCACCTTGTGCCGCACGCACTCGTCGGGCCACCGCAGAACGTTGTCGACCAGACCATGCGCGTCGAACACGAGCAGGTCGCGGCACGCTACGCTCAGGGCGAGACCAGCCCCCCGCAGCCGCGCAGCCTCCTCGAGCGAGATAAACGTCCGCGCCGCAGCGAGTTCGTCGCGATAGTTTTCCGGAGTGACCCGCAGAGCGAACGACTGCCTGCCGATGGGGCCGTCGCCGTAATCGAGGTCGTACTCGACCGACAGACCGGCGAAGCGGGGAGGCACGGCTTCGACCCACGATGTGTCGTCGCCAACTCGACATGCCGCGGCGACGACCAGCGGCTCGAGCGGGGCTCCGAGCGGCTCGAGCCCAGCCTCGGTGAGAGCTGCGACAAATGCCCGCGACGAGCCGTCAAGGCCCGGCATCTCCTCGGCATCGACCCGCACAACGCAGCAATCAACACCCAGTCCGGCCAGCGCGCTGAGCGCATGCTCCACCATCTGCACCTGCACTCCGGCCGAGGCCAGGGTGGTACGGGCGATGGCATCGACGCGATGCTCGACGGACGCCGGAATCCGCACCGGCACATCGCCGTCGGTGCGCAAAAAGACCACTCCAGTGCCCGCCGGCGCGGGCAGAAATTCGACCCGCACTGCACGACCGCTCCAGTAGCCGGTGCCGGCGACGGAGACTGGGCGGCGGATCGTCTGCTGGGTGCGCATGAAGCCTTACCGGGAGACAGGGGTTCGGAACGGCCGCCCACTCCGGCCGTCCCAAACCCGAGAGGTCGACGATGGATCGATCAGCGGATCGGCCTGGGCTGCGACGCCGGTGCGCCGGCAACGGCGGCACCGTTGAGCATCCGGAGCACGTCGGGCGTGATGTCGATCTGCGGATCGTAGTAGACGATCGGCTTGGTGATGCTGCCGAGAATGCGATTGCGATCACCCGAGTCGACTGTCTCACCATCAAACCGATGCACCACGGCGATGCCATTGTCCCGGGCGAACTGACTCACAGCCCGCTCGATCTCCGTGTAGACCTGGAGGTAGACCTTCGCCTCACGATCCATGAAATCCTTCTTCTGAAGCTGGGCGTTGACGCTGAAATCGCCCTGAGCCTTGGCGACCTCGGCTTCAAGCTTTTTATATTCCGGCGTGCCCACGTTGAATCCCTTGAGCTGCTCCATGAGCCCGTTGATGCGGTCACGCTCGCCCTTGAGGGCATTCTCGGCGGCCAACACCTCGTCTTTCATCTTGTCCATCGCGGTCTTGAATCGCGTGTGGTTCTTGAAGACGTAACCCACGTCAATCACGGCCACGTGGTTGGCGGGCGTCGCCGGCCGCACGGCGGGAGCCGCAGCCGGGGCGGCCTGCCCCGGAATCTGGGCGTGGACGGCGGCCTGGCAGAATGCCATGGCGACCGCGAATGCGAGCGTAGCCAGTTGCCTGTTCACGGAATGCTCTCCTTGCTTGCGGAACGTGGGGCGATCGTGCGGGCGGCCCCGCCACGCGGCCATCCGTGGCCGCCGGGAATGCCGACGCGGGCGGGATGATGGCGACCCGCGGCTCGCGACTCAAGGGCAACTTTGCAGGCGAAATACAGCTACTTCGGCGCGCCGAGCGTGACGTCGAGCGTGACCTCCGTGCCGGCGCGATCGACGACCACGGGGATCGTGTCGCCCCCCTTGTGCTTCCGGAGGGCGCTGTCGAAATCCTCGAGGTTCACAATGGCGCTATCGCCGACCCGCACGATCCGATCGCCTCCCTGCAAGCCTCCCTTCGCCGCCGGTGAATCCTTGGAGACCCCGGAGATCGCGTAGCCCTTTCCGGGCTTGCCGAAGTCGGGAATGCTGCCGAAGTAAGGGCGGTCGCCGCCGCGGGCGAAGGCGGGGGCGGCGACTTCGATGTAGGCGGGCCGATCGGGCTGGTTTGCCAGATCCCGGACGAGGTCGATGACGAGTTGCGTCAGCCGATCCATACCGTCGAAGTTGACCTTGTCGGCCGTGTCGGTGGGCCGGTGGTAGTCGGTGTGCGACCCCGTGAACACGTGGAGCACCGGCACCTTCTTCGCGTAGAAGCTGGCATGGTCACTTGGACCGAAGCCGCCGGGCTCCTTGGCAACCTCGAGACCGTGGGCCGCGACCAGCCGATCGACGAGCTGCTCCAGGCCGGTGCCGGTGCCGGTGCCATGGACGATGACCTTGTCGCCTTCAAGGCGACCGACCATATCGAGGTTCACCATTGCGACCGTATCGGCGAGCGGAACCGTCGCGTTGGCGGCGTAGTGACCACTGCCGAGCAGGCCCCGCTCCTCGCCCGAGAAGGCGATGAACAGCACGTTCCTGGCCAGGGGGCCCTCCGCCGCCAGCCGCCGGGCAACCTCCACCAGCACGGCCGTGCCGCTGGCGTTGTCGTCAGCGCCGTGGTGAATCACCTTTTCACCAGGCGCCAAAGAGCCTGCGCCGCCGTAGCCGAGGTGGTCATAGTGGGCGCCGAGCACGACCGTCTCCCCCGGGACGATGGCCGGTTGACCGTCGGCGGCGGGCCGGCCCTTGCCCGGGAGGAACGCGAGCACATTTTTTGCCTTTGTCTCGGTTCGGTCGATGGCCACGTTCCCACGGATCCGCCAGCCCGCGAGCGGCACGCTGGCCGGCTCCAGTTTTTCGTCGATCCCCTTTTGGATTTCGACGAGCGGCCTGCCGAGCGTTTGGCGAACGGCCTCATCAACCGCCGAACGCCGCAGGTGCAAGACGGGCATCGTCCGCGCGGTCGAGCCCTCGCCCGCGCGGGTGAACGCCATCAGTTCATCGCCGTCGACATCCGCGTCGTTGCAAAATACAACCGCCCGCGCCTCGTGCTCCGAGGCATTGGCGACCTTGCGGGTGAGCGCGGCGTGCTGCGAGGCCTGATTGCCGTCGAACACGCTGTGCGGGTCGTCCTTCTGCGGCTCCTGTCGCAAGAGGATCGTCGCCGCCGACTTCGCCGCGTCGCCCAGCGGTGCGTAATCGTCATACTTTTCCGCCGGCGCCGTGATCCCGTAGCCGCCAAACACGAGCGGCAGGTCAAACGCCCCACTACCTCCGGCGGCGAGCGGTGTGAAGTCGACACCGAGCTTCAGTGGCACGACCCGCGGTTTTCCGTCTGGTCCGGCGGGGCCCACCAACTCGACCGTGTTGCGGTCGGCTGGCCCCAGGGTCGCCTCGAGCGTCATCTCGAAAGGCTGAAACGGCCCTTCGCCCACCACCCGCGTCTGCAGGCCGGCAATCTCGCCGAACCGTTCAGCCACCCAGCCGGCGGCCGCGTCGATTCCTGCGGTGCCTGGCCCCCGCCCTTCGCGCTCAGGCGAAGCGAGCCACTCGACCGACCGCTGCAGGCGCTGACGCACGCTGGCGTCGGCCGGCGGCCGAGTGACGTTCGTTGCGGGCGCCTCCGCCCCCGTGCCCTGGTCGCTGTTGGCGACGACGATCGTCAGCACCGCGATCAGTTGCGTGATCCTGAGGCCAGCGCCCCCGGCAATCTTCCCGTCACGAGCAGCTCTGGTCATTCTCGTCGCTCCATGGCTGGCCTGCGGCCGTTTGCGGCCCTGACCACAGTTTATGCTACCGGCGCGGGCCGCCGAGTGGTCGCTTCCCGGCGCGGGCCGCCTGTGAGAGAATGCTGGGCATAAGCCTCTTGTCGCTTCCGAGCCAGAACCCCGTGCCGTCGCTTTTCGTCATCCAGGGGCGCAACCGCGGCGCCCGCTTCGACCTTGCCGCCCAGTCCGGGGCCGTGAGCATCGGCCGCGAGGCCGGCAACCTCGTGCAGCTCGAAGACAACGAGGTCTCCCGCCGCCACGCCGAGATCCGCCATGTCGGCGAGGCATTTATCGTCGGCGACCTGAAGAGTTCCAACGGCACCTATCTCAACGACGCCCGCGTGGAGCGGGCCGAACTTTCCAGCGGCGACCGGATTCGCATCGGCCGGACGGTACTTGTGTATGCGAAAGACGGCGAGGATCCGGCCGCCTTCGCGACCGTCGACATCGTGCCCGCCGCCAGTTCCGCCGATAGTTCACGGATCGTCCGGAGCATGCGGGAGGATGACTCGATCGTGCTCGCGGCGCCGGAAGACCCACAGAACCGCTGGCTCGCCCGGGCCCGCAGCAATCTACAGGTGATGTACCGCACCTCGCTGGCGGTGAGCCACACGCTCGACATCGACGAACTCCTCGGCCGGATCCTTCAACTCGTCTTCGAGTGGGTAGAGGCTGACCGCGGCTGCATCATGCTGATCGATCCGGAGAGTGGCGACCTCCGCACCAAGGCTCGCCGCGACCGCAAGGCGGGCGAGACGGGCTCGATGGCGATCAGTCGCACGATCCTCGACTACGTGCTCGACCGGCAGGAGGGCGTGCTCACAAGCGACGCCCAGGACGACGACCGATTCAGTGGCGGCAACAGTGTGGTGCGGACGGGCGTCCGCGAGGCGATCTGCGTGCCGATGCAGGGCCGCTATGGCACGGTGGGCATAATCTATGTCGACACCACGGTGCCGCTGATCCAGGCCGCCGACCAGGGGCAGCGGCGATTCAGCGACGACCATCTGAAACTGATGATCGCGATCGGCCATCAGGCCGCGCTCGCCGTGGAAGACACGACCTACTACTCCGCAATGGTGCAGTCGGAGCGGCTGGCGGGTGTCGGCCAGACGATCGCCACGCTCTCGCACCACATCAAGAACATCCTTCAGGGTATCCGCGGCGGGAGTTACCTCGTGGAGATGGGCCTCGAGAACGACGACATCGGCGTGCTCAACAAGGGCTGGGATATCGTGCGGCGCAACCAAGACAAGATCTCGTCGCTGGTGATGGACATGCTCTCCTTCAGCAAGGATCGCGAGCCCGACCCGGCCCCCAGCGACCTGACGGCCCTGATCGACGACATCGTGGAGACGGTCCGGCAGCGGGCCGAGGAGGCCCAGGCCACGATCCACTGGCAGCCGCCGGCTGACCTGCCGCTGCTCCTCTTTGACCCGGTGGGGATGTCTCGAGCCGTGCTCAACGTGGTCACCAACGCCCTCGATGCCGTCGAGGGTCGGCCGCACGCGACCGTGACGATCGCAGCCACCATCGACAAGGAAGCGGGAGTCGCCCGGATCAGCGTGGCCGACAACGGCGCCGGGATGACGCCCGAGATGCTCGCCGACATCTTCAACCTGTTTGTCTCCACGAAGGGTTCACGGGGCACCGGCCTCGGGCTGACGGTGAGCCGTAAGATTGTCCGTGAGCATGGCGGCGACATCCATGCCTCGACCCGTCTGGGTGAGGGAAGCACGTTCGTGCTGGAGTTTCCACTGCAGACCAACGCCGCCGCGGCTGCCGCCGATCCGATCGACGGTTTGCCCACGATGCCGCCGACGGATTCGCCATGACCCGCCCCCAGGTCGCCACCGGCGGCCTGCCGATCTCCGCAGTGGTGATCACCCGGGACGCCGCGGAGCATCTCGTGGCCGTCCTCGCATCGGCTGACATGTGCGCGGAGCGACTGGTGCTCGACTCGGGCTCGACCGACGGCACGACCGGGATCGCCGCAAGGGCCGGCGCCCGGGTCGAGCACCAGGCCTTTCTCGGATTCGGCCCGCAGAAGTGCCGGGCGGTGGAACTCGCCACTCACGACTGGATTTTGTCGCTCGACGCCGACGAGGTGCTCGATGACGAGGCTCGGGCGGCCATTCTTGGTCTCAACTTCTCTGACCCGTCCGCCTGCTGGAGCATCCGGCGGCGGACGTTCATCGGTCGCCGCGAGATCCGCCACGGACCGTGGCGCGATGATCGGGTGCTGCGGCTCTTCAACCGCCGGACCGCCGGTTTCAAGCCGCTGCCGGTCCACGAGGAGGTGGTGGCGGCCGGCCGGCCGGTGCTGCTGCCCGGCGCGATCCTGCATTATAGCTACGCATCGTGCACCGACGTGATCATGCGGTCGCTGCGATACGCACCGCTCAAGGCCGGCATCATGCGGCACAAGGGGCAGCGGCCCCGTGCAATCACGCTCCCGTTTCGCGGCCTCGCCGCCTTCGCGAAAAATTATCTCCTGCGCGGCGGCTGGCGGGACGGCGCGGCGGGCTTCGTCATCGCGCTCTCCCGCGTCATTGATTCAACGCTGCCGCGGGCGATGCTGCTGCTCGAAGAGGATCCACCGCCCGACACGGAGCGTCGCCGTGGCATCGAGGAAACAAAGGCAAGCGGTTAGATCGCATCTACCTTTGGGAGAGCGGGATGGGATGGAGGACGTAATCCCCGCGCTCGCGCTTGGGGCTTCTTGACGGGAGGCGAGCCGCACGGATGATCGAAACGAGACTTGATCGTGAGGAGCCGGTCGGGGGCACGCACAGACGCCGGGGAATCTTTGCGACTCACGAGCGATGCCCCGTCGGCCATCCGAGCATCCTGTAGCAAAATCCCCCGGCGGCGAGCATGTCACCGCCGGTGAACCAATCCGGCACCGTTTCAATGCCACCCGGATTCCCCGCGCTCGCGCTTGGGGCTTCCTGACGGGAGGCACCGCCGGTGAACCACTCCGGCAGTCGGATGCGTTCAGGGGCCGATCCCGCGAAACACCGCCAGGATCTGCTCCATGTCGGCCGGCAGCGGCGCGGAAAACGTGAGCCGCTCCTTCGAGACGGGGTGATCGATCGCGATGCTCGCTGCATGCAGCGCCTGCCGCTTGAGCAGCGGCGGGCCGGCGGGCAGCCGCAGAAACGAGGGCTCGATCACAGTGCGGCCGCTGTAGAGCCCATCACACAGCACAGGGCAGCCGATGGCCGCCAGATGCACACGGATCTGATGGGTGCGGCCGGTCTTGGGTGTCACGCGGATCAGGGCGGCGCCGCGAAACCGCTCCAGCACCTCGAACCGCGTCACCGCCTCCCGGCTCGTGGGATGGTCGCGGCGGACGGCCATCTTCTCCCGCTGGTAGGGATGGATGCCGATCGGCAGGTTGATTTCGTCGCGGTCGAACTGCGGCACCGTCTGCGTGATGGCGAGGTAGGTCTTCACCGTAGTCCGCTGCTCAAACTGGCTCGCGAGCGCGTGGTGGGCCTCCTCGGTGCGGGCCACCACGATCACGCCGCTGGTGTCGCGGTCGAGACGATGGACGATTCCTGGCCGAGTGGAACCGCCGGCCGTGGAGAGCCCGGCGCCTGCATCACCCTGCTCGAGATGCCACTTGAGCGCGCTGGCCAGGGTGCCCTTCCAGTTGCCCTTCGCCGGATGCACCACCATGCCGGCCGGCTTGTTCACCACCGCCATCCACTCGTCGACGTAAAGAAAGTCGAGCGGAATCTCCTCGGCGGCAGGGCCGTCGCGGGGAGGCTCTGGCACCGTGAACCTCACAAGCGAACCGGCGCGGAGTTTGAGGGAGGCCCGCGCGGTCAGGCCATCGACGCGGACGGCGCCTTTGTCGATCGCCCGCGCCAAAAACGAGCGGCTGCGATTCGGAAACGCACGCACGAGAAACACGTCGAGCCGGCCGCCGACATCGGCGGGTTCGACAACGAGCGTCACTTCGTCGCCGGGCTCCGGCTGGGGCTCCGGCTGGGGCTCCGGCTGGGGCTCCGGCTGCGGCTCC
>JBBDNW010000111.1:0-3105 GCA_040877375.1 Pirellulales bacterium | reverse complement strand
GGGCTCCGGCTGGGGCTCCGGCTGGGGCTCCGGCTGGGGCTCCGGCTGCGGCTCCGGTTGCCCCTGCTCCGCGTCGTCACTTGCCAACGGCAGGAGGCTGGGCCGGATCGGCTCCGGCGGCAGGATCGGCAGCGGAGGCGGGATCGGCAGTGGTGGCTGGTTTGGCATCGTGCTTGTCAAACCAATCGTACCACTCCGCCGTCGAGGGCCGTCCGAGTGCCACAACCCGCGAGTCGGCAAGCGTCACGAGCGGGCTTTTCGGATGCTCGGCGATCAGGGCCTCGTAGCCCTGCTTCGCGGCGGCGAGTTCACCGAGCGATTCGCGGGCCTTCGCCAGCCCGAAAACGGCTCGTTCCGCGGCCATATTGACCGGCCGCTGCGACATCACACCGGCGTAGAGATCGGCCGCCACCTGGAGCCGCTCCCGTCCGCGGATCTTGTCGGTGACCAGCAATCGGCCGCCCTCGGCGAGCGCGTTGTCGGCGAGGAGAATCTGCGACCACGCCGCGGCAGCGGAGCCCGGGTAGCGGGCGGCCACTTCGCCGAGCCTGCCGGCATCGCGGGTCGACAGCGCCGTGAGGCATGCGTCCCACGACTGCGAATCCTCGGCAGCCTGTTGCGACGAGATGACCGTCCAGGCCGCAAGGCCGACAAACACGAGGCCGACCGCCGCCGCGATCGTGCGGAGATGCGGTCGGATCCGTTCGACGAGCGACATCGTCGCGTTGGCGAGGTCGTTGCCCTCGATCTCGGGTGTGTCGGCGGGCTGCATCGGCGGGATTCTCCTGGGGACGGCTCCGCCCTCTCTCACTGGCGACACCGCGACGAAAATAGAGTCGGCTGGCCCGCAAGCGTCAAGACGATCATGACGCCGCCGCTCGGCCGCGCCGGCGAAAGCATCTGGTAGATTCCGAGCCATGACCGTCATGCCCGCCACGCCTTCCGCGCCGCCCGCACGCCCCGCCGGCTTGAACCCCGCGCAGATGGAGGCGGTGCACGCGGCACCGGGGCCGCTGCTGGTGCTCGCGGGCGCCGGCACGGGCAAGACACGGGTGGTGATCGCCCGGATCGCGCACCTCGTTTGGCGGGGCGCGAAGCCGTCGCGGATCCTCGCCGTCACGTTCACCAACAAGGCCGCCCGCGAGATGGTCGCCCGCGCGGTCAAAGGGCTGAAGAAGGGCTCTGCCGAGAAGCCCGAGATCTCCACGATCCACTCGCTGTGCGTCCGCATCCTGCGGCGGCATGCGGCGCGGTTGGGCTACCCCGACCGGTTCGCGATCGTCGACCGCGGCGAGCAGGAGCAGGCCGCCCGCGCGGTGCTCAAGGAACTCAAAGTTCCCGACACGATCCTGCGGCCCGGCGATCTACTCGACCGCGTGAGCCGCTGGAAGAGCCGGGCGGTTCGCGCCGAAGTCGCCATGGACGCGATTCCTGCCGATGCCGACGACACCTGGACACTCGCCGCCGCCGGGTATCGCCGCTATCAAAACACGCTCAAGACAGCCGGGGCCGTCGACTTCGACGACCTCCTGCTGCTCGTCGACGAACTCTTCACCCACCATGAGGACGTGCGCAAGGCCGAGGCCGGCCGCTTCGATCATCTGCTCATCGACGAGTATCAAGACACCAGCGGCATCCAGGAACGGATCCTCTCCGCCCTCGCCCGCGATCACAAGAGCCTGTGCGTGGTGGGTGACGACGACCAGTCGATCTACGGCTGGCGGGGCGCCGAGATCTCCCACATTCTCGACTTCGCCACCCGGTGGCCGGGCGCGAAGGTCGTGCGGCTCGAGGAGAACTACCGCTCCACCCCCGAGATCATCCGCGCGGCCAACCTTCTGATCGAGCGCAACACCCGCCGCCATGGCAAGAAGCTGATCGCCACCGGCGCGCCGGGCGTGCCCCCGGCGATCCTCCAGGCACAAGACGAGGTCGACGAGTCGCGCCGCGTGGTCGGCGACGTTGAGAGCTTGTTGCGGGAGCGGCAGGTCGATGCTGCCGAGGCCGTGATCCTCGTCCGCACGGGCGAGCAGACGCGGACATTTGAGCAGGAACTCCGGCGGCGGCAGATTCCCTACGAGCTTGTCGGCAGTCGCTCATTTTTCGACCGCCGCGAGGTGAAGGACGTGATGTCGTTTCTGAGGGTACTCGTCGATCCAGACGACGACCTGGCGCTCTCGCGGATCGCCAACGTGCCGCCCCGCGGCCTGGCAAGCTCGGCGGTGCAGGCGGCCCGGGCGGCCGCGGCCACCGCCGGCCACAGCCTGTGGCGGGAGCTGCTCGCCCGCCGCGACGCCGCAGAGCTCTCGCCCGCCGCCCGTGGCGGCGTCGATGCGATCGGACGGCTCGTGGCCCTGCGAAACGCCTCTCCGGCGCCAACGCCGGGTGAGTCGCGGGCGGCTGCCGTCCTTCGCGCGCTGCTCGACATGGCCGGCTACAAGCGGTTTCTCGACAAGGAATACGAGGAAGATCCCGCCGAGGCCGAGACCCGCTGGGCCTGCGTCGAGGAGGTGGCCGCCGCGCTTGACGAGCACGAGCGGTCCCGCGACGCGAAGCGGGATCTCGGCGACATCGTCCGGGGGTTCCTCGACGACTTCGTGCTCCAGGTCGAGGACCAGGAAGACCGCTTCAAAGACGACAAGCCGAAGGCCGGCGTGCTGCGGCTGATGACGCTCCACGCGGCCAAGGGCCTGGAGTTCGACTGCGTGTGGATGGTGGGCTTGGAGGAGGGCATCCTGCCACACCACCGTTCGCTCGGAGACAGCCTGCAGGCGGTCGACGAGGAGCGGCGGCTGTGCTACGTGGGCGTGACCCGCGCCAAGCGACGGCTGATGCTCTCGCTCTGTCTGACGCGAACGAAGTGGGGCAAGAGCAAGCCCTGCCGTCCGAGCCGCTTCCTCTACGAACTGACCGGCCAGCCCGAGAAGTTCAGCGACGCGCCTCCGGAAAAACCCGCACCGACCGGACCGCCCCCACGGAAGCGCCGGCGGTAAAGGCGAGCAACGCGGATTCCCATCGCTTGCGCTCCGGGCTTCTTGTCGGTCAGGAAGCCCCAAGCGCAAGCGCGGGGAATACGCGCCCCACGCCAACCCGCTCCCCGCCACC
>JBBDNW010000110.1:0-4219 GCA_040877375.1 Pirellulales bacterium | reverse complement strand
CCCCGGCGCCGAGCATGTCACCCCCGGCGAACCAATCCGGCACCGTATCGATGCTACCCGCACGCCCCGCGCTCGCGATCCGGGGCTTCCTGAGGGTAGGCGAGGGGGTCGGCGAACGCTCTTAGGAGCGCCTGAGCCGCCGCGGCCCCCACGCTCGCAAATGCCGGCGGTTTCTTGACCCCCCGCGCTCGCCCTCTATGATACGTCTCGCTTAGCCTCGGCAGGGACGTCCGTTCCGGCCCAGCGTGGAAAAAGGGCCAGGATGTCGCGGACGGTCAACATCATCGGAGCCGGGCCAGGCGGTTTGGCGACGGCCATGCTGCTGGCTCAGGCCGGAGTGCGGGTGCGGGTGCTCGAGCGGCTGCCTGTTCCCGGCGGCCGGACCAGCACGATCTCAACTCCCGAGGGCTTCAAGTTCGATCTGGGCCCCACGTTCTTTCTCTATCCGCGGGTGCTCGACGAGATCTTCGCAAGCTGCGGCCGCGACCTCCGCCAGGAGGTCGAGATGGTCCGGCTCGACCCGCAATATCGCCTGGTCTTCGGGTCTGGCGGCGAAATCCTCGCCACGCCGGACGTGGCCCGGATGGAGGCGGAGGTGTCACGGCTTTCGCCAGCCGACAGCGGCTCCTTCACGCGATTCATGGAGAGCACGCGGGCGAAGTTTGAGCGGTTCGCACCGTTCCTCGAGCAGCCGTTCCAGAGTTGGCGGGATCTCGCCAAGCCCGACCTGCTCAAGCTCATGCCAATGCTCAAGCCGTGGCGGAGCCTCGACAGAGAACTGGGCACCTTCTTCTCCGACGAGCGGATCCGGCTGGCCTTCACGTTTCAGTCGAAGTATCTGGGCATGTCGCCGTTCAAATGTCCGAGCCTGTTCTCGATCCTCTCCTTCCTCGAATACGAGCACGGCGTCTTCCACCCAATCGGCGGCTGCGGCGCCGTATCGACGGCAATGGCGAGGATCGCCACCGACATGGGCGTCGACATCCGCTACGAGGAACCGGTCGAGTTGCTCGAGTTCGCGGGTAAGCGGATCACGGCGGTGAAGACGTCGCGGGGCACGTACGAGGCCGATGCCACGGTGGTCAACGCCGACTTCGCGCGGACGATGACGCGACTCGTGCCCGACCGCATTCGCCGCAACTGGAACGATCGGAAGATCGCCTCGCGGCGGTTTTCGTGCTCGACGTTCATGCTCTACCTCGGCATCGAGGGCTGTTATGACGACGTCGCCCACCACAACATCTATCTCTCCGAAGACTACCGCAACAATCTCGCCGACATCGAGCATCGGCATCGGCTTAGCCGCGACCCGTCGATGTACGTTCAAAACGCCAGCGTGACCGATCCCACGCTCGCACCCCACGGGATGAGCACGCTGTATCTGCTCATCCCGGTCACCCATCGGCACCCCAACGTCGACTGGCGGCGGGAGGCGGCGGGCTACCGCGAGGTGGCACTCGACCAGATGGAGCGGATCGGAATCCGCGGCGTTCGCGACCGCATTCGCTACGAGAAGATGCTCACGCCCGACGACTGGCAGGACGACTACGAGATTTACAGGGGCGCGACTTTCAACCTGGCGCACGGCCTGGGCCAAATGCTGCACATGCGGCCGCACAACCGGTTCGAGGATGTCGACGGGATGTACCTCGTGGGGGGCGGCACGCACCCAGGGAGCGGCTTGCCGGTGATCTATTCCTCGGCGCGGATCACATCCAGGCTGCTGCTCGGGGATTTGGGGCTCGATGGCTTGGCCTCGCGTCCGGGGCGGTCGAAGAAAGCCTCCGGCGGAGTGAAGGAGAAGGCGAGCGCCTTCTGACGAAGCCGCGTCGAGGAGTTCATCTCATGACCAAGCACACGACAAACAGCGACCGGGTGGTGGTGATCGGGGCCGGCCTCGGCGGCCTTGCGGCGGCCTGCACGCTCGCGGCCCGCGGCTACGCCGTCACGCTCTGCGATAAGAATCCGTGGGTGGGTGGGAAGGCCGCTGTGCTCAACGAGGGCGGCTTCCGCTTCGACATGGGGCCTACGATCCTGACGATCCCCCGTGTGCTCAAGCGGATCTACGCCGAAGCGGGCCGCGACATGGAGCAGTATCTGGATCTGGTGCCGCTCGATCCGCAGTGGCGAAGCTTCTTCGAAGACGGCACCACGCTCGATCTCTTCGCCGACGTCGGGAAGATGCGGGCGACGCTCGACGACTATGCTCCCGGATCGGGTTCCGGCGACGGCTACGCGCGGTTCATGGACCTCGCCCAGCGGCTCCACCGTCTCTCCAATGAGTTCTTCTTTTGGCGCAGCGTCGGCGGCATGAAGGACATGATTAACGTTCGCAAGAGCCTGTCTGTCTCGTTCATCAAGGAACTGATTGGCATGCGACCGGGGCACAGCGTCGCCGGCACGGTGCGGTCATACGTGCCCGACGAGCGGGCGGCGCAGATGCTCGACCACTTCACGCAATACGTGGGTAGCGCACCGGACGAGTCACCCGCCGTGCTCTGCAGCATCGCCCACATGCAGTCGAACGACGGCGTCTGGTATCCGCGGGGTGGCACGGGGGCGGTGCCGCGGGCCCTCGCCAGTTTGGCCATCGACCTCGGCGTCGAGATTCGCACAAACACTCCCATCCGCCGGATCATCGTTGAGGCGGGCCGCGTCCGCGGCGTCGAGACGGCGGCTGGTGAGACGATCGCCGCCGGTGTGGTCGTGAGCAACTCCGACAGCGTGCGGACACACCGCGAACTCGTCGATGGGCAGCCCCAGCGGAAGTTTCTCGGTCGCCGCAAGTACGAGCCGGCCTGCTCGGGAGTGGTGCTCTACCTCGGCCTCGACCGACGTTATGAGCAACTCATTCACCACAACTTCGTGTTCTCGCAGGACCCGCACGAGGAGTTTGAGACGATCTACCGTCGCGGCGAGCCGGCCCCTGATCCCACCTGCTACGTCTGCGCTCCGGCCGTCACCGAGCCGGAGGTGGCGATCCCCGGAGGCGAGGCGCTCTACGTGCTCGTCCACACGCCCTACCTACGGCCGCACCACGACTGGAAGAAGATGTTTCCGGAGTATCGCAACACGATCATCCGGAAGCTGGAGCGGACGGCCGGTCTGAAGGATCTCGAGCGGCACATCGTGATGGAGCGGGCGCTGACGCCCCAGGACATCAACGACCGCTACCACGTGCTCGACGGGGCGATCTACGGCCTCGCGAGCCACGGCAAGTATCTTGGTGCCTTCAAGCCGGCGAATCGGTCGCCCGACATCGACGGGCTCTATCTCGCCGGCGGCTCCGCCCATCCCGGTCCCGGCATGCCCATGGTGTTGATGTCGGGTTGGATCGCTGCCGACTGTGTCGACCAAGACAAACTCGTCGCGCAGACGGGGCCCGCGGTGTGCGCCGTCTGACCGCCGGCCCTGAGAAGCCCGCAGCGGGACGGTGTGGGGGCCGTCTTCCCCGCGCTCGCGCTTGGGGCTTCCTGACGGAGTCCTCAAAAAGCCCGGAGCGCGAGCGATGGGAATACGGGTGGCGGGCATGTCGGTAGTGCGGAGCGGGACGGGGTGGGGGCACGTCTTCCCCGCGCTTGCGCTTGGGGCTTCCTGACACCGCGGGATGGTATTGCCCGCGTGCAGTAGGATTCCTGGCATGAACACCACCGGCCGGCATCATGACGCGGGAAGAAAAGAGGATGAACTCCCGCCGTTCTCACGGTGGTTGTATGACTGGTTTATGTGGTATGTGCACCGGTACTTCCGCCGCAACTTTCATGCGGTGCGACTACTGAAAGGGATCGCAGCCGTCGCAGATCGCCCGGAGATCGCCGGCGAGCCCGTGATCTTCTATTCCAACCATCCGAGTTGGTGGGATCCGCTCACGTTTTTGTTTGTCGGCCAGTCGCTCTTCCCCGACCGGATGGTCTACGGACCGATTGACGCCGCAGCGCTTGGAAAATACAGGTTTCTGGAACGGATCGGATTCATCGGGATCGATCCCCATGCGTGGCGTGGCGCTGCGCGGTTTTTGCGGATGCTCCGCGCGGCAGGGAAGCGGACCGACGTCATTTACTGGATCACGGCGCAGGGCGAGTTCACCGATCCTCGAGAGCGACCAGTGCACCTGCGGCCGGGCGTCGGTCACGGTGTCGCTGCGGCGACGGAGGGCGTGATCGTGCCGCTTGCCGTCGAGTATCCCTTTTGGAACGAGCGATTGCCCGAGGTGGTCGTG
>JBBDNW010000109.1:0-4260 GCA_040877375.1 Pirellulales bacterium | reverse complement strand
TTGCAGCGCTCACCGAACGGGTCCGCCGCCGCGTGATCGCTTTCTTCAAGCGGCACCGGTTCCTCGATTCGCACGCCGCCGCCGACATGCTCGCCTGGGAGCACAGTGGGTTTTCGATCGACGCGAGTGTGCGGATCACGCTCTTTCGTCTCCAACTGCGTGTCTATTGTCAGCCCCTCGAGCATCTTCTGCGTTACTGTGCCCGGCCGCCCTTCGCACTCGAACGGCTTTCCGTGATCTTTGGCGCTGACGGCCGCATCGCCCGCATCCGCTACGTGATGCCGAGGCACTGGGCTATCAATTGGGCGGCCACCTGGGTCGGGCCCGGCCGCGGCCGCAAGTCCACGCAGCCCGGGGCCAATGGCGTCGTCGAACTCACGCCGTTTGAGTTCCTCGATCGGCTTGCCGATCTGATCCCGCCGCCGCGGAAGCACCGGCACCGGTATCACGGAGTCTTCGCGCCGAACCACCCGCTGCGGCCGGCCGTCACGGCTCTGGCGGTCGGCACCGTCGGCAAGCGGCGAGATGCCGCGACCGGCGGTCACGCGGACGGCCGACATGCCGCGGAAGGCTGCTGCAACACTCATGAAAAGCCCCGCTCCCACGACACATCCCGGATTGCCTGGGCAAAACTGATGGCGCGGGTGGGGGAGGAGTTTCCGCTCCAGTGCCCAGCGTGCGGCGGCGACATCCGGCTCATCTCGTTCATCACGGAGCCCGGCCCGATCCGGAAGATTCTCACCCACCTCGGTGAACCGCTCGAACCGCCGCCGGTGTCGCCCGCCCGCGGCCCGCCCACCGACTGGGGCGAACTCGTGCAGGTCCACGACGACCGTGATGTCTTCCAGGCGTCACCCGACGAGCTCCCCGCGATCGACATCCACTCGCTGTGAGGCCGACGCGACAAGCCGGCTGATGCCCGGATCCGGAGAAGGTCTGCGCAGAGCTCGAAAAACAGACCATTCCGAAGGGTACCGGGGCCTGGAAATCCCCGCGACGACCAGCCCGGCACGCACCCGTCAGCGACCAGCCTGGGGCCACATGCAACTCACCGACCGAACAACGGTTGCGAAAGTGCCATTGACCGGGCTATCCTCCGCCGCTCGATTTCCTCAATCCCTCGCTCGCCGGCCGGCAGGCGGTGCTGGCCGGCGGCCCCGACTGGCTCGGCTGGGCGCTGTTTGCCTGCAATCTGCCCTTCGTCTGGATCGCGCTCTCGATGAGCGTGCGTCGGTCCGTGGCCGCCGGGCCGCCGCCCTGGCTCGGACTCGCGGTGCTCGTGCCGGTGGTCGGGCTCGCGGTGATGCTGGGCCTGTGCCTCGACCGCCACGATCAGCCGGAGCGTTGGCGGCCACCGGGCGACGACGATTTGGCCCAGGAAGCGGCCGGTAGCCTGGCGGGGCTCAGGGCCGTGGGGGCGGCGCTCGGCGTCGGCGTCGTGATGCTCGTGCTGTGCGTCTACTTGCTCCAGTCGTATGGCGCGGCCTTGTTCCTGGCGACGCCGCTGGTGATGGGCACAGTGGCCGGCTTCCTCTTCAATCAGCCGACGCCGCGGTCGCTCGCGGCGACCGTCGGCCTCGCGACGATCGTGATGCTGGCCGCGGCGCTCGTGTTGCTCGTGTTCGCCCTCGAGGGACTGATCTGCATCGCGATGGCCGCGCCGATCGCGGCGCCGCTGGGCATCCTCGGGGCGATCCTCGGCCGGGCGGTGTCCCGGGCGGATGGCCCGCGGCCGGCACCGCTCATGCCGCTTCTGGTCGTGCTGCCGCTGGTGGCCGGGGCCGAGCAGTTGGCAGCAACAGCCACCACGGAGTTATGCGTGGTCACGACCGTTGAAGTCGACGCACCGCCGGATGCCGTCTGGTCCCACGTCGTCGCGTTCCCCGATCTCGCCGCGCCAACAGAGTGGTTTTTCCGCTGTGGCATCGCCTGCCCGCTGCGGGCCCGGATCGAAGGCTCGGGCGTGGGGGCGATCCGCCACTGCGAGTTCACCACCGGCGACTTCGTCGAGCCCGTCACTGTGTGGGACGAGCCGCGCCATCTGGCCTTCGACGTCGTGAGTAAGCCCGATCCGATGACGGAACTCTCCTTCTGGCGTCACGTCCACCCGCCGCATCTGGCCGACCAGTCCCTCAGCAGCCACCGTGGCGAGTTTCGGCTCGTCCCGCTCGGCGACAGCCGAACGCGGCTCGAGGGCCGCACCTGGTACACCTTCGACATGCACCCACAGGCCTACTGGACCCTGTGGAGCGACCTTGCGATCAAGAAGATCCATCGTCGCGTGCTCGAGCTCGTCAAGCGACTCGCTGAAGCCGACGGCCGTTGATACCCGTGCGGCGAGCGCTCCCACGCGAGCGTCACGCCGGCAGTTCGTCCCATATCGGACGCCGTCAACAGTCTGGACGCTGCATGCGCCCGCGGAATATGTGGCGGCCTCCTGCGAGCCTGGCTACGACCTCCGCGTTTGGATCGACGGCGAGGAGTGGGATCTCGGTCAGCGGTTCCACGGCCGAGGCCTGGGGAATTGTAATCCGAGCCGCTGCAGCAGCGTTTTCTGCTCGGCCAGCTCCCGCTCGAACGCCCGCAGCATCGCCTTCGGCGTGCCGACGATGTACTTCGTTCGTGTAACGTCTCTTCTGTAAATCACCGGGTGGGGGCTGACCGAGTCGAGTGCAGCAAGCACTGGCTGAAGTCGGGCGACCGCAGGGGCGGTGGCAAACGCCGCCGGGCTTCCTGACGTCAGGAACTCCGGGACGCCGCCGATGGCTTCGGCTTCGGTCGCCAGATTTCATGGCCGGAGGCAGCTTGCCGCTTCCGGGCGTCCTCGACGATGGCCGCGAGATCGTGCCCGAACTTTTCCGCGATGCGTCGCCGAGTCGCGTGGATGTCTTCGATCGTCGTGTCGCGATCAGGAGATTTCTGTGTCATCGTTCAGCAACTCCTCTGGCGTGCAGATGATCGGCCTCGCGAGTCCCGCGCTGTCCAGTACGCCAAAAACCTTGGGAAGGATTCGGGCATTAGCGATATGCGTGCAGTTCCACGTCAGCAAATAGTCTACCTGGTGATGAGCCACCGTGGCGATGTGCAAGGCATCAACGCTCGCCGAGCGTGGCAGAATCGCCTTTCGCAGGATCTCTTCGGCGATGTCCAGGATTGCCCCTTCAACAGGCAGGATAGGGACACCTGCGAGCGCCTCGAGTCGACTCTGGGCCAGGGCGGAATCACCATCCGCCGCCTCGTCGAGCACGTACTGCGAGGTGACGAGCTCGTAGTTCACTCGCTCTGCCCCCCACCACCGTTGCGTCAACAGTTGCCGCGCCGCAGCAACGACCTGACTGCTGGGTCGCCCACGAAGGTAGCTGACGATTGACGTTTCCACGTAAAGAGTCGGCATACCTTCACCGGATCGAAAGCAGGTGCAACGCGGACGTCGACAGTATCTTTGTTCCGCCAGTCGGCGACAAGCGCCGGTGAGCATTCGAGCCGGCGGTTGTATCGTGTTTCATCACGGCAGGGATGGTGCCTTCAGGTGCCGCCCCCGCCTTCTTTTTTCACGGAATGTTCCTTGGTGAAAATCACCGCTTTCAACGACCGCGCCGCGCCGCCGTTTTCAACCGCCGTCAACACTCTCCTTCACGCCAGCCCGCATCGTTGACGTGTGAGCAGGCTCGTCCAGATGCCGGGCAGCTGATCTTCGGGCAATTCCCGGGCGGAAAGCCCGGGCAGCGAACGGGCGTCGATCCGGCGGAGAAACCGTGCGAACAGCGGTCCATCACACACCAGCGCCGGCACGGCCACAATCGTGCCGTAGACAAGGTCAGTCCGAGGCTCGCGTCGAATTGCTTGACCAGGCCGGTGGGAGCTGGATGGGGAGGCAGCAGGCCGTGGGCCACGCTCAGAGCCGCCAGCGCCGGCACAGCGACAGCCACTGCCGGCAGGCCGAAACGCCCACTGATCGCAAACACGATCGGCACGAGCAGCACGAAGCCCACGTTGTAGAACAGCGGGATGGGGATAGCCCGGCCAATGGCACCTCCACAAGCATGGCCCGACTCATGAGCGACTCGTGAGCCGGTTGCTCTCGCCTCCCGGGCCTGCCTCGGCCCAGAAAGCGGTTCCCGAAGCGCCCGCCCTTCCACCTGAAGTGGCGTTTTTCTTGAGTCGGCGCGGAGTCTCTCCGAGTCCGGCCGCGTGGGGGCTCGGTGGTCCGGCAGCGGTCAGAGGCTGTGGATGTCGATCGTGGGCAGCTCGTCTATCTGT
>JBBDNW010000108.1:0-4270 GCA_040877375.1 Pirellulales bacterium | reverse complement strand
CGTCGAATGCCCACAAGAAGCCCGGAGCGCAAGCGATGGGTATCCGGGGAGCGACTGTTGCGGTCGCCGCACCGGCTCGGCTCGGGCTCACGCCGCACTGGCCGCTCGACGATGCCCTGAGGATCACGCATACTATTTCCGCAGGCGGCTGAATCAGTAAGCACCGCCAACGCACACCCTTCAGGAATCCACGATGAAACCGCTCGATCTCTCCGGTGCCGCCACGAGCCGCCGCGGCTTCCTGGGAACCGCCGGCGCGGCGCTGGCTGCTGCGGGGATCGCCCGCGCTGACGAACCGCCGGCAGCGGCCACGCCGCCGGGCGGCGTGCACGTCGCCGGCAGCGACGAGATCAAGGCCGCCCTCATCGGCTGCGGGGGCCGCGGCGGCGGCGCGATCGTCGACGCCTTCAACGCGCCCGGCGGGCGGGTAACGCTCACGGCGATGGCCGACGTCTTTCCGGAGCGAATCAGCGCGGTGAAGCGGTCGCTGGGCGAGCAGTTCAAGGACCGTGTCGACGTTCCCGACGATCGCACGTTTATTGGCTTCGGCGCCTACCGACAGGCGATCGACGCCCTCCCGGCGGGTGGCATCGCCATCTTCGCCACGCCACCGGCATTTCGCGCAGCCCATTTCGCCCACGCAATCGAGAAGGGCCTGCATGTGTTCATGGAGAAGCCTGTCTCCATCGACGGCCCGAGCACGAAGCGGATCATCGAACTAGCTGCTCAGGCCGACGCCAAGAACCTCAAGGTCGCGGTCGGGCTGATGTGCCGGCACTGCGACCGCCGCATCGAACTGCTGGAGCGGCTCCGCGCGGGACAGGCGGGCGACCTGATCGCCTTTCGCGGGTATCGCAACCAAAACCCCGCCCACAATCTCGACCTCGCGCCGGGCCCGAAGGACACAAGCGAACTGCTTTGGCAGGTGAAGAGGTTCCACAACTTCCTGTGGGCGAGCGGCGGAGTCTTCAGCGACTACTGCATCCATCACATCGACGAAGTCGCGATGATGAAGGGAGCCTGGCCGGTGACGGCCGATGCGATCGGTGGCCGCCACAACAAGGGTAAGATCACCGATCAAAACTTCGACGTCTACGCGATCGAATACACGTTCGCAGACAGCGCGAAGTTCTTCTACGAAAACCGTCTGATCCCGGGATGCCACCAACATTTCGGCGTCTACGGTCAGGGCTCGAAGGGGGCGTTCACGATCTCCACAAGCGGCCATTCCCCAGCCAAGTCGACGATCTACAAATCCCAGAACGTCTCCAAAGACAACATTCTCTGGACGGCCGACCAGCCGGAAGTGAGCCCCTATCGCCGCGAGTGGGAGCACTTCGTCGCGGCGATCGCGGCCGACACGCCTTACAACGAAGCGGTGCGTGGGGCCGAGGCGAGCCTCGTCACCGCCATGGGGCGATTCTCCGCCCACACCGGCCGCCCGGTCACGTTCCAGGAGATGCTCGACTGCCCGGACGATCTCACGGCGGGCGTGGAGCACCTGACGATGGAATCGTCCGCCCCGCTCGTTGCCGACGCAGAAGGCCGCTACCCTGTGCCCAACCCGGGTAAGTATAAGTTTGAGTATCGCGACGAGGTGTGACCCGACGGTCGCAGCGGTCCGCGGTTTTGCGTCCCGCCGAGCGTGTGATGCCTGCCACACTTCCCGCCGACCTTCCTGTCGCTGCCGTTCTCGACGCGGTCGTGCAGGCATCTCGCGATGGCGCCGTGGTCGTCACGGCACCGCCGGGCTCCGGCAAGACGATGCTCGTGCCGGCAGCGGTGCTCGACGACCTGCCGCGGGATCTGAAGGTGGTGCTCCTCCAGCCGCGGCGGCTTGCAGCCCGCGCTGTGGCCCGACAGATCGCCTACCTTCGCGGGGGCGAGCCGGGGGGTGAAATCGGCTATCAGGTGCGGTTTGAGTCGTGCGTCAGCCGTGACACGAGGCTCATCGTTGAGACGACCGGCATCATGCTGCGGCGACTCGTGGGCGACGTGGCCCTCGATTCGATCGGGGCCGTGGTGCTCGACGAGTTTCACGAACGATCGCTGGAGATGGACCTCGTGCTCGGCCTGCTCGTCCGACTGCGGGAGACGCTGCGGCCCGACCTGCGGATCGTCGTGATGAGCGCCACGCTGGCCGCGGGGCCGGTGGCGGCGCTGCTCGGCCGCGACGGGGCTCCGTGCGAGGTCGTCTCGGCGACCGGGCGGATGTTTCCTGTGCAGATGCGGTATCTGAAACACGGCGACCGCCGCGACCTCAGCGAGCTTGTGTCGGCGACGGTGCCGGAGGCTGTGCGGTCAACCACTGGCCACGTGCTCGTCTTCCTGCCCGGTGTTGGCGAGATCATCCGCTGCCAACAGGAGATCTCAGCGGCGCTCGAACGGCAGGGGCATGCCGTGCTCGTGCTCTACGGCGACCTGCCTCCCGACCAGCAAGACAGCGTGCTCGCCGACATCGGCCGCCGCAAGGTGATCCTCTCGACCAATGTCGCGGAAACGTCACTGACGATCCCCGGCGTGACGGCTGTGATCGACTCGGGCCTCGCGCGGCAAAGCCGCGTGTCACATGCGACCGGTCTGCCGCGGCTGGAGCTTGTGCAGATCGCGAAGGCCGCCGCGGACCAGCGGGCCGGCCGCGCGGGCCGCACCGCCGCGGGCATCTGTTGGCGGCTGTGGGACGAATCGTCGCACCAGCACCGTCCGGCGGCCGAAGCACCCGAGGCGGTCCGCGGTGATCTTTCCGGGCCGCTTCTCCAGCTGCTCGCCCTTGGCGAAGACCGCGACTTTCCCTGGCTCGATCCGCCGCCGCCGGAGGCGGTCACCAATGCCCGCGGGATGCTAACCCACTTGGGTGCAATCAAGTGCGAGACGGGGGGCCGCGACCGCGTCACGCCTCTCGGCGTCGATCTTCTCCGGCTGCCAGCTCATCCGCGGCTGGCCCGGCTGCTGCTCGCGGGCGCGCGACACGGTGTGCTTCGCGAGGCGTCGATCGCGGCGGCCCTGCTTTCAGAACGTGATCCCTTTCGGGTGCCGCGGGGCGGCGGCCCCCGCGACCGTCATGTCGTGCGCACCCGCTCCGACGTCGTCGACCGGATCGCCGCGCTTCAGGCCTTTCATCTTGGCATCCAGGGCGACGCCGCCGCGCTTGACCCGCATCCCGGCGGGGCCCGCAATGTACTGCGGGTGGCTGAGCAGCTCTACCGGCTTGTGGACGTTCCGCTCGCACCGCGGGCCACGGATCCCGCGGCGGCGGTCATGCTCGCCCTCCTCGAGGCGTTTCCAGACCGCCTCGCTCGGCTCCGTCCGGGCACGCAGGATCGAGGATCGCTCGTGGGGGGCAGGGGAGTGCGGCTCGACTCGTCGCGGGTCCGCGGCGAACCCCTGTTTCTGGCCGTCGACCTCGACGACTCGACGGGCGAGGCCGGCGTGCGGCAGGCGTCGGCCGTCGAGCGATCTTGGCTCGATCTCGAACCGCTCGCCACGGCCAACCTCAAGAGTGCGGAGGAGCTGCTTTACCACCCATCGCGGAGGCACGTGGAGGCGCGGCTGCGGACATTGTGGATGGACCTCGTCATCGACGAGGCACCGACCACGATCCGCGACCACGACGCCGCAGCGGCCCTCCTCGCCCGGGAGGCTACCGCACAACTCGATCGCTTGATGCCGGCGGCCGACTCGGCCGCCGGCGGGTTTCTGGCCCGCTGCCGCTGGCTGGCCGCAGCGCTCCCGGAGCTCGCCCTGCCGCGACTCGACGACGCGGCCATCGCGGCTCGGCTTCCTGATATCTGCCGGGGCATGCGGTCACTTGACGAACTGAAGTCGGCCGACTGGACATCGCATCTGCACGCCCTCGTCGGATACGACCGGGTTGCCGAGATCGAGCGTCTCGCCCCGACACAGATCGACCTTTCCACGGGTAAGCGGCACCGGCTGCAGTACGAGCCTGCGGGCGGCCCCTTGCTCGCGATTCGTATCCAGGAACTCTTCGGGGTCAGTGACACGCCGCGGATCGCCGGCGGACGCGTGAGCGTGCTCCTCCACTTGTTGGGCCCGAACCATCGCCCACAGCAAGTGACGAGCGACCTCGCGAGTTTCTGGAGCAATACCTATCCGAACGTCAAGAAGGAGTTGCGGCGACGCTACCCCAAGCACGCTTGGCCCGATGACCCACTGGCCCCACTACCGCCGCGGGGAGGGCGGCCCGCTTGACCCCAAGAAGCCCCAAGCGCGAGCGATGGGTATCCGGGTGGCGACCGTTGCGGTGACG
>JBBDNW010000107.1:0-23201 GCA_040877375.1 Pirellulales bacterium | reverse complement strand
AAGACGTGTCCGGTCAAAAGCTGGACCGCGGGTTCGAATCCCGCCCTCTCCGTTTGGATAGAACACCCACATGCCCCGCCGCGGACTCTCCCGGCTCCAACAAATCGTTGGCTGGCTTGAAGAATGGGGGGCTGCTCTCGAAAAGCCGAACGGCAAGCCACCTCCGGACACGAGATCTGGAAAGCGAAGCCAAAATCCTCAGCTGCACCGCTATCCTCCGATCCGGCTTCCAGAGATAATCCCGTGTGTGCAGTCCGCCACACCAGGGCTGGTCTCATTGCGGCAGCCGCGCGATCAACGCGATCCATCCTGAGGGCCCGAATCATGACGCGAAACCTGACCGCCATCATTCAAGCCGAGGACGGTGGCTTCGTGGCACTCTGCCCGCAACTTGATGTCTGCAGCCAGGGAGATACGGTCGAGGAAGCTCGGGCGAACCTGCGAGAAGCCCTCGAACTCTTCTTTGAAAGCGCTTCTTCGGACGAAGTCACCCGCCGCCTCTCAGCCGAGGTCTACGTGACCCAGCTGGAGGTAGCGGTTGGGTAAGCTCCGAGTTTTGTCCGGTAACGATGTCTGTCGGATCCTCGCCGCCAATGGATTCGTCGAAGTCCGGCGACGCGGGAGCCACGTCGTCATGCAGAAGGCTGAACCCGCAGGCACGGTAACCGTTCCAGTCCCGGATCACACCGAGCTCAAGCGAGGAACGCTCCGATCCATCATCCGGCAATCGGGACTGGCGAAAGCCGCGTTCGAAACCGATTGATCACGCTGGGGCGTGGCCTTCGTCGGTGTGGCGGGCGTGGCCGAGGGCCACGAGGGCGTCGAGGAACTCGCGGACCAGGCCGACGCAATCGACATGGACATTGCGTCAGAAGTCACAGAACATCCGAGATCGTCGAGAAGAGGCCCGGGAGAATCCCGCCCTCTCCGCTGGTTGGTTTCGCGGCTTCTCGCAACGGTTCGTTTCCTTGGCACCGCGAACAAGCAGGAACCTCCGCTCTTGAGGTAGCCGCTTTTGGTTGCAGGCCTTTTCACCGTCTGATCGTGTTCCCAGTGCTCGCGATTGCGACCCCGCGTAAAAGCGTTTATCGTTCTGTGTATGGCCATCCGATCTGTGTCTGATCACAAGACTATCCAGGTCGATAGTGGAAAGATTCCGCCACCTGCTGGCGTGACAGCCGAGTTTCTCGACTTTGGGAATCGCAGCCATGGACCGGCTACGCTCTCGAATGCCGAGTCGCTGGTCTCTGACGGCAGATTTGTCTGGATCGATATCGACGAAGCTGTCGTCGATCTGGCAGCCGTGCTTCCGGCCCTGCCCAAGGTTCTGGCTGTTGCCTTGAACCAAGCGGCCGCGCACGACCGCAGCCACCACCCGCCTGCTACCCAAGCTATCTCCACCCTCCTGCGGGGCGAGGCCTTTCTCCGGATGCATCTGGTTGGTGCACAAGTTGAAGCGGCCGGACTCACCAGCGACATGCTCGGGATCATGATTACGCCCGGGTTCCTCCTGACATATCACCGAGGTCGGTGCAACATCTTGGAGGCGGTGCGGCAAGATTACGTTCATGACTTTGAGCAACACGCTACATCCCCCAGCTTTCTCGTTTACGAGTTCTGGGACAAGCAGACCGAACAGTTTCTTATGATCGAAAACCGCCTCGACCACGAGGTGGAGAGCACTCGCCTAGCACTCCGGCAGTTCGCCGACGAGGCCGCATTCGAGAGGCTGGCCGATGTCTCTGGCAGCCTGCTGGCCCTTCGCCAGCTTGTGCTACCGGCCCGCCGCGTACTCGAGGAACTGGTCTCGCGGAAGACGACGCTCATCAGCGATGCCACCCTCGAGTTCCTTGCCAACAAGATTGACACCCTCGAACGAGTAATCGCCGACCTCATCTCGAGTCGGGAGATTCTCGAGAGTGCCATGAACTTTTCGCTCACGGTCATGACTCATCGCACCAACCAGACGATGAATCGTCTGGCGGTGGTCTCCACGATTTTCCTGCCGCTGACATTTTTGTGTGGTGTGTACGGCATGAACTTCAATGCCATGCCAGAGATCGAATGGGTCCATGGATATGCGATGTTCTGGGTCATTTCGGCAGTGATCACGGTGAGCCTGACGATCCTGCTGCGCCGAATGCGATTGCTCTAGCAGGAGCCGGAAGGGAGTCGCACGCCGCAGCAATCGAGAGCGACTCAAACAACCGCACGGCATCCAGATCAGAGGGCCAGGCCCGCATATGCAAGCAGGGCCGACGCAGCGATGATCGCTGCGTCGATCGTCACGCGCCGCGGGCAGCACGCACGGAGGGCGACCGCAGCGGTGAGAATCGCCGCAGCAACAGCCAACTCTACGGCCAGCACTCGCGTTGTCGCGTCCTGAAACACCCGGATCACAAGAAACACCCCAACGACGATGCCACCGCCGAGTAAGCTCCAGGTGGCCCCACGATCACCCGTCCGAAACGCCGCCACGGCCGCCAGATGCATCGCATAGGGAAAAAACAGTTCGCGGTTACCAGTGGCTCTGAAGAGGGCAAGCCAGAGCAGGCCTGGAACAACGAGCCCGAGCGTGGCGGCCCAAGGTCTTGTGAATGCCAGCGCGATAAACGCCACCACGGCGACGAGCGTCCACGGCGGGCCGCCATACGACTGAACGATGGCCAGGAACACCACCTCACCGACGATGAAGCCCACTCTGGAAATCGTCATGCTGGAAAGCATCGCCCGTTCAACGGTTTACTGAACCTGCGCCGGTCTCACGATACTTCCGTTTTGCTCCAAAGGGAATTCCATAAGGAACTCCAACGGTGGCATCGGCTAGAGCGCATCCGAGTTTGGTAGAGCGGCGAAATGACCGCTTGGAAACGGGAGGCGAGGAGGTCGGCGAACGCTCTTAGGAGCGCCTGAGCCGCCGCGGCGATAGAGCGACGAGACTCTTGCCGCCCCCGAGCCGGCGATCCACGGAAGGTAGACTCGGTCTCGCAGCGGTGTGGAGCGAGGCGGGGTGCTACCCGCATTCCCCGCGCTTGCGTTTGGGATTTCCTGACGGGAGCAAGGGGGTCGGCGAACGCTCTTCTTCCGTTCCGCCCACCACCGCCTCCTGGGTACCCAACATCCTCTGGTTCTCGATCGCGGGTTCTCCTGGCCCTCTCCTCTCATGGGGGAAAGGCAGGTGTCTCACCTCTCATTGGCATAGATGAAACCAGGTCTCAGGCCTCGAGCCCGGAGTCAAAAAAGCACCCCGCACGACGATACGTACGGGGTGCTTTGGCAGGGAAACCAGCTCGAAATTACTCGGGCAGGATCACTGCGTCGATGACATGGATGACCCCATTGCTAGCCGCGATATCCGTCTTGGTGACGTTCGACATGCCCTTGCTCGTGCCTACCTTGACGCCGCCCTCAGTTGAGATCTTCACGCTGGAGCCGCCGGCTGTTTTCGCTTCGTGCAACTTTACTACGTCTGCTGCCATGACAGAACCAGCAACGACGTGCAGCAGAAGGACAGCTTTCAGCTTGTCTTTGTTTTCCGGCTTCAAGAGCGACTCGACGGTGCCGGCCGGCAGCTTCGCAAACGCATCGTCGGTCGGAGCAAACACCGTGAATGGACCAGCGCCCTTCAGGGTATCGACGAGGTCAGCCGCGCCGAGGGCAGCCGCGAGAGTCTTAAAAGACCCAGCTGCAACGGCTGTATCAACAATGTCGTGGGTTGCCATAATTTTTTCTAGAGGAGGAGAGGGTTCACTGAATCTCATGGATGATAGCGCGCTGGTCTCCAGAGGCAACTGTCGCGAGAAGAATCGCCTCCAGCGCGATCGGAGTGGTGGAACGTTCACTGCTTACCGACGCCCTTCCGGCTTGGCGGTCGAGCAAAACTTTGGCTTTGGCTTGACGAGTCCGGTGCATCGGGCGAGATGTGTTCATCGACACCGGATGGCCATACGAGCACCGCGCGGAGCCCACAGATCACAGCCACAAAGCCGAAAGCCAACCATTCGTTGATTGGTGTCGCTCGATTGGGAAGCCGTTGACAGGTACAACGCCCTGATCGTTCGGTCCTTTCTGCACTACGCCCCCAGCTTCATCGATCGCAGCCGCAGCGCGTTGACGACCACCGACACAGAACTGAGGCTCATGGCCGCGGCGGCGATCATCGGGTTTAAGAGCAGGTGGCTGGAGAGCGGATAGAGCACCCCTGCCGCGACCGGCACGCAGACCGCGTTGTAGGCCAGCGCGAAGAACAGGTTCTGCCGAATGTTTCGCATCGTGAGGCGACTGAGGTCGATGGCCTTGACGATGCCGCGGAGGTCGCCCTTGATGATTGTGACGCCGGCCGACTCGATCGCGGCGTCGGTGCCCGTGCCCATGGCGATGCCGACGTTGGCCTCCGCCAGAGCGGGCGCGTCGTTGATGCCGTCGCCGGCCATCGCCACGGTGCGACCCTCGGCCCGCAGCAACTTGACGAGTGAGTATTTCTCCTCCGGCTTCACGCGGGCGCGAAACTCATCGATGCCGAGCTGGCTCGCTACAGTGCGGGCCGTCTCTTCGCTGTCACCCGTCAGCATGATGATCCGCAGCCCCATGCCTTGCAGCCGGCGAACCGCCTCAGCTGCCGAGGGCTTGATCGGGTCGGAGACAATAATGATGCCCGCCAGCCGCCGGTCCACCGCGACGTGCATCACCGTGCGGCCCTGCCGCTCGAGCGCGTCGGCTCGGTCGTCAAGCGTTGCGAGATCAGTGATCCCCTCCCGGAAGAGCCAGTCGCGGCTGCCGACGAGCACCTCCCGACCCTCGACGTCGCCGCGGGCGCCGCCGCCCGTGATGGAGGTAAACCGGATCGCGAGCGGCACCGGCAGGCCCCGCTCCCGCGCGGCCGCCACCACCGCCCGCGCCAGTGGATGCTCGCTGTTTTGTTCGACACCGGCCGCACACCGCAGGAGTTCTGCTTCCGAGAGCGGTCCGATAGGCACGCATTCGGTGAGCGATGGCCGGCCGGCCGTGAGCGTTCCCGTCTTGTCAACGACGAGCGTATCGACCTTCTCGAGCCGCTCGAGCACCTCCGCGTTCTTGACGAGCACCCCCTCCCGCGCCCCGCGGCCGATGCCGACCATAATCGACATCGGGGTGGCCAAGCCCAGCGCACACGGGCAGGCGATGATAAGCACCGCGATGGAGTTGACCAGCGCCCAGGATAGTGGTGGCTGTTCCGGCGCGGCGATGGTCCAAACCAGAAACGTGATGACCGCGATCGCCAGCACGGCCGGCACAAAGAAGCCCGCTACCGCGTCGGCCACCTTCTGAATCGGCGCGCGGCTGCGCTGCGCGTGGGCCACCAAGCCGATGATCCGGGCGAGCATGGTGTCTTGGCCGACCTTGTCGGCCACCATCAAAAAGCCTCCCGTCTGGTTGAGCGTACCGCCGATCACGGCGTCGCCAACTCGCTTCTCGACGGGCATCGGCTCGCCGGTAATCATCGACTCCTCGACCGAGCTTTCTCCCTCCGTGAGCCGACCGTCCACGGGAATCTTCTCGCCCGGCCGCACCCGCAGGAGGTCGCCCGCATGCACGTCGTCGAGTGGCACCTCCCGCTCCTCGCCATCGCGGACCACCCGGGCCAGTGGCGGGGCCAGCGACAACAGCTCGCGGATGGCGGCGCCAGTGCGGTGCCGGGCCCGCAGCTCCAGCAGCTGACCGAGGAGCACGAGCGTGATGATCACGGCGGCCGCCTCGAAATAGAGCGGTGCGCCGCCATCGTGCTGGAACTGGTGCGGGATGGCATCGGGAAACACGAGTGACGCGACGCTGAAGAGGTAGGCCGCGCCCGTGCCAATGGCGATCAGCGTGAACATGTTGAGGTGGCCCGTCACGAGTGACCGAAAGCCGCGCTCAAAGAACGGCCAGCCTGCCCAGATCACCACGGGGGTTGCGAGGAGCAGCTGCAGCCAGCGGCTGGAGGCAAGCCCTACCCAGCGATCGACCGGCATGCCGACCATCGGCATCATCGACAGCAGGAACACCGGCAAGGTGAGCGCGGCGGCGATCCAGAACCGCCGCGTCATGCCGCGGAGCTCGGTGTCATCCTCGCCGTCGCTGGCCTGTAGGTTTTTGGGCTCGAGGTCCATGCCGCACTTCGGGCAGGCGCCGGGGCCGATCTGCTCGATCTCGGGATGCATCGGGCAGGTATAGACGGCATCTGCCTTGGCTTTCACGCCGGTGCCGGCAGCGCCGGGAGTGGCCGCAGGGCGGTGTGAGTCGCAGCAAGACGTCACTGCCTGCGGCGGCTCGCCCAGAAACTTCCGGCGGCAGCCTTGGCTACAAAAGAAGAAGGTGCCGCCGTCGCGGACCGTGCTCGTAGCAGTCTGCTCATCAACGCTCATGCCGCAGACAGGATCGATGGCCATGGGTCGCTCGCGGCTCCTCGGGGGGATCACAGGGTACCGCGAACCGGCAGACGCGGCTCTGCGACGATCCAGCCGGCCAACGCGATCGGGCCAGGACATCACCGAAAAAACTCGTCGTAATCGGACCACCGCCGGGCGACATTCGACAGGATCGCGAAGAGGATCGCCGCGTTCAGGCCCGCAGCGAGGATGCCGTTGGTAGCCTCCATCGGTTCGAGCACGCAGTACGGGGGCACGAGCACATGCTTACCGGTGCCGAGCGTGGTGTAGGTGGTCCCGGAAAAGTAGACCACGTCGGCGATCCGTTCGAAGCTGCCGACATGCCAGAGCACGGCCGCCCAGATGCCGATCTGCAGGAAGCTCGAAACCACCAGGATCACCGCCGCCAGGAGCATCGAGGGCACGACAAGCCCGGCGCCAGAGGCGTTGGGAAATCGCCTGCGAAAGGTGACCTGCGATCGCAGCACCATAAACATGAAGAAGCAGTGCAGCGCGAGGCAGGCGCTGGTCGTCAGCAGCCCGATCGCGAACACGAAGTGCAGGAGGTAGTCGAGCATACATTCAACTCCAGCAATACGCGGCTGTTCGAGGATAGGTCGGCCAGCGGCACTTCGGCAAGCGTCGGTCGGGCGAGACGCAGTTGCTTTGGCAAGGGCCGGGGCTGCTTGGGTCCGGTGCAACAAGGCCTGTGGCCGACGTAGGCTGCGATGCTGCATGCCCGCGGAATCATGTCCGTTCTCATCGGCGGCTCATCGACCGGCAAACGCATGCGGACGTGCCATTGACCGTCCGATCCTCGGAGGAGAGCGTATTCCCCGCGCTCGCGCTTGGGGCTTCCTGATTGCAGGAAGCGTAACGGCGTGAGCGGTACGGCAACGCCACGGGGAGCTGCGCCCTGTAGCTCTGCCTCAGGTCGCTGGCCCGAGGCCCAGCGCCAGGAAGTCGCGATGCCAGAGCGACTGAAAGACCGTCCGGCCAAGTTCCTCGAGGTCGGCCGCGCTCCGCTGCGGCAGGGCCCCGCGCACTGATGCCGCGGCGACGATCTCCCGCATCGTGCGGCGGCCGTCCATCTCCTGGAGCAAGGCGAGCTGCACCGGATCGAGCTTTATCCGCCAGCCGGGCCGGAAGAGTTCGCCGCCGTCGAGGCCGCAGCGGTAGCGCAGCGCGGGCACAAAGCCGAGGGCTGCCGGCGACGCGAAGTCGATCTGGTAGGTCGCCTGCGGCCGGTCGGCATGGCAGGCCGTGAAAAAGTGGCAGCCGTTGCGGGTGTTGATCCGTTCCATGACCGACCAGCGCTTGGCGTCCGGTAGCGCCGCGACGGCGGCGTGGAAGGCGTTGCCTGGCGATACCGGCGGCTCGTACGACGACTTCAAAAACCACTCCTGGAAGACGAGTCCGGCCGAGGCGACGAGATCAAGGCAGTCGTCCACCGTGTAGCTGCGGTCGCGGCCGTGCAGAAAGGTGTCGACGAGGCCCGCGTCGAATGCGAGATCCGGCGCGACGGCGAGGTAGCTTTTCACGGGGTGGTCCTGTGGCAGCGTCGCCATCGCCTCCTTGACCATGGTCACCGAGGTCTCGTCCTGTCGCAGGCCCAGATCCCGAAAGAGCCCCTGTAGCATCTCCACGCCGATCCGTCCGTATCGGGCGTAGAGCATCAGCGCCATCACGCCGTCGGGCCGCAGGCATCCGGCCAGGGCCTTGATTCCCGACTGGGGCACCGCCATGTGGTGGAGCACGCCGGTCGAGACGATGAGGTCGAAATCGCGTTGTAATGTCCCCACCTCCTCGATGGGGAGCAGATGGAGCTCCAGGTTTTTCATCCCGTACTTGTGCTTCAAGTGCCGGTGATGGTCGAGCGACGGCTGGCTGACGTCGATCGCCACGACGCTCGCCCCGGGGTTGGTGTAGGCGAACACCGCCGCCTGATTGGTGCCGCACCCTGCGATCAGGATCTCTATGTCGGGCTTGTAGCCCCGGTCCGGCCAGAACATCCGGTGCGCGTGGACCGGATCGAACCACTGCCAGTTACCGGCGAGCCAGCTCGGCAGATCGTGGATGGGCTCGGGATACACCCACTTCGCGTACTGGCCGGAGACGACATCGGAGAGGGGGCCAGTGGTCATGTCTTTAATCTTTCGCCGAAAGATGAGTTCGTCGAGCAAAAAGAAGAGGGCGGCCTACGCTGCTATCGACGTGTTCTTCAGCAGCCCACGATAGGCAGAAAGAATACGCCAGCCCGTGCGATGTTCAACGGTTGGCGATGCCAGCGATCGCCAGGGCATGGCGGAGGCTATTGCCCCGACCGCTCCATCATCTCGCGACGGCTCGACAGGTGTAGCTTCTCGTAGATCCGCGGCACGTCCTTGTAGGAATAGCCCTTCATGAGCACTTCGAGCACCTGCTACTCCTGCGGCGCGAGCGCTGCGACGCACTCCACGCCGCTGGAGTCGGGCAGATTGACCCCCATGATGATGAAATCGGGGGCCAGCGGCGGAATCCGCAGGACGGCCTGCTGACCGGTGGCGAACACACCCACACGGTGATCGTGGCTCACGACTTCGGCTTCACCCAGATGGTGCGATAGCGGACCGGGTTGCCGTGGTTCTGCAGGTGCAGCGGACCTGACGTTCCCTCGGTCTTCTGCGGACCGCCCGGCGTGATTTTCGGCACCGAAACATGGTCCTGGATCACGACGCCGTTGTGCCTGACGGTCATCACGGCGTCCTTCACCTTCTTGTCGCCTTCGAATCGCGGAGCAGTGAAGTCGATGTCGTAGGTCTGCCACGCGAGTGGCGGCAGGCACATGTTCACCTGCGGGGCCGCGACGCTGTACACACCGCCGCACTCATTGTTTTTTCCTTCGAGTCCGAAGCTGTCGAGCATCTGCACTTCGTAGGCACCGGCGACGTAGGCACCGCTGTTGCCACGACCCTGGCCGCGATCCTTGGGCTGGTACGGGAGGCGAAACTCGATGTGCCACTCAGCGTCGCCGAACGAGTCTTTCGTGGTCACGCCCTCCATGAGCAGGCTGTCGTCGGTGAGCCGCGGGTTGACGAGCGTCTTTGACTCGTCCACGGGGCCTGCCCCGTCGAAGATCACGATTGCGCCTGCAGGTGGCTGCTGGCCGAGCGTCGGGCTTGTCCGCTCGGTCTTTGGGAACGTGGCGATCGTCTTGCCTGCATCATCGAGGATGCAGAGCGATCCCCCTTCGATCCGCCCACGCCGCTTTGAGCCGCCGATGTCGAGTCCTTCGAGGTTCAGGACGGTCCCGTCGCGCTTGCCGGTGCCGCGGAGCTTTGTCGGAGGAATCCAGCCGGCGCCCGGGAGGCCGCCCAGATAGCCAATCGCGTCAAAGCTACCGTCGCCCAGCGCGACGATCTGCACGCCGTACTTCTCAGCCTGACTCCCTTTGCTGAGAGTGCCGGCGTATTCGCCCTGGAAAGGGAAGTCGTCGTCGGCGTGGGCCGGGTCGGTGAAGGCCGGGTTCTTCGCCGGCGCTTTCGCGACGGCAGGCCGCGACGAGGCGATGGCTTGGGCGACGGTCTTCACGCCGAGCGGCTCACGGCCCGGGAACGGCCCGTTCACCTGCCCCTGGGGCCATGTGGCCGGATCGACGTAGCGGCCGTCGTCGCCATAGTGGTTCTGCAGTTGCTCAAGCTCAGCCTTCAGGTTCACGAAGAGCCCCGCGACCGGCGGCGACTTCGCCTCAGCCTCGTCAAACAGAAGGTTGTGCTGTTCGTGCGGATCGGCGGTGAGGTCGAACAGCTCGTAAGTGTCCTGCTTGAAGTAGTGGATGAGCTTGTGGGTGGCGGTGCGAACGCCGTAGTGGGCCCGCGTGTTGTGGTGGCCGGGGTCGTGGTAGTAGCGGTAATAGACGCTCTTCCGCCAGTCAGGAGGCGTCTCGCCCCGCAGCAGTGGCGCGAGGCTCCGGCCGTGCATCAATTCCGGCACGGGCACGCCCGCCAGATCGAGAAATGTCGGCGCGAGGTCGATGTTGGCGACGAAGGCATCGGGCGTGATCCCGACCTTGATGCCGGGCCCACGGGCGAGCAGTGGCACACGGAGCCCAGGCTCGTACATAAACCGCTTATCGTAGAGGCCCAAGTCGCCGAGATACCAGCCGTTGTCGGTGGAGTAGATCACGATCGTGTTGTCGGCCAGGCCGGTGCGGTCGAGATAGTCGAGTATCCTGCCCACGCTGTCATCGACACCTTGCACGCAGGCAAGGTAGTCCTGCATGAAGCGTTGATACTTCCAGCGCACGGCGTCTTTTCCAGTGAGCGTCGCGCCGTCCACAGTGATGGAATCTGGCTTTGTGTTCAGCCACTCGTTACGTTCCTTGCCTCCAAGGCCGGCCGGGGGCTCGCGTTTGAGATCACGATTTGTGAGATCGCGAGCGATGGTCTGCTGGTTGGAGGGAAGCGCGGTGGGCCGCGTCGCGTAGTCGTCGAACAGGGTCGGCGGCTCGGGAAATACCGCGTCTTTGAACTTGGCCTGGTTGCATTCGTCGGGCGCCCATTCGCGATGCGGCGCCTTGTGGTGCAGCATGAGAAAAAATGGTTTGTCGGCGGGGCGCGTCTCCAAAAACTCGAGGCCCAGGTCGCCAGTGATCTCGGTGCAGTGGCCGTCGATCGATAGCACGCCGCCGGGCACGAGAAAAGACGGCTTCCAATAGACCCCCTGACCGGGCAGCACGATCCAGCGGTCAAATCCAGTGGGATCGGTGCCGAGATGCCATTTTCCGACCATCCCGGTGTGGTAGCCGGCCCGCTGCAGGTGCTTAGCGACGTGCTCGCGCGAACCATCGAAAGCGTTGAACACGGGCACGCCGTTGGCGTGCGAATACTGGCCGGTAAGCAGCGTGGCCCGACTCGGCGTGCAGATCGAGTTGGTCACGAACGAGTTGGTGAACCGCGCTCCCGCCGTCGCCAGCCGGTCGAGGTGCGGGGTGGAGTTGACCTTTGATCCGTAGCAGGAGAGTGCATGCTGGGCGTGATCGTCGGAGAAGATAAAGAGAATGTTGGGGCGTGTGGCGGCCTTCGCCGCGGGCGGCTCTCCGGCCCAGGCGGCTGAGCCGGCCATGATCGTCGCAAGGACTCCAATCAAACTTGTCTGCATCGTGAATCTACTCATTGTGCTCCACCGAAGATAGAAAAAAGAAAGTCATTTGCCGTCATGGGCTTCTCGGCCTTGTTTCCACTATGGAGAAGTTCGCATCGCACGCCGACTTCGTCGAGCCGCTCCTTGAGCTTCACGCCAAAGTTCGCTGAATGGGTTATATCCTGCTGAGCTTCACCGACCGCTGGTGACAGTTTGTAGCCGAGAAAAATCGGTGGATCGTCCGGTGAGACCAGAGTAAAGGGCGAGTATTCGTTGATCCACGGCAGAATCGTATCGTGTTGTTTGAGAGCCCCTTGAACGGTGGCTCCACCTTCTCTGCCGTCGCTTCGTCGATAAACCGATACGAGATCGACACGACCGCCACACCGGCGTCGAGCATCGGTTTGAGCATCGCAGCGACATAACTGCGATCACCACCGCGCCAGCCGCCGCCATGGATAGAAAAGAGCAGCGGCGTGGGCTTCTCGGCGGAAGCCGACGGAGCCTGCCGGAGATCGAGCACCTGCTTGGGATGCGGGCCATACGACACGTTCGCCGCCGTGGCGACGGGGCATCGTCGCATTGCAGGTCTCGAGATAGTCGACAGCGATAGACGCGTCTTTGCCAGCAATCGCACGGAACGCGGCAGCATCGTCATCCACCATGAACTGTGGCTCGACGGTCGTTTCGTAAAACAGGATCTTGCGATGAGGTAATCCTGCGACAAGGCTGCGAATGGAGGCGTGCACGGCCTCGCGGTAGCCCGGGTGCAGGATGGAGGGCACCGCGGTCTTGAATCCATATTTGATATCGCGGGCCTCTTTGCCTTCGGCGTTGATGGCGACTGCCTCGGGATGCCATTGCCAAAAAGGCTATGGGATTTGTCCGCCGCCTACGCCGTAGGTCTCGACCGACAGGCAGGGAAACATGCCCTTGTCGAAGTGGTGCCAGTAGCAGTTGAGCTCGAGGGCGTTGAACCCCTTGGCCTGGAGGGTGTCGAGTGTCTCCGTGAGCTTTTGGCAGGCGGCCGGATCGGCGAAATTGCGAAGCGGCCTGCCGATCTTGAGAAACACCCAGCTGCCATCGACGTAGAGCTTGCCGTCACGAATCGTCCAGTCGTCGCTCGCAGCCGACGGATTGGCCAAGCCGAGAAACGCTATGGCAACCAGGAAGAAAAGAAGGACCGATTTCATGGAAAGACAACTCGCAAAGGAAACTCTCATCGTGAACGAGCGACTGGCGAATTGAAAGCCACCCGCACCCCCCATTGCCAAGGCATTTTGTAGCCCACGACACGAGGGCAAACGCTTGGCAGTCAAAACTCGTCGAAGGCGATTCGCTCCGGATCGATACCCCGCCGCGTGAGCATCGCCCGAGCGGCTGCGATCATCGCAGGGGGGCCACAGAGGTAGTATTCCGCCCTCCTCGGATCTGGATGGCCGACGAGTTACTCCCGCGCGAGCACGTCGTGAATGAAGCCCACGTGCCCGGTCCAGCGGTCGCCGGCCAGCGGTTTTGAGAGCGCCGTTTCGAAGCGAAAGTTCGGGAACCGGCGGGTGACATCCTGAAAAACGTCGAGATAGAACAGTTTCTGGCGGGATCGCGCGCCGTACCAGAAACTCACCCGACGGCCGGTTGCGAGCGTGTCGAACAGGTACGACAGGTGCGACCGCAGCGGCGCCATCCCGGCACCGCCGCCCAGGTAGATCATCTCGGCGTCGGTGTCCTTGATGAGAAAGTCACCGTAGGGCCCGAAGAGTTCGACCGTATGGCCCGGCGCGAGACTCCAGACGTACGACGACCCGACGCCGGCCAGACAGTCCTGACCCCGCGATGGCGTCGCGATTCGCACGGTGAACCGCAGGACCGAGTCGGCCGCGGGGTTCGTCGCCAAGATGAATGTGGCCACTTGCGTGGCCGAGACGACGCGGCAGCGATGGGCCACCTCCTGCGGGCGGTCCCCCTGGGAGTCGGGCTTACGGACGTTGATGGAGAGCGTTGCCCATTCGCATCGCACCGGATAGGTGACCAGCGGCACGCAGACAGGCGGCCGTTGCGGCGACCCGTCGCGGACGTCAAACCGGCCGTTGTGCTTTGGGCACTCGACAAGGCAGCCTTTCACCAGGCCTGTGGCGAGGTGTGTGTTGCCTTGCGTGCAGATAAGTTTCTCTCATCTGCCGCAGGACAGTCGGGATGATCTCTGCCCACGCCTCCCACAGGCCGCGGTAGGGTGTGGGCAGGTCATGCTTCACCAGGTCGTGGAGCCGCGGCAGCGCGTGGTAAGGCACCAACGGAAACATGTGGTGCTCAAGGTGGTAGTTCATGTTCCAGTAGAGGAATCGATTCACCGGGTTCATGAGGATCGTGCGGCTGTTGAGCCGGTGGTCGAGCACGTTCTCGGCGAGGCCGGCATGCTGCGGGATGCCGTAGATCGGCATCAGCCACGCGCCAAGGATGTTCGGCAGCGCGACGTACATCAGCGGTAGGATTGACCCGCTGGCGACGCACAGGCCCATCACGCCGGCGTAGATCGCCAGATGAATGCCGGCCCGAATAGCCAGGCCGCTCCGGGCGGCGGTAGGAATAAAGGTTGCCTCCTCTGCCCCGATCCCGCCGGCGGCGTGCCGGAACAGCCGCTTGAAATACGACACCGCCGCGGGGACGCCGAGAAATCCCAGAAGCATCCGCGGCAGGTTGGGCGGCCGGGGAACCGCGACCTCGGGATCGCGGCCGACGACGGTCGTGTCGCTGTGGTGCCGTATGTGGCTCCACCGCCACACCACGCTCTCGCGCATCACCATGAACGAGGCGATCTCGTAGAGCAGGTCGTTTGCCCAGTCGGTCTTGAAAGCGGTGCCGTGGCCGAACTCGTGCCAGCCCGCGTCGGACGACGACCCGTAGATCACCCAGTAGGCGACGAACGGAACGAGCGCCCACGGGCTCGGCTAGAGCAGATAGCCAGCGGTGCCGAAGGCCGCGAGCAGGCCAAACCAGAGCACCGTGTCGCGCAGGGCCGGGCCATCCTTGCGTTCGAGCAGCTCCCGCATCACCTCCCGCGGAATCGGCGTCTGACACCAGTCGGCCTCGGCGAGGCCGCGCTCGATGGCACGGCGCGAGTTTTCGCCGACGAGGCTGTAGTCGCCAGAGCGGTGCGGTTTGGATTCGGTGGTGATGCTCATGATCTCACCGGCAGCCCGTTTCGCGCATGATCTTCTCTGTCTCGGTGTGGGCTTCCGCCACCCACTCGACGATCCGCTCCGGCTCGGGTGAGTATTCCAGCTCGATGCTGACCACGCCGTCGTAGCCGGTATCGCGGACCGCGGCGAGGTACGCGGCGATGGGCGTCACGCCCCGGCCCGACGGCAGGTCGCCGTGCACGCGGCCGTCACAGTCGCTCAGGTGCACGTGCTCGATGCAGCCGGCGAGGCGGGCCACGTCGGCCGGTATCGCGCCGACGAGATGGAGGTGCGAAATATCGCAGTTGGCCCGCACCGTCTCAGGCAGACTCACCTCGCCGAGGAACGCAAGCATCGTGTCGACCGAGTTGACGAGCGACAGCTTGAAGGGCTCGAGCTCGATCGCGATCTTCAGCCCGCGCGTGGCGGCATCGGTGCCGAGTTCACGGACGGCCTCGACGCCGGCCCGCCACTGCTCTGCGGCGGGAATCACCTCCTGCTGCCAGACATATTCACCGAGCACGAGCAGCAGGTTCGAGCAGCCCAGTTCGGCTGCCAGGTCGAGGAATGCTCGGCAGCGGTCGAGGTGGAACCGCCGCACCGACGGGTTGAAGTCGACGAGCCCAAGGGCCACGCAGCACAGGCTGACGATCGGCAGGTCGAGATCGCGGCAGGTGTTCTTGATGAGTGTCCGCTCGGCAGCGTCGATGTCGAGCGGGTCGGTGAAGATGTCGACTGTGTCGAAGCCGAGCTCCTTTGTCTTCTCCAGGCCAAACCGCGTGCCCTTGCCGGCCTGCGCGAAGGCGGAGTTGATGAGGCCGAGTTTCATGCGGAATGCTCCTGGAGAATTTCCGATACTTCGACGGCGCTGTGCTCCCGTGCCGAGCGGTAGGCGGCATCGACCACCGCCATCGTGAGGAGGTTGTCGTCGCCGGTGGCGGTCGCCGGCGCCGTGCCTTCGAGGTCGCGAAGCAGTTCGGCCATTGACCCCACGAAGGCGTCTGGAAACCAGGCCTCGGGCCAGCGGGGCCGGTGCCATCCGCCTGCGGTCGTGGTGTAGTCGAGCGTGCTTGGGCGACACTCTGGCCAGGCCGGCCAACCGATGTCGCCGAGTGCCATGCCTTCCGTGCCCTCGACGCGAAACCGGACGCCGAGGTCCGCCTCCGCGCCTTCGCGAGCCGGCCCAGCCCAGACGTCATCAATCGTGAGGCACCGTAAGCCTGAGTCGTATTCAAGGATCACGAGCACGATGCCGTCATCGTGGGCAAACCGGCGGGCCGTCCGCGGGTCGGGGCGGACCGACGCGATCACCCGCCGGGGCGTGCCGAACCAGGAGCGAAACGTGTCGAGGTGGTGGATCGAAATAATCCGTAGCGTCACCCAGCCGAGCCGCTCCTGCCACGGCATCCAGTGGGGAACCGCCCGCATCTCGATCGTCGCCAGTACCGGTTCGCCGAGCATGCCGCGGGCCAGCAGCGTGCCGCAGCCGCGGACCGCATGGTCGTAGCGCATATTTTGGTTGACGACGAGTCGCACGCCCGCAGCACGACAGAGTTCCACGAGCCGGGCGGCCTCCGCGTAGTTCATGGCCAGCGGTTTTTGCGCGAGGATGCCGCGGATTCGGCCGCACCGCTTCACCGCCTCCTCGATCACCGCAGGCTGCACATCGGGTGGCACGGCGATGTCGACGACCTCGACGGCGGGGTCGTCGAGCAGGGAGCCGACATCACCGTAGGCCCGCGGGATTGAATGCCGCGTGGCGACCTCCATGGCCGCCTCGTGCCGTCGGGCGGCGATCGCCACCGGATTCAAGCCCGCCGCGCGGTACGCCACCAGGTGGCAGTCGGCCATGATGAACCCGGCACCGATGCAGCCGATGCCGACGCGGCGGTCGGCAGGCAGGGGCGACAGGTGTTCCAGATCGACGTGATCCATGACGACCCTCGACGCGGCGGCAAACCCTCTGTCCTGACCATATGCCGCAAGGGCGTTTCCGCCTTGTACGGACGCCGCAGCCGGTTGTGCCCGCACCGCATGCGGCATCATTACACAGGCTTCGCCTCCTCGTCGATGTCCTCCCAGCCCTCGGCGGCCCGCTGCCGCGAGCGACGCCGGTAGGCCTGAGGCGGGAGACCAGTGTGGGCCTTGAACGCCTTCGTGAAGTGGCTCTGATCGTAGAAGCCACAGGCGACGGCCACCTCTCCAACCCCCGCCGCAGAGCGGTCGAGCATCCGTTGGGCCAGCAGGAGCCGCGTGCGCAGAATGTACTCGCTCGGACTCATGCCGAAGAGCCGACGAAACTCACGTTGCAGTTGGCTCACCGAGAGGCCGCATTGTTTCGCGAGTTCCGTCGTCCGCAGCGGGCGATGGTAGGACGTGGTAACCAGTTCGAGCGCGGGCGTCAGCCGATGGTATTCTTGCGGGGCGGTCCCAGCATGGTCGAAGGGCCGCAGGATGCCGGCGATGCCCGACACCGTGCCCTCGGGATCGAACAGCGGCAGCTTGGTGCACAGATACCAGGCCGGCAGTCCGGTGTGGTCCGGCACGAGCCATGCCTGATCGCGGATCGGCCGCCCCAATCGCATCACCCGTTTATGGCCTCCGACGGGTTGCGGGACGACTTCGCCATGCGGCATGGATACAAATTGGGCAGATGGCCGTCAATGGTGCGGTCGCCCGTGAACGAGTGACTGGCGAATCGAAAGCCGCCCAGGCCCCCATTGCCAAGGCATTTTGTGGCACTCGGCAGGAGCAAGGGCGGTTTCCCGGCACCATTCAAGGCTCTGGATGACCGTTTGTTTTGTCAACTTGTAAGGTCGTCGCCCATGGGTGGACTGCAGCGAGGTGTTGGTTTCAGCCTGAGCCGACGAGTGCACGGAGCCATTTGCTGGAGCACTCTTCCGATGGCAGGGGTCGGAATTGAACCGGCGGTGAGAGCTGCCCCCAACGCGACTGAGGCCCTGCGGCCAAACGTGGTCTACATCTTGGCCGATGATCTCGGCTGGGGCGATCTCTCCTGCCATGGCGGCTCGGTTCCCACGCCCGCGATCGACCGGCTGTTTAAGGAAGGCGTCGAGCTCACTTCGTTCATGAGTTGGTGCGTTGGACTACCGCACCGGAGTCTTCGGTAAGTGGCATAACGGCGACGAGCCCGACACGCCCGCCTACCGCGCTGCCTTCGCCGAGGCTTGGAAGGACTTTCCCCGTAAGCAGCCACGGTTTGGCCTCGGGGTCAACCCGCATGGGTTTGAAGAGGCCTGGGTCCATTACGGTGGTGGCGGAGACTTCTTCACACGTAGCAATCTCAGGAACCTCGGGCCGGCGTCCTGGTGGCACAACGGTGAACTGCGGCCGTCCGACACGGGCTACACCGAAGGCCTGATCGTGGACCATGCCTGCGAGTTTCTCAGCCAGTCGGCGGGGAAGCCGTTCTTCTGCTACGTGCCATTTCACATCGTGCATGAGCCGCTGCAGGCCAAAGAGGATGACCTTGCTGCGATCGATCCGGCCATCACCGATCCGGCCAAGCGGGCCTACGCGGCAATGCTCCATGCGATGGACAAGAATGTGGCCCGCCTTCTGGCCACGCTCGACGACCTCGGCCTGTGTGAAAACACGATCGTCGTATTGTCGAGTGACAACGGTGCGACCCTTACGGGCAGCAATCGGCCGCTACGCGGCGGCAAGCACTCGCTCTACGAAGGGGGCGTGCGGGTGCCGACCGTGTTCCATTGGCCCGGCGGCGGCCTTGGCGGTCGCACTTGGAACGGCCTGTGTAGCAGTCTCGACATGCTGCCCACGCTCGCCGCCTTGGCCGGCGTGTCGCCCCCCGCCGGCCTCGCGCTCGACGGCAAAGATATCGCGGCCAGCCTGCGGGAGGGCGGTCCGAGCCCTGTGGAGAGCGTCTACTGGGCGTGGCATGGCTCCGACGCCCTGCGGACCCAGCGCTGGAAGCCGCATCGCTTTTCCAACCGCGTGAATCTCTACAACATCGAGGCCGATCCGGCCGAAGCCGTCTTCGACGCCCTGGTCGGTGAGGCAGGCGTTCGCCGACTCAACGGTCGCCTCGATTTGAAGCGGGGCGTGTGCAAAGATGGCCCGCGGATCACGGCGATCCGCCTCGAAGACGGCTCGCTGGTTGAGGGCAGGGTTTTTATCGACGCCTCCTACAAGGGCGACCTCATGGCCGCGGCCGGCGTGGCGTTCGTGGCGGGCCGGGAGGCCAACGCCGAATTCAAGGAGCAGGGCAACGGCATCGTGGGCCTGTGGGGATGGAACCAGCTTCCCGACGGCATCGATCCCTATCGCACCGCCGGCAAGCCGGAGAGTGGCCTGCTCCCGGGCGTCAATCCAGACATGGGGGGCCGTGCGGGCGCCGCCGACCAGCGGCTCCAGGCGTATTGCTACAGGATGGTGCTCACCGACGTGCCGGCCAACCGCGTGCCGATTCCCAAGCCGGCCAGTTACGACGAGGCCGACTACGAGATCCTGTTCCGGGCGGTCGCCACCGATCCACATGCCCGCTTTTTCAAATCCGATCTCGTGCCTCACCGAAAGACCGACTCCAACAACACGGGCGGCATCTCCTGCGACCTGATCGGTGGCAACTACGGCTCGCACTGGAACTGGGCCTCGCTCGATCATGCGCAGCGGGAAGCCGTGGCGGCCCGCCATCGCGACTGGCAGCTCGGCCTCGTCTGGACGCTCCAGAATCATCCCCGGATCCCGGAAGCGGTGCGGCAGCGGCATGTGGCATGGGGGGCTGGCGAAAGACGAGTTTCCCGACAACGGCCACTGGCCCCAACACCTCTACGTGCGGGAAACCCGCCGGCTGCGGTCTGACTTCGTGATGACCGAGCACCATTGTCGGCTCCGTCAACCTGTAGACGACCCCGTTGCCCTCGGGGCCTACACGCTCGACTCCCACAACGTGCAGCGGCTCTTTCACAACGGGCAGGTGACGAACGAGGGCGACATTCAGATGTCGCTGGAAGGCAAGCCGTATGGAATCGCTTATCGGGCGATCGTGCCGCGCGAGGCGGAGTGTAGCAATCTGCTCGTTCCCTGGGCGCTGTCTGCCACCCACATCGCCTTCGGCTCGATCCGCATGGAGCCGGTGTTCATGACGCTCGGCCAGAGCGCTGCCACGGCCTCCTGATTGGCGATCGACGCAGGCTCGTCGATGCAGGCGGTGCCGTACGAGCAGCTGCGGGAGCGGCTCGTGGCCGACGGCCAGCAGGTCATTGCCCCGCAGGCCGGCCGAGGAGTCGGCCGAGGCAGGCCGTAGCGAGTCGCGCCTGCCCAAGAGCCGTGTCGGCGTCATCGGCGTCGTACTCGTCCGTCGGGATGAAGTCGATATCGCCGTAGAAGCTGAACTCCCGCTCCTTGCGAAGTTCCTTCGACGCTTTGGCCAGTGCCGTCACCTCGTGACCGCTCACGCCCTCGAAACGCTCAGCAAACTGCAGCAGCAAGTCGCCCACGTCGTGAATCTTCGGCGGGTCGATTCCCGCCCAGCGGAGCATGCCTTTGAGTGCAAGTTCGACGACTTCCTGACTTTCTCGGACGACGTCCGAAAACGCAGCGCGGGCATGCAGCACGTCGAGGGCCGCGAGACGATCACCACACTTGCGATGGTAGCCGATCGCAAGCTCGTTTGTGGTCATAGCTCGACGACCTCGCCCGGCCGGAAGTCGGGCTTGTAGTCCCAGAACGCCCCGCCTTTGAACGGCACCCGCCGTGAACCGAGCGCTTGCATCCGTCGATGCAGTTCTGTGAGAAACGACTCCAGCATTCTGCCCTGATCGACGAGCACCACCCGCCACAGCGTCATGTCGAGATACAGCGGGCTGCCCGCAGCGAGCTCCTCGGGAGTCTTGAACACGGGAGAAAGATCAATCTCCGGTCCTTGGTCCGACCACACCCGAGATCGCACTGCCCGGGTCGCCTCGGCCACCGGCTGAAACTCGCGTACCCGCTTCATCCGGCTCGGCGGCAGCGGCTCGGCGACGACGAGCAGGTCAAGGTCGGACACCGGTGTCGCCACATCCCGTGCCCAGGAGCCGAATACCGAGAGCGCGATCAGCCGTTCACCGTATGCAGCTACGGCCGCCTCACGAACAGCCTTAAACAACTCGTCGCGGGTGTGGAGCGTCATAAAATCGAGTGTATCACCGGGTTCCCGCGGCGTCCCCGGCTTCGACCACGGCGATCGTGGCGGCGTGCTTCATGGCCGGGCTTGTGATGAAGCGGAACGACTTCCTGTCGGGGCTGATCACGCGAATTCGGGCCGACCGGCACTCCGACACGTAGACCGTGCCGTCGGGCATCCGCACGAAGCCGCTCGGCCAGTTGAGCTGTTCCTCGGCGGGGGCGCCTTCGCCGCCATATTTCCAGAACGTCTTCCCGGTGGGATCGACCTCGATCAGGAAGTAGCCCTTCTTCCCCGCGCCGGCGCCGCTGGAGATGAGCGTGTTACCATTGGCGAGCACCTGGACGTCGTGTGAGTTCTTGTTGGGGAACCCCCAGAGTTTGGTGCCGTCTTCCTTAGAGGCTACAACTTCGCCCGAACGTATCGAGATCACAGGTAAATGCCTCCGGAAGGAACGTGGCTCATACCAAGGAACAAAAATACGGTCTTCTAACCCGCCAAATCGGTTGGTGGGACCGCGGCTACGCCTACGACGCCGCCAGCCGGATCACGTCGCTCACCACTCCGGAAGGCATGAGCAACTTCGCGCTCGACGCCACCGACCAGCTCCTCTCCGCCAGCCTCACTCGCGATGGGTACGGCTACGACAGCAACGGCAACCGCACCAGCGGCAACTCCGTCACCGGCACCGTCACCGGCACCGCCTGCTCTCCAACGGCACCAGGGAGCCTGAAAAAGGACAGGCACAAAGCACGGCGGCCGCAAGACGGCCACCGTGGACCCCCTCGGCCCCGACTGGCCCGTCACGGCCCCCGGCGAAATCGTGCAGCCCCCTGCCCTGGACGCTGTCCTCAATCCCCTGGGCGGCCGCGCCGTTGGCGACAAGATACTCCTCGCCGCGACCACGCCGGCTTGCTTTGTGTGGCACATTGACGTACATTATCCAGGCGATGATGCCGTTGCCAGGAGCCTCGTTCCATGTCGTCAGCGAAAAGCACTGCGCGGATCAACTTTCGTCTGCGTGGCGATCTCAAAAAGACGATCGAAGACGCCGCCGCGGAGATGGGGCAGTCGATCAGTGATTTTGCCGTCGCCACACTCGTGCAAAAGGCCCGACGGATCCTTCGTGATCAGCAGATCACGCGGTTGAGCGACCGGGACAGAAAACGGTTCGTGGCGATGCTCGACGATTCTTCGAGCATGCCCAACGAGGCCTTGGTCAAGGCGGTGAAGCGATACAGAAAACAGGTCGGCTGATGGCCGCCTGGTCGATCCATCGCTTCGAGCGGCGGCATGATCGTTCGGCCTTCGCCTGCGGCCGGCCGATGCTGGACGACTGGCTCAAGGATCGTGCCGGCCAGTTCGATCGTCGAGATCTCTCCCGCACGTTCGTGGCTACCCGACCCGGTGAAGCGAGGGTTTTTGGCTACTACTCCCTTTCCACGCATCGAGTGGTCTACGAGGCACTTCCCGACGTCGAGGCCAGGGCACTTCCTCGAATTGATGTCCCTGTGGTGCTGCTTGGTCGGCTAGCAGTCGATCAAAGCATCCAGAAGCAGGGTCTTGGATCGCTGTTGCTGGTGGATGCCCTGCGTCGCTCTCTGGATATCTCGGCCCAGGTCGGCATCCGGGCCGTCGAGATCGACGCTCTCGATGAAACCGCCAAAAAGTTCTATCTCGCATTCGGATTTCGCCCACTGATCGATGACCCACGGCATCTATTCCTGCCGATGCACGAGATTTGCGCTCTGAAACTCGATGCTCTGCAGCGCAGATAGGGCCAGGGCGATTGCACCATAAGTCACGTGCCGAAAAGGACTTTGAAGAGGTAGGGCTCGTCCCAGCCTGCTGAAAGCCGCTTGTTCTTGATCCCGAGCTTCTTGGTCTTCTCGTTCTTGAGCATGGAGAGTGCCGTTCTGCGTAGCGTGCTGAAGTTGGTATCGGCGTGTCCTTTCCGGATGCGGCAATGATCTTCTCGGAATGTGACATCCAGTTGCCAATGAAGCTGGTTTCTCGATCGCCCAGTGGCTCGCAACCGCCGCGGCAAAGCTCTTCGCAGAGAGCTTCTTGCTGAGGATGGAGTAGCGGACGTCAATGCAGTCCCTGCCTTCTCTGGTCGTGTTGCTGATCACCATCCCGATGGCCTTCAGGCTTGGCCACCGCTCACGGTCGGGAAGATCCTTCGGCGCAGTGCAGACGTAGGACCAGCGCGACTCCGTTCGGCCATGCGCCTTTCGTTCCGTGGAGCTGCTCTGCACCGGATGCGGCGACGGCATCTCGTCAAGGTGACTGGCGAAGACCTGCTCGATCCCGTTACGGAGCGTCGGCTGGTTTCCCTTGACGTTGAGAATGTAGTCGCCGCCACCAGCG